>JAEYQV010000058.1 GCA_023409835.1 Bacillota bacterium
ACCGCCGAAATAATAGCCGATGCCGCTCATCTGGCTGACCTTCTCCTCCAGGGTAAGTCCGGCAATCAATTCCTTCGCCCTATCCGTATAACTTAACCGGCAGCTTCTGTCACACCTCATACCTCTCCTCCAGTATCCTAGATAAATTTCATCATTAAGCTGATTGCTTCCTTCATGCTGTAATCAATATATCCCTGTACCTGCTTATTTTCCTCCAACCCGGTTCCGCCTTGGCGGTATTCGTTCGGCGTCTTATTGAATTGATTCTTAAATATCCTGTAAAAGGTCTTATCCGTACCGAAGCCGCATTCCTGTGCTATCATGGCGATGGACTTATCTGTCCGGGTTAGCATATGCAGGGTCTTCTCCAGCTTAATTGAAATGGTTAATTCCTTCAGGGTCAGGTTCGTATGGGATTTTAAGAAGCGGTATAGGGTCTTGTCACTCATTCCGATATACCGGCAGAGCTCTTCCGCAAGATTCTCATCTAAAAATCTCTGCTCTACGAATTCAATGATTCGAAGCAGGGTATTCGCTTCTTCCGCTGTTGTGTTCTTATCCGCATACTGTCTGATATCATACTGTGTATATTCGAAGATATCCGCCACCAGTGTATAGAGAAGGGCCTGAATCCGGTAATAGCTCAAAAGAGTATCTTCATAGCACCTTAACCCAATCCCGGCAGCCGTGCGGGTAAAGATCTCATAAGGCACCTTTGGCTTAACTACATCAGTAGAAGAATTGAGATAGAATTGATAGTTCTGATTCCGATCCTTCCTGTTTTCAAATAATTCCTGCTTCATCTGAATAATCAGGCAGATATTATTCCCGTTCATTTCGCTGAGTCCATGAACGACCTTACTGTTAATCAGTACGATGTTACCTTCATTTATAATGCAGGACTCCGGCCATAGCTTTAAGGAAACGGAACCCTTCAAAACTAAGATCAGCTCATAGTCGTAATGCCAATGGTAGCTGGACTGCCCGATAGACGTAACAAATATCTTGGCAGGAAATTTGACACCATGTTCGATCGCTTCATAAATGTACGAATTCATCAAAGCCTCCTTATCCTCAGTAACGCACCTCTGTATATGTCTGTTATTATCTTACCATTTCTTACACCTTTTTTAAAGTTGTAAATTATATCGACCTATTATAAAAGGGCTGCTGCTCGAAATATGGGCAGCCGCCCGTCCGGAATTATTGCTGTATGATATGTTCAACGGTCTGAGAAGCCGGGAGCAGATAGCTCTTAAGCTCATTGATATTCTTCTCGAACTCCACATGGTCTCCCAGATAATTCGGTACCGATAGACTGATGCCCAATCTTCCCGGAGGAAGATAGCTGTAAATACCGAGATAATTCCCGGTTCCTATGATATCCGCAGTCTGAAAACCAATCAGGAGCTCCCGGTCCGAAAGACTTTCCACATAAGCCCGCACTGCCTGATTAAATTCCTCATTTACCGGCTCAGTGGTTATGATATCCCAACTCCTGAAGTCCTCCACAAAAGCATTATTAATTCTTATGATATCACTTAGGCTCAGTCGCTTAGAGGCTGTCAGATTGATATTGGTGGTATAAGCCAGCTGGGTCGGATGAGCCACGAATTCCGGATGAAAGGCAGCCAGATAAAATAAACTGAAATTATGATCATCTGCCGACTTTATCTCATAGGTAATGCTAAGGAAGGTAATGTCTGCTTTTTCCGGTGCAGCCGTAGGAGTTGGCAGCCCAAGCTCTGCCCCTTCCCGGGCAGCCGGCTCCGGAGTCGGTAAGGGATATGGTTGAAAGGAGTAGATATCCAGTATTTTTTGAAAATCCTTATCAATGATGCGATTCCAATCCGCCATCACCTCCACGGAGGCCCCTGAAACAAAATGCGGGTATACTGCGTCGATACCATCCTTATGATAGTGAATCTCCTGGAAGAGATATTGCTTCGTAGCAATACCTTTCTCCGAAGTATCCATCACTTCTCGAAAGCTTTCAGAGGAAATAAGACTCGTTAGCTCCGTATTGAACCAGCCCTTTGCTTCTCTCCAATACTCACCCTCGGTATAATGCTCGTACGAATCCGATACGGGCATTTCCTCTCCCTCGAACAGAAAATCAGCTGACGCCACGATGAGCGTCAGTATAAAAATAAGGCACAGATTCCTCCATCTTTTCATACGACCGGGCTCCAAATAATCAGTTATTACATTTTATGCAGTCCGTCATTATATTTAGTATGAAAAACTTCTGTTCCTGTATAATGCTATTCCTGATAACCATAGCACCGCCGGAAGCTCAGCTTTTCTAATCAGTACTTGAAACAATTTTCGTGTTCTCGTAATTGAAACAATTTTCGTGTTCTCGTAATTGAAACAGTTTTCGTGTTTTCGTAATTGAAACAATCTTTCGTGTTTTCGTAATTGGAATAATCATTTGTGTTCTCCATATTGGAATAATCTTTTGTGTTCTCCATATTGCTTCTGCCGGATAATGCCATTATAATGGGATAGATATAAACGAAAACTACAGATGACGGAGGTAATAAGAATGCTATATGGTGCCCTGGAAGCCGGCGGTACGAAGATGGTTCTGGCGATTGGTAATGAAAACGGAGAAATACTGGAGCAGCACAGTATTCCAACCGAGACCCCTGCTATAACCATGCCGCAAATCATAGAATATTTTAAGAATAAAGAAATCGTAGCCATAGGAATCGGCTCCTTCGGTCCGGTAGATCCGGATCGTTCTTCCAAAACCTACGGATATATCACATCCACTCCGAAACTAGCTTGGGCGGATTATAATATCGCCGGAGCACTTAAGTCAGCCTTAGGAGTCCCGGTCGGCTTTGATACCGATGTCAATGCTGCCGTCCTGGGGGAAGCCACTTGGGGTTGTATCCGGGGATTAGCCTCCGGTATCTATATCACGGTAGGAACCGGAATCGGCGTCGGTGTCTATCTTAACGGTGCCCTGCTACACGGAATGCTGCATCCGGAGGCCGGACATATCCTGCTGTCCATGCATCCTAAGGATCCCTGGTATTCTCCGGATATCCTTGATTCTAAGTATGCTTCTCCTTCATCTAACTTCGGCGGAGTATGTCCTTATCATCCAAACTGCCTGGAGGGGTTAGCCTCCGGTCCCTCCCTTGAGAAACGATATCAAAAGAAGGCTCAGGAGTTAAAGGACAATCCGTTGGTCTGGGAAATTGAAGCATATTATCTGGCACAGGGAATCGTAAATTATATCCTGACACTATCTCCTCATAAAATCGTACTTGGCGGCGGGGTTATGAATCAGGAACAGCTCTTCCCCCTCCTCCGTAAGCAGGTAAAAGAGCTGTTGAATGGTTACCTTAAGACCCCTCAGTTGGAAGACCTCCAGCATTATATCGTACCCTCTTCCCTGGGCGGAAAGCAGGGCATTATGGGCTGTATCCAGCTGGCTAAGCTGGAAGCCGCATTATCCTTATGATATCATTGTTTATGTTGATGTCCTGATTTATTGTTATCATATCCATCGATGTTGATGTCCTAAATTGTTATTATCATGTCTATCGATGTTGACGTCCTGAATTGTTATCATTTCCCATCAATATTAACGTCCTGATTTACTTGCACTTTGTTGATTTGCTACTACTTTGTTGATTTTCTGTCGTAAGACCATCCTAAGAATTCCGCCGTGACGGTAATAGTCGATATCCACTGCCGAATCAAAGCGTGCCAGCGCCTTAAACTCTATTTGTCTCCCATCTGAAGCCCTTGCCGTTACCTTAAGGATATCCCTGGGTTTCACGGACTCGTCAATCAGAATCTCAAAGCTCTCTTCACCAGACAGTCCCAGACTGTCAGCCGTCTGCCCCTCCAGATATTGCAGGGGCAGAATGCCCATCATCACCAGGTTGGAGCGGTGGATGCGTTCGAAGCTCTCTGCCAGAACAGCCTTAACTCCCAGCAGACTCGGTCCCTTCGCTGCCCAGTCGCGGGAAGAGCCCATACCATAATCCTTACCTGCCAGCACAACTAATCCGGTTCCCTGTTGCTGATACCTCATGCTGGCATCAAAGATCGTCAGAAGCTCTCCGGTCGGCCAGTAGGTCGTAAAGCCGCCCTCTGTTCCCGGTGCCAGCTTGTTGCGAATCCGGATATTAGCGAAGGTTCCTCTCATCATGACCTCATGGTTTCCCCTTCTGGAACCGTAGGTATTGAAATCCTTAGCTTCTGTTCCATGCTCCAGCAGATATTTTCCTGCCGGAGTATTCCTGCCGATTGCTCCGGCAGGGGAGATATGATCTGTGGTAACAGAATCTCCGAGCATAGCCAATACTCTTAAACCGGTTAAAGCTTTAAGATGCTCCGGTTCCTGCTCCATCCCCTTAAAGAACGGCGGATTCTGAATATACGTAGAGGTCTCATCGAAGCCATAGCTGCTTCCCGTTCCAGCCTTGATGGAATTCCAAAGCTCATTATTTCCGTAGATGGATTGATATTCCCTTTGAAACAACTCAGGTTTCATGTACGTTCGGGACAGCTCGTCAATCTCCCGGTCGGAGGGCCAGATATCCTCAATGTAGACAGAATTACCTTCCCGGTCCTTACCGATGGGCTCCTTCATCAGATCAATGTTCATGGTTCCGGCCAGAGCATAGGCAACGACCAGGGGCGGGGAGGCCAGATAATTTGCTTTTACCTGGGAATGAATTCTGCCTTCAAAGTTACGGTTACCGGATAATACCGAGGCGACCAGCAGATCCTTCTCTGAAACAGCCCTGCTTACCGGCTCCGGAAGCGGACCGGAATTACCGATGCAGGTGGCACAGCCGTAACCGATTGTATGGAAGCCAAGCTGATCCAAATATGGCTGCAACCCGGCTGCCTTAAGATAAGCAGTTACTACTCTGGAACCGGGTGCCAGTGAGGTCTTCACATGGGCAGGCACCGTAAGCCCCTTCTCGACTGCTTTCTTTGCCAACAATCCGGCACTGAACATTACACTCGGATTGGAGGTATTCGTGCAAGAGGTGATCGACGCGATTGCTACCGCTCCGGTCCTCATCGTACTTTCTCTGCCATCAGGGAGGACAACCCGCACTTCCTTTTGTAATTCGTCCTCCTTCAACCCATAGCCCTGATTACCAACGGGTGCCGTTAGGCTATTCAGAAAGGCCTGTTTCATAAGGCTGAGCGGGATCTGATCCTGCGGACGCTTCGGACCGGACAGAGCGGTCTCCACCGTTGATAAATCCAGTTCAATTATATCTGTATATACCGGTTCTTCCTTCTTATCGGAATAGAACATTCCATTCGCCTGCAGATAGGTTCTGATTAATTCAAGCTGTTCCTCAGACCTGCCGGTTAGTTTCAGGTAGTTTAAGGTTTCTTCGTCCACCGGGAAAAAACCACAGGTTGCACCGTATTCCGGAGCCATATTGGCAACCGTCGCCCGATCGGCCAGGGATAGCGAGTCCACCCCTTCCCCAAAATACTCAACGAATCTGCCCACCACTCCTCTTTGTCGGAGCAGCTGGGTTATCCTGAGAGCCAGATCCGTTGCGGTAGCACCCAGGGATAGACTGCCCGTAAGTCTTACACCTACCACCTCCGGTACAGGGAAGTATGAGGGCTGCCCCAGCATACCGGCTTCAGCCTCAATACCGCCGACGCCCCAGCCAAGTACTCCGAGACCATTGATCATCGTTGTATGAGAATCCGTTCCGACCAAAGTATCGGGATAGATCAGACTCTTACCGTTGTCCTCCTTGACCTGGACTACCTTTGCAAGATATTCCAGATTCACCTGATGGACGATACCGGTGGCCGGGGGAACAATCGTCAGATTACCGAAGGCATTTTGCGCCCATTTTAAGAAACGGTATCGCTCGCCGTTACGCTCAAACTCCAGCCTCATATTCTCTGTCAACGCCTCCGGGCTGCCATAGCAGTCAACCTGTACGGAGTGATCAATAACCAGGTCCACTCCCACCTCAGGATTTATAATTTGTAGTATACTTTCCCCATCCCCTCCGGTTGCTTTCAGCGCTGCTCTCATAGAAGCCAGATCCAATACCGCCGGTACCCCGGTAAAATCCTGAAGGATTACTCTGGCAGGCTTAAAGGGTACCTCCTCCACACTTCCTCTTAAGGTTACCCAGTCCGCCAGACTATGAATATGCTCCTCGGTAATTACTCTCCCATCCCATTGGCGCAGTACCGACTCTAATAGTATTTTGATGGAATAAGGAAGCCGACGAATATCATAGCCCTCTCTCTCCAGAACGTTCAGATCATAATATTCATAGACTTTGCTGCCTATTTGCAGCTGCTTTCTTGTAAGCTCTGTTATATGCTTCTTGTTCTTTGTCATCTCATCACCTCTTGCGACTTTCTCTGGAATACTCCAATCCTGGTTTATATACTGAAGCCCATTCCCAGTACTTTCTTCAGGCTGCCTGCCCGATATTCATAGACACTATAGCCCCAGCCCTCAAACCAGTTTTCTCCGATCACAACTTCATATGTTCCATCTCCGTCTATATCGACCGAACCCAATACAGAGGTCGTATACAGCATAATAATCTCTGTTCCCTTCTCAAACTCCGAACCATCGCCTTCCTCCGCTATATCGCGGTAAGCCTCGTCTATTATGCTGATCCTGCCGTTATCATACAGTAGGGTATAAGAATAGTTTCCCTCTGCCTTCACCTGATAATACGGTGATTTCGGATATCGATAGGTACAGATGATATCCTCCCAATCACCATCCTGATCCAAGTCAAGGCTGATCCCCTCCGTATGACTGATCTGATACTCCGGATGTCCGATCTCCCGGAAGAATTCCTGTATGATTTTTTTATAGTAAGAAGCCTCTTCCCTTCTTCGCTTCGGACTGAGGACTTCTGCTTTAGAACCGATTGCCAGGTCATATGTAACTTCCTCCAACATATCCAGATGATAGAAGGATCCAAAATCTATGTCTGCCTCCGGAGCTTTCCCCTTAGCCTTTCCTGCGAATTCATACCCCGTGAATAATTGATAGACTTCTCCGCCCTTCAGCAAAGCAGCCGTCCCATCGGCATCCACCCATTCCCTGCCATCGAAGCCACCCAGCAAAGTCCCCTCTGCAACGACCGGAAGGATTATAATATCCTCCTTCGATTGACCGGCTTGTTCGGAAGGAGGCATTTCAAACTCAAAGATATCCTCATTACCGGTATCAAAAGCTTCAAGGCGATACCGGTTCCTTTTATTATAAGTACCGTTTGTAACCGTCTTCGCACCATCCTCAGCATAATTCGTTATGATATAGGCCCCGGTTGACAGGTTATAATCCTTCTCCGTATCCACATTATGCTCTACGTTGAATACCGTTTCCGTAGCCCCGATCAGATACCAATCATTTTCCTGATAGCGGAATTGATAGCGATTCGCCCATTTCCAGGCACTTCCTCCATAGAAGGACATATGGATTGTTCCCTTTTGAATCGATATTCCCTCAAACGGATCTCCCCAGATACCGCCTTCATCCGATCTTAATATCGCATCTCTGGCAATGACTGATCTTTCATAGGTTCCATCCTCTTTACTGAAGGCAATGATCAGTATCCTGGGAGCGGAGCTTCCATCCTTCGCAGTCCCCTCAATTACAAGAGCGAGGTCATTGACCCCGTCCTGATTCAGATCTCCCTTAACCAATATCTTCTCACCGTATAATTCACATAGCTGGTATCCCTCCGGTATGAATTCCTCCGGACTGTTCGCGGTAAATGGTATCCCTTCGCTGCTGACAGCGTGATTTCCGGGCTGTGGCAGAAGCTCCGGGAAATCTACCCATATCTCATTCTCACTTATTATATAGCTTAGGATCTCCTGGTAGGAAATTTCATACAATGCATAGCCACCGACGGCATAGGGTACTTCGATCCCGATCCCTAAGGCTTCCTTCGTAAAATAGCTGTAATAGGGTGTATCGCCGGATAAACCGTCTGCATCCATAATTTCGGCAGCCGTCAGAGCATTGATATTATCCTCCAGTAAGGTCTGTAGCTCCTGATCCGCATCCCGGATAGGGTCGGTATACTTACTGCCCTTTTTAAATTCTGTAACAAAGGAATCGTTTATTTTCACTACATCGGCCAATCTTACTCTGGATGCGTTTTTTAGATTTATATTTGTGGTATAAAAATTGTGATTTGGATGGGTTGCCCCGGGGAAGCTGGAATAAACAATATACTGAATGCTTAATAGATTCTCTCCCTGAAAGGAAACCTTATAGTTTATTTCAAGGGTTCCATTCTCTGTTTGGTATTGTTCTATATCCTTCAGTGCATCCTTACGAATCAGCTCATTAACACTATCCTGTTTATCCTTATCAGCCAATCCTGAGAGCTGAGGATATCGAATGTTTATCTCCCCCTTCAAATAGCTGGCATCCGTGAGCTGATAGGAAATCCTCTTTCCATTCTCACCTACCGGATTATCTTCGGGTATATTTGTGGCGGCTGCAGGCTCCGGTGTCGGAGACAGCTCCTTCGTTGTATTCGGTATTGAAGTAATCCCGTTCTCCTCTTCCGGCTGCCGATCCTTCCCTTTACAGGACAGGAAGAACACAGACGTAATAATAACCATCATATAGATATACTTTCTTCTTGTCATCTTCCTTTTCCTCCTAACGAAAAAATCCCTTCCTTATATCATGCCTGCCCTGGCTACTTACCGTTTCCTACTGTATTATTTCACAATTATTATATTATATATACAAAGCAAAGTATATCACTAGTTTATTTTTCCACCGGTCTCAATAGATCCCGGAATGCCCCATTATCAATACGATGACTTATAATAGCCCATGAAAATCCCAGATCGTAAGGAGAACAGAGCGAAGGGCAAATACCCAGAATCTACCCTGAGGTATTTGCCCAATCGTCCTTTCTATGATAAATCAATTCATCCAAGGATGAAGTGATTACTCCCCTTTCCTAAAAGCTTATGGAAAAGAAGCGTATACTCCAATCCTTTCGGATTCTTTATCGCCGCATAGGCTCCTGGTACCGGAGCATAATGTAAATACATGCTCTCCACCCACAAAGCTCCCTGTTTATGTCCGATGCCATTTCATTGAAACGATAAATCGCTTCCCTTGTAATGAGTGGAATTCTGCAGGCCTATACCAGGTAATTCTTCATGTTTTTCAGTGCCGATTTTTCCAGACGGCTGACCTGGGCTTGGGAGATATTGATCTCCTTCGCCACTTCCATCTGGGTTTTCCCTTCAAAGAA
>JAEYQV010000083.1 GCA_023409835.1 Bacillota bacterium
AGCGGATATCTATACCGGTGAATCCATAGCCTTGAAGGCAAATGAAGCTGCCTATCTTGTTCCTGCCGAATTCCTATGGTGTGGGGTTAATCCGGTTCCCTATGAGGTGTACCGGGCCTTTCATTCGACAGAACAGACGGAACCGGAGGTGGATTATAACAAAGAATTAGGTACCTTCTTTCCGTTTAAGATAACGGATTATGCCGATGGCTTTCTTAATCTGTTCCAGGAATTTACCGGCGGTCAGAAATATGTATATTATTATATTAAATTTAAGTCGGAAGCCTTGGCTGATAAATACATGCAGAAGTATTATGAGGCTTATAAAAACGGAGAAGCAAGAGGAATTATTGATTTTGACAATCAGATCGATCGAAATGCGGGTAGTATCTATATTAATAACACTCCGGGCAGCATCATCAGTACAGGGAATTTATTTACATACAATGCTATTAATTTGAGCGCTCTTCTTCCCAACACAGTGGAGCCTACAGCAGAGGAGGACAGTAGCGGTTCTCTGCTGGCGCTGGAGCAGATTGCAAAGCAGCTGGTCAGCCGTGATGATTCCATGAAGAGCAGTCTGGAACCCGTATCCGGAAGAGCGGTTTATGATACGGCCTCCTTGTTTCGTTCCATCATCAATTCGGAAAAATTACAAGAAGAGATTAGCGGAGTATCAACGGTTATAATTGGGGAGAACGTCGTTTATATCGTAAATAATGAGGTAGGTACTCCATCGGAATTTGAATTTACTATTCCTGCCGATGGAATACTGCCACAAGATGGCAGTAGTCTCCCACATAGCGGAAGTAGTCTGCCATCTTGTGGCAGACAGGGAATCATAATCGCTACGGGCACAGTCAGGGTATCAGGAGCGTATAAAGGACTGATCCTTTCCGGCAAGGATATTCTGTTAGACGGGGGAGCATCGGTAAAATCCTCGGAAGCTATTGTACGGTCAATCCTGGGTGTGGGAAATCCTGAGATTAACCGGTATTTCAGAGCATACGAAGCAGGAAGCTCCATTGCCGATACGGGCAACACTATGGAGAATATAAACGTCTCCGATTTAATCGGGTTCAGTAAATGGAGGAAGAATGAGGAGTAGTGTGAATGAAAGAGCAATTCACACTGTTTTGAACTGCCACGAAGTGGCAGCATAAAGGAGTAGTGTGAATGAAGAGCAATTCACACTGTTTTGAGCTGTCACACGATTGTGTGCTGTCACGAATTGATTACAGGAGCGTACCGGAGGAAGGATAATGCGATTAAGGGATAATCGAGGAGTATCATTATTGGAGCTGATCGTGGTAATTGCAATCCTAGCCATTCTTGCTACCGGTACAGTCAGTCTGTTTGGCCTGCTTCGGACGGCCGATACGGCAAAGGCTGCCAGGCTGATTGATTCCGTAATGGAGGAAGTTCGGATGGATACAATGAGCCGGAGCCAGAAGCAATATCTGTATCTGTATTGCATCGGTGATAGGATATATCTGAAGGCCAGTCCACAGGCTGCTTCGGGTGAAGCCGGTCTGGATGCAGAATCGGGCAGAAGGTTAGCGAAAGGCATAACTCTTTTCTATAAAAAGGAAACAGAAGGCGAAGATTATCTGGAAGCTGGGGAAAGCCTCCGCATCAGCTTTGAGCGAAGCTCCGGGGCGTTTGATCCGGGTTATGAATATATCCGGATTCATGGACCAAGCCATACCTCTGAAATAACCTGTATCCCTGAGACGGGAAGACACTGGGTGAAGTAAGCAGGGCCAATGGTCCGAAGTAGGGGGTACCCAAGGAGTAATGAATAAAGGATAGCAAAGATTTATCCAGGGAGTAATAATGATAAGGGATAGCAAAGATTTATCCAAGGAGTAACGATGATAAAGGATAGCAAAGGATTTACCATTGTGGAGCTGATCATTGCAATGGCAGTCTCTATGATTGTCATTGGTTCGATTGCCTCCTTTCTGTATTATTGCTCCGGTAATTACCGAAGAACCAATGAGGAGATTACTCTCCAGATGGAGGCACAGTCCATACAGAATCAACTGGAGAATCTGATCCTTGAAGCGGAGAATGTGAAATTTGAACCGGCTACGGATACCTTAAGAATCAAGCAGAGAGAGGTGCTCTATATTATTACTCTTGACAGTTCAAGCCATACCCTTGTATTTGAAAAGGTTTCCTACGGGGGAACACAATCCGGTGACTGGAAGCTGTTCGGAAGATATGTAGAAGGGCTTCAAGTGGTAGATACCGGGTCAGACAATAAGAATAACCGGATTGAATTTTCCTTACGATTGCAACTAAATGACTGTACCTATACTGTCCAAGAAATATCCATCATGCTTCGAAACCGTATTCAACCAATGGATAGCTGATGTTTGATCCGCAATTAACGGCGGAGTGGAGGTAAGAACTCACAAAGTTTGTGCCTGTGTCGTCCTCGACACAAACTTCAAATGCGCATAAATCGTGAGCAGGAATGAGAGGTAAATATGAAGAGAGCCTGGAACACAAAAAAACTGATTATAGCGATAGCCCTATCGGTAACTCTGTTTGGTTGCCTGTTGGCTGTCGGCTTTATTGTCAGGCAGGCAAAAGCTTCAGGTACGGAAAACGGATATCTTAAATTCCCGGGCTTTAACCCTTCGGCACCTACCGGTACATCGGAGAACCCCTTTCTTATTCTGGAGATCGTTCCCTATCGTGGGATGGGGCAGATTGGGTATCTGATTGGCGGCCAGGAGCCGGTTGATATCAGCTTATCCACCTATGAAAATCCTCTGTGGGGACCGGTGGATTCCGTTGCCAAAGGGGCCTTTGAGGTCATACATAAGGTAAAGCTGGAAAGTAGTGATGATCCTGCCGAGTGGCGTTATCGGGCAGACCTGTCCTGCTATGAACCTTCTAACCTTTGGAAATTTAAGAATAAGGAAGTATTTAAGCGTCAGGTGCTGCATATCAGTGAGGACCGGCTGGACAGCTATCAGGTCAGGGTTGTGACGATCACTCCGGAGGAGCTGGGGTCTAATGTAGCTAAGTTTTCTAAATATTATGATTTGCAGGATCAGGGTAACTATAACAAGTCCCTCTCCCAAGCGGATGAGAATGGAGAGATAGACCTGATTGCAAATGCAGATTTAATCAGCATCAGCCCCAGGGCTCAGGCGGGTCCGGAGACCATTATCAATCTGTGGGAGAATTACGGAAGGGACACCTCCGGTAAGGTAAAGACAGCGGATCGCTATTCCCGGAGCTTCCTTGAGCATGATCTGGACTGGCAAACCACGATGGAGCTCTTCATGAAGGTAGGTGTTGTAGAGAATAGGGCAGCCCTGATCTATGATATAACCTGCATTACAGCTCCGCCCGGTACCTCCCTGCCATCCACCGGATTAGTATCGACAGAGTCTGCTAATGGTTTTACCAATAATATCTATAAGCTGTGTCTTATGCTTAGGCAGAGTAATCCAATAGAATTTTATAATCTCTATCTGAATACAAACGGTGGAGAACAAGCTCCGAGGATTATTACGGATTCGGACTCGGGACGGTCAACCGGAGCCTTTCCGGAGCCCGCCTTATCAGCTGCCTCCAGATTATATTGGAGTGAGTATACCTTCCTTCCCTTTTATCCCGATGGCTCCAAACCTGCCTATATTGCCCAGGAGGCTTATAAGAATTATCTGAACGGCAGGGATTTTCTTGTTGCCTGGATCGCAGGAAGCTGCCATGACTGTGTGATACGGAATACCTATTCCTATAACGGAACCTCCAATATCGTTCAATATTTTCTTGAGTCCCACAGTATTCTAGATCATACCGGTACGGCCTATGATTACAATACGGACTTATTCGATTACCTGGAGAGCTCCAAAGGAGTACGTCCTGCAGATGCTATCCCTCTGCAGGCGGTGGAATATCTGCTTCGCAATCAGAAGTACGGTGTACCGGTTGACCGGAGATTAAAGATACTTGAGCTAGAGCCCTGTAAGGATTTTTCCCTGACCGTATCAAAGGTACGGCAGCTGCTGCCGGGGCTTGTCGGGATTCTTGAGCTGGAACAGCAGACCACAGCGGAATTCATAGGCAGGACGGAGGACCTTAACAGCACCTATGATCTGATCTATATTGGAGCCAATACCGGTACGATGAATCTGGATCCCTACGGTAAAACCCGGTATAACGACCCTGCCCTGGACGGACTGATCTACCTGCATGTGGGTGACCGGGTCGTAGGTTATGATAATCTGAAGGGCAGCTTAATGGAAGCTGGTTCCATTCTTAAGGCAGCTCAGTATATTAACTTCTATTCCGATACTTCGACCAACCGGTTGAACCTCTTGAAGGGCTATCTTAATAGGGAGATGTTCAACTCAGCGGATCTGTACCGCTATTCCGGTAATGATATCACCGGACTTAAGAGGACAGCACTGCAGGAATATGTGGAGGCCGGGCTCCCGGTTTTATTGGAGAAGGAGCTGTACGAGTGCAATAGGAATATCCTTGATGATTCCTCCCAGCTGTATGATTTTCTTAATGACAATCAAGGGGCGGATAACCTTTATAATACGGACCATTTCCTTCAGACGGCGACCTATTCTGCTGCAAGTAATAAGCTGATCCGACAGCTTTCTACGGATCCGCTGTCTATCACGGTATTATCCTCTCCTGTAGCCTATCAGGAGGCAGATCCGTCGACACGGATAACTGACCGGACACTCCGGTTCGAGTTTACAATCAATGCTCCCGCCGGCTCGGCAGCCGATGAGCTGTATGAGTGGGAGGTGCTTGTGGATCAGAATGCGGACGGCAGATATACTGCGCAAGAGATCATTGATCATGGACAGGCACAGGCCGGCACTATAATCCGTAGTACCAAAGCCCTCAGTGAGAAATATGCTGATGCATTACCCTGGAAGCTGAAGGTAAATAAGGCAGGAGAGCTCGTATTACGTGATGAAATCTCAGGCTTTGCGGCATTTACCTCTGTACCGCTGACTGCAGCGGAAGCATTACGGACACAGATTAATGTCCTGCAGATTACTGCCGATACCGCCACCGTGAATCTGGAAGCCCTGATGAATCCGGGGGCAGGGAAAACAAGCCTGTTCTATCGATACACGAAGGATCTTGAGGATTTTAATGTACGAATTAAGACAATATCGGTTAATGAATTTCTCAATCTCTATGTGGGAGCGGGTCAAGCCTATGATATCAATGCTCCGGAGGAAACGGATAAGCTTATATTTACGGTAAATGGGGAACACAAGTCCTATGATATGCTGATACTGGGCTTTGGCGACTGCTATACGGACATCAGTAATGCCAATGGTGCCCTGGATAATATTAAAGCCTTTATTGAAAGCGGACGAAGTGTGCTATTCACCCATGACACAACCTCCTTTGTTAATCTTCCTCAGAACGAGTATGAGCCTTATCGCAGTGGACTGAGCTTCTGGGGCTATGGAATCAACCGGTATTTCCGAAACAGGCTCGGCCTGGACCGGTTCGGTATCCGAAAGGAAGCCGGGGATACCACCATGTATGATAGGGCAACGAAGCCCAGCCAGGCACGCAGTATCTATAAAGCAGGGAACCTGACGAACGATGGATTAACCTATCCTGAGGTTCAAGGTCTTACCTATTCAACTCTGGTAGCCTATGGTAATCCGGGTAGTAACGGCTCCTATCATCCGTTGGCTGATGCTATTTATAATATAAATAAGGATTATCCTCCGTTCTCAACCGCGGGTAATCAGATTGTGAAGGGAACGGCAGTCAATCAATACAAAACGAAGCAGGTAACCAAGGTGAATGGGGGGCAGATCACCACCTATCCCTATGAAATACCGGACAGCTTCCGGATCGGAGAATCCCATGCACAGTACTATCAGCTTAATCTGGATGATCCTGAAATTATGGTATGGTTCTGCCTCTCCGATAGCTCTCCGGATGGAACCGGACCCTACAGTACCTCACCGAATGATACCCGAAATAACTACTATATTTACAGTAAAGGCAATGTCATGTATACGGTTGTAGGACATTCTCCCATCGACGCTGTCCTTGATGAAGGGGCGGTAATACCGTATAACGGATATGAGGTGAAGCTCTTTATCAATACAATGATCGCTTCTTATCAGGCAGGTGTAACCGCTCCCGATATCAGAATTACGAATGCGGATGCGGTACTAAACAGCTCGGGAGAGTATATACTCTATGATAACCCGGATGCACCGGCGGGTACCGAGAAGAAGATCAGCTTTCTCGTAGAGGATACGAATATCGCCGCAAACCAGCTGGTGGTCCGTATTTACTATAATATGGAAGGAAGAGCTCCGGTATTGGCAGAGCTTTTGGTTACCTGTGATGAGGATGGCAGTCCGGCCTCTGTATTCCGGGAGGACGGGAAGGAGAACGGCTACTCCGTAGTGCCTGACCGACAGTATTCCTTCCGGTTACCTCTGGATGCACTGACAGCCTTCCGGAATCAGGGGAAAGGTTGCTTTTATCTGACGGTGACGAATGAAAAGTATCGTCTGAAACGGGAGAGGAAGGCGTCACTGGTTGCAAGAATGCTGTTTGACCTGGATTAAGCCCTTATTGGCAATGGATGAATATGAAAATATATAGATTTGATAAAACTTTTTCTTGCATTATCGAATATTATATATTATAATCATCACCAATAAACGAGGGCGTTTATGGACTTTTCATGTAGAAGTCTATAAACGCCCTATTTGTATTCATGACAAGTGAAACGATTTATCGTTTCATCTTGTTGATGATTGGCTGCCAAAGGCAGACAATCCGGTTGCGATTGCGGTAGTGGAAGGAGCAATTATATTGACCGAAGGACATAAATGGCAACGAAGCCATAACAGGTTCAAGGGTTGGTCAATATGATACGAAATTATATAGAAAAGGAAGAGGAATGCTTATGAAGCAGACAATGAGAGAGGAAACAACACAGGTTCCGCAGGGACTTTATGATCCCAGATTCGAACATGATAATTGCGGTATCGGCGCAGTGG
Organism: Bacillota bacterium; assembly: GCA_023409835.1. GTDB lineage: Bacteria > Bacillota > Clostridia > Lachnospirales > Lachnospiraceae > Mobilitalea. The sequence goes on from JAEYQV010000083.1 coordinate 7,038, forward strand.
TTCATATGAAAGGTATCAAAACCCATGAGACGGTGGAAAATGCTCTTAAGATTGTAGAAAATCTGGAACACCGTGCCGGTAAGGATGCGCAGGGACAAACCGGAGACGGTGTTGGAATACTTCTTCAGATCTCCCATAAATTCTTTTCCAAGGTAGTAAAGCCACTTGGATTTGAACTGGGTGAGGAGAGAAATTACGGTGTAGGCATGTTTTTCTTTCCTCAGGACGAACTGAGTCGTAATCAAGCCAAGAAAATGTTTGAAATCATTGCCACGAAGGAGGGACTTAAATTCCTCGGCTGGAGAGAGGTTCCGAACAAATCACAGATTCTGGGAGAGCGTGCCGTAGCCTGTATGCCCTATATCATGCAAGGCTTTATTAAAAAGCCCGCTAATGTAAAGCCGGGTCTGGATTTTGACCGTAAGCTCTATATTGTAAGAAGAATATTTGAACAAAGCAATGATAATACCTATGTGGTATCCTTATCCAGCCGTACGATTGTATATAAGGGAATGTTTCTGGTAAAACAGCTCCGTCTCTTCTTTGAAGATCTGCAGGATGTAAATTACGAGAGCGCGATTGCCATTGTTCATTCCAGATTCTCAACGAATACGAATCCCAGCTGGCAGAGAGCCCATCCGAATCGTATTATCGTTCACAACGGTGAGATTAATACGATCCGGGGCAATGCCGATAAGATGTTAGCCAGAGAAGAGACCATGGAGTCCGAGCATCTGAAAGGGGAGCTACATAAGGTGCTTCCGGTAGTCAATACGGAAGGCTCCGACTCTGCTATGCTTGATAACACCCTGGAATTCCTGGTGATGAGCGGCATGGATCTGCCCCTGGCAGTGATGATTACCATACCAGAGCCCTGGAGCAATGACTCCGCAATCAGTAGGGAGAAGAGGGATTTCTATCAGTATTATGCTACCATGATGGAGTCCTGGGATGGCCCGGCTTCGATTCTGTTCTCCGACGGTGATGTGATGGGTGCGGTGCTGGACCGTAACGGACTCAGACCCTCCCGTTATTATATTACCAATGATGATTATGTAATCCTCTCCTCCGAGGTAGGTGTGCTGGATATTCCTGCGGAGAAGGTCATCAGAAAGGAAAGACTCCGTCCCGGTAAGATGCTACTGGTAGATACTGTTAAGGGCTGTCTGGTGGATGATGAGGACTTGAAGAGCTATTATGCGAATCGTCAGCCCTATGGTGAGTGGCTGGATACCAATCTGGTTCGTTTAAAGGATCTTCATATTCCGAACAAGAAGATTATCGAATACAGTGAGGAAGAGCTCTCCAGATTGCAGAAAGCCTTCGGTTATACCTACGAGGATTACAAAACCACGATTCTTCCGATGGCTGACAGCGGTCAGGAGGCTGTGGCAGCGATGGGTGTCGATTCTCCGATCCCGGTATTATCAAAGAACAATCCTCCCTTATTCAACTACTTTAAGCAGCTGTTTGCCCAGGTTACCAATCCCCCGATTGATGCCATCCGGGAAGAGATTGTTACCGCCACCTCTGTCTACATCGGCGAGGATGGCAATCTGCTGGAGGAGAAGGCAGAGAATTGTAATGTGTTGAAAATCAACAATCCGATTCTGACCAATACGGATCTTCTTAAAATAAAAACCATGAAAAAACCCGGCTTCCGGGTGGAGGTTATTCCGATGATTTATTATAAGAATACCTCCCTGGAGAAGGCAATCGATCACCTATGCCTGGAGGCTGACCGTTCCTATAAGGAAGGAGCCAATATCCTGATTCTCTCTGACCGCGGTGTAGACGAGAACCACGTGGCAATTCCCTCCCTACTGGCGGTGTCTGCTCTTCAACAGCATCTGGTACGTACCAAGAAGAGAACCGCCCTGGCAATGATCGTGGAAAGTGCGGAGCCCAGAGAGGTACACCATTTCGCCTGTTTGTTAGGCTATGGTGCCTGTGCAGTGAATCCCTACCTGGCACAGGAGACGATCCGTCAGCTGATTAGCAATAATATGCTGGATAAGGATTATTATGCAGCGGTAGATGACTACAACAAGGCTGTGCTGAAGGGGATTGTTAAGATTGCCTCTAAGATGGGTATCTCGACGATCCAATCCTATCAGGGCTCGAAGATCTTCGAAGCCATCGGTATCAGTAAGGAAGTAATTGATAAATACTTTACCGGAACCGTAAGCCGGATTGAGGGGATTACGTTAAAATGTATGGAGAAGCAGGTAGATACTCTCCACTCCCAGGCATTTGATCCGTTGGGTCTGGAGCTGGATCTGGCTCTTGAGAGCAGCGGCTCCCATAAATTCCGCAGTGGGAAGGAGGAGCATCTCTATAACCCGAAGACAATCCATCTCCTGCAGCAGTCTACCCGTACCGGCAGCTATGAGATGTTCAAGGAGTATTCGAAGGAGATAACCGCAGAGCAGGAGAAGGTGAACCTGAGAGGTCTTCTGGATATTAAATATCCCGAACAGGGAATTGCAATTGAGGAAGTAGAGAGTGTGGAAGCCATCGTGAAGCGGTTTAAAACCGGTGCCATGTCCTATGGCTCCATCTCTAAGGAAGCCCATGAGGCTCTGGCGATTGCCATGAACCGTCTGGGGGGTAAATCCAACAGCGGTGAGGGCGGTGAGAGCCTGGACCGTCTAAAGCCCGGAGAGGATGGACTAAACCGTTGCTCCGCAATCAAACAGGTAGCCTCCGGACGCTTTGGTGTTACCTCGGAATATCTGGTCAGTGCCAAGGAGATCCAGATTAAGATGGCACAGGGAGCAAAGCCCGGAGAAGGCGGACAGCTGCCTGCAGAGAAGGTTTATCCCTGGATTGCCAAGACGAGGCATTCAACCCCCGGTGTAGGTCTTATCTCCCCGCCGCCTCATCATGACATCTATTCCATTGAGGATCTGGCACAGCTGATTTATGATTTAAAGAATGCCAATAAGAATGCGAGAATTTCCGTAAAGCTTGTGTCTGAAGCAGGAGTCGGTACGGTTGCTGCCGGTGTAGCCAAAGCTGGAGCAGGTGTCATCCTGATCTCCGGATATGACGGAGGAACCGGGGCGGCACCGAGAAATTCCATCTACAATGCCGGTCTTCCTTGGGAGCTTGGCCTGGCTGAGACTCATCAGACCCTGATTATGAATGGACTCCGTAATAAGGTAGTTATTGAGACAGACGGTAAGCTGATGAGCGGCCGGGATGTATTGATCGCGGCACTGCTCGGAGCAGAGGAATTCGGCTTTGCAACCGCACCATTGGTAACCTTGGGCTGTGTAATGATGAGGGTATGCAATCTTGATACCTGTCCGGTTGGTGTGGCAACACAGAATCCGGAGCTTCGAAAGAACTTTCACGGTAAGCCGGAATATGTAGAGAATTTCATGCGCTTCGTAGCCGAAGAGCTGCGGGAATATATGGCTAAGCTGGGCTTTCGGACAGTAGATGAGCTGATCGGACGAACAGAATTCATAACAATGAAGGAATCGGTTCAAAACGATGAGAGAGCCGCCAAGGTGGACTTGAGCGCGGTTCTTAAGAATCCCTTCGTTGAGAATGGGCAGAGCATCCACTTTAGTTCCGATCAGGTATATGATTTTGAATTGGAGAATACCGTGGATGAGAGGGTGCTCCTGAATAAATTCAAGCTGCATGATAAGCATTCCCAGAAGGTGAAGCTTCAGATAACCAATACGGACCGTACCTTCGGTACCATCCTTGGTTCTGAGATTACCAGAAGATGCGGAACAGAGGTGAAGGAGGATAACTTCATCATTGAATGCCAGGGCAGTGGTGGCCAGAGCTTTGGCGCCTTTATTCCGACGGGACTCACCATTGAGCTGGAGGGTGACAGTAATGACTACTTTGGCAAGGGCCTATCCGGTGGTAAGCTGATCGCATATCCTCCGAAGCTCAGTACCTTCAAAGCGGAAGAGAATATTATCATCGGTAACGTTGCCCTTTACGGAGCAACCAGCGGGAAAGCCTTCATTAACGGTGTGGCCGGAGAGCGCTTCTGTGTTCGTAATTCCGGTGCAATGGCAGTTGTTGAGGGTGTCGGTGATCATGGCTGTGAATATATGACCGGCGGAAGGGTTGCAGTCCTTGGCAAGACAGGGAAGAACTTCGCTGCAGGAATGAGCGGCGGCATTGCCTATGTGTTGGATGAAGGCAGTGATCTGTATAAGAAGCTGAATAAAGGAATGGTATCGTTTGAAGCTGTTACGGAGAAATACGATGTGGCAGAGCTCAAGGATATGATCACAGAGCATGTGAAATATACGAATTCTTCAAAGGGCAGAATGATATTGGAAAACTTTAAGGAATACCTTCCAAAATTCAAGAAGATTATTCCTCATGATTACAGACGGATGCTACAGACCATCGTGCAGATGGAGGAAAAGGGCTTAAGCAGCGAACAGGCTCAAATTGAAGCATTTTTTGCTAACACCAGGAAAGAATAGGTTAGCTGCAAAACCTTTAGTTTGGTGCAATTTGAGGATGTATTGCCATTATCGCCGGAGAAGATTTCCTGCGCCACTCGCACCGATGCGTCATTCATGGAGCATGACGCAAAAACGGTGCATAGTTCAGCAGGCAATCTCTCCGCCGACAACGGTACACACATCCCCAAATATATATTAATTGAGTTTTGCAGCTTATATTAATAATTCCTGAGTTAGAAGGAGGATTTATATGGGTAAGCCAACAGGTTTTATGGAATATGACAGAGCAGTAAGCCAATGCGAAACACCGAAGGAACGCATTAAGCACTTTAATGAATTCCACCAAACTCTGTCTATGGAAGAACGAAAATGCCAGGGAGCCCGATGTATGGACTGCGGAGTACCGTTCTGCCAATCCGGACTGATCATCGGAGGGATGACCTCCGGTTGTCCCTTGAATAACTTAATTCCGGAGTGGAACGATTCCATTTTTAGAGGTAATATGGCACAGGCGTTGAGCCGGTTGATGAAGACAAATAACTTTCCGGAGTTTACCGGCAGGGTATGCCCGGCTCCCTGTGAGCCAGCCTGTACCTGCGGCTTAAACGGTAAACCGGTAACGATAAAGGAAAATGAAAACACCATCGTGGAGTATGGCTATGAAAAGGGATATCTGAGACCCAACCCTCCGCAGATTAGAACAGGTAAGAAGGTCGCTGTGATCGGCTCCGGACCCTCCGGTCTGGCTGCAGCCGATCAGCTGAACAAAAGAGGCCACTCGGTTACCGTATACGAGCGATCTGATCGTGTTGGCGGGCTTATGATGTACGGTATTCCGAACATGAAGCTGGAGAAGCAAATTATCGAGCGCAGGATCGCTATCATGGAGGAGGAAGGGGTTATCTTTATAACCGGAGCAGATGTTGGCAATAACTTTAAGGCCTCCAAGATCTTAAAGGATTATGACAGTGTAATTCTGGCCTGCGGTGCTTCCAATCCCAGGGATATCAAGGCTCCCGGCAGGGAAGCAACCGGTATCTACTTTGCGGTGGATTACTTGACAAGTGCGACGAAGGATCTCTTTGAGGCGAACACGACCAGGGCAGCAGCCGTAAAGGAATTCAAGCTCTCTGCGAGGGATAAGAAGGTATTGGTTATCGGTGGCGGTGACACCGGCAATGATTGCGTCGGCACGGCAATCCGACAGGGAGCGGTATCCGTGCTCCAGCTGGAGATGATGCCGAAGGCTCCGGATACCAGAGCGGAGAATAATCCCTGGCCGGAGTGGCCGAAGGTCTGCAAGACGGATTATGGTCAGGAGGAAGCTGCTTTTTGCTTCGGCGAAGACCCCAGAGTCTATCAGACCACAGTGAAGGAATTCCTTGCAGATGAGAAGGGAAATGTCTGCAAAGTTAAGATCGTGAAACTGGAAAGTAGATATAATGAAGAGACAAAACGGTTCTCCATGGAAGAGGTGGCAGGAAGTGAGTATGAGACTGAGGTAGATCTGGTTCTTATCGCAGCCGGCTTCCTGGGAACCCAGTCCTATGTAGCAGAGGCCTTTGGTGTGGAGCTGGATGGCAGGACAAATGTTAAGACTGAGCCCGGTAAATACCGAACCAGCATGGATAAGGTATTCACAGCCGGAGACATGCACCGCGGTCAGTCCCTGGTCGTTTGGGCAATCCGTGAAGGCAGGGAGGTAGCGAAGGCAGTGGACACCCAACTGATGGGCTATAGTAATCTGGCATAAGGTAATCTTAAACCAAACAGACAATTCATACAATATAAAATTATCCTCCGTCCTCCTAAGAAGATTTTTTCGGGATTAATAGAATCCCGTATCTGCTTCTTAAGGAGGCAGGAGGATTTTTATTAGCGGTTGGCTGCCACAGGCAGACAATCCGGTTCATGACATGTGTAACGCTTTATCGTTTCCTATTGTTTATATATTAGGAAAAAAACAAGACTATTTCGTTATAGTGGATTTTCTTTTTCCATATACATCAAATGTTTTCTTCAATGCTCGTTCTGTCGGAATAA
>JAEYQV010000140.1 GCA_023409835.1 Bacillota bacterium
GAGTATTGGAGATCGTAAGACAAACCGGTTATCAACCCAATTATTTTGCCCAGGGTATGCGGAAACAAAAAACCAGGATCATCGGAATTATTGTTGAAGACCTGAGTGAATTCAGTACGCCGCCTATTGTTGAAGCAATTATGGCCTATTGTGAGGATAATTATTACCGTACAATCCTTTTGAATATGCGTCTCTATGATAAATGGCAGGATACCTGGTATAATGATGAGAGGAAGCTGCAGTCCGTCCTGTGTCCGTCGATACAGGAGTTATTATCGATCAAGGTGGATGGTATTTTATATGTGGCGGGTCATTGCAGAGTAGTCAACTGCTTTAGTGATGATTTTAAAATACCTGCGGTGGTAGTCTATGCTTTTTCAAAATCCAACCAATTTGCATCGGTTGTCATCGATGATGAGAAGGGTGGTTATGATATGACCAAATATTTGATTTCCATGGGTCATCGAAAGATCGGAGTAATCGCAGGGACCGATAGTAACCTACATACGCAGAAACGAATTCTCGGATATCAGAAGGCCTTATTTGAGGAACAGGTTTTGTTTAACCCGGAACTGATCAGATTCGGAAACTGGAATCGAATATCCGGATATACTGAGACGGAGAGTCTTGTTAAAGCCGGCGTTACTGCGATTTTCTGTATGAATGACTCCATGGCAGCAGGCTGCTATGATTATCTGTATGACCATGATATCAAGGTGGGCAAGGATATCTCTGTAGTGGGATACGACAATAAAGAAATATCCGAATATCTTCGGCCTCATCTTACAACAAATGATATCGGACTTACTGAGATCGGCAAGAAATCTGCAGAGATTCTCATTAAAAGCATTGAGAACAGCTTCGAGGAAACCAATAGCTCCAATACAATCAATATGCCCTGCCGGATCGTGATACGGGAATCTGTTTCAAGAATCCAATAGGACTGGCATAAATAGATAGGGATTGAGTAAAACCCCCACGATGACGTATCAAAAAAGGTCATCGTGGGGGTTTTACTGTAGAAAAATAGACAAAATCAACAAAATAGAAAGAATGTAAAACGATAAACATATACAAAATAGATATATTATATTTATAATATGATAAGTAGTACATAAAAATATATAATTTTATCTTATTATAGCGGTAAAAATACAACAATATAGATAAAATAGTATTGACAATTCCGAGCTTAATAAAATATAATTATCTACATAGTAAAACGATTAACCAAAATTTTACATATGAATTATGGGGCTAATGAAGTATTACAAGAATAAGAAACAGCTGCTAAACCCTGTATCCGGATAGCCGCTTTGAATAAAGATGAACAGGAGGATAGTAGAATATGGCCTTTCTTACGAATAGCAGAAAGAAAAGATCAATGAGGGAGTTTTTGTATATCCTGCCTTTTATCATTCTGGTCGCAGTTTTCTCTTATTATCCGTTATATGGCTGGGTGTATGCGTTTTTCGATTATAAGCCTCCGTTTCCTCTTACAATGGATCGGTTTGTCGGCTTCAAGTGGTTTTCCTCCATGTTCGAGAATAGCGTAAAAATCAGACAGCTGCTAAGTATTCTTCGAAATACCTTTGCGATCAGTGGCTTGAGCCTTCTGTTCTCCTGGTTCCCCATGATTTTTGCCGTTTTCCTGAATGAAATAAAAAGTAAAAAGTTTAAGAGATTTGTCCAGACGGTCACCACTCTTCCGAACTTCATCAGCTGGGTTTTGGTTTTTTCCATCGCCTTCTGTGTATTTAGCAACACAGGTGTGGTGAATTCATTATTACTTAGTCTGGGACTGATTGATACTCCTATCATGTTTTTGCAATCCTCCGAGCATGTATGGTTCAAAATGTGGCTATGGCTCACCTGGAAGAATGCGGGCTGGGCTGCCATTATGTACATAGCCGCAATCAGCAGCATTGATGAGGAGATGAATGAGGCTGCCAGGGTTGACGGCGCTTCCCGAATGCGGGTGATCTGGCATATCACCATACCCAGCATACTCCCTACTTATTTTGTATTGGTTATGATTAATCTTGCCAATTTCCTTTCCAACGGAATGGAGCAGTTCTTTGTATTCCAAAATGCTTTTAACAAGGATACCATTCAGGTTCTGGACCTGTATGTATACAATCTGGCTATGAGTGGCGGCGGTTATTCCCTCTCCACTGCAATCAGCATCTTTAAGAGTGTGGTCAGCATTTTGCTATTATGTGTTACCAACGGTGTATCCAAGCTTGTCAGAGGCGAGGGGTTCATTTAGACTGAATTGTTAGATAGTTGGGAGGAATATATTATGAGTACCAACAGTATAAAAAGAAAAAAACATAAAATGAAAACCAGTTTAGGTGACAAAACGATAAGTGTTGTTACCTATATCGTTTATTCTCTATTTGCCTTCGTATGTATATATCCGTTCTACTATATATTAATCAATACAATCAGTGCGAATAACCTGAGTGAAAGAGGCAAGGTGTTACTCTGGCCGAAAGGCTTGCATTTTAAGAATTATATCAACGTGCTGAAGATACCGGGGCTTTTTCAGGCTCTGAAGATATCGGTATCAAGAACCCTGATCGGAACCCTGTTAACAGTTGTCATCGCAGCCTTTCTGGGATATATGTTCACCAGAGAAACCCTGTGGAGACGAAAGCTCTGGTATCGGTTTGTGGTGGCAACCATGTATTTTAATGCCGGTATCATACCCTGGTTTATTACGATGAATAATCTGGGACTTAGAAATAACTTCTGGGCTTATATCTTTCCGGTGGCGGTTTCACCTTTCTACATAATTTTGTGCAAAACCTTTGTGGAATCTGTTCCTAAGGAATTGCAGGAGGCAGCAGAAATTGATGGTGCGGGAACCCTTAGGATATTCTACCGAATTATGCTCCCCGTCATCAAGCCTATTGTAGCCACCGTAGCAATCTTTACTGCTGTCGCTCAGTGGAACTCGTTTCAGGATACCCTGCTGTTAGTTACCGATAATAAGCTCTATACCCTTCAATTTACCCTGTTCCAGTATATCAATCAGGCGAGCTCCCTGAAGGCGCTGGTTAACAGCAGTACCTCAACAACGGATTTGGCTGCGAGCCTTGCCAGTGCCCAGACGGCTACTTCCATTCGTATGACAGTTACAATTATCGTGGTTACACCGATTATCCTGGTTTATCCCATCTTCCAGAGGTTCTTTGTTAAGGGAATTATGATCGGTGCAGTAAAGGGATAAGAAACAATGATGGCATTAGCTTCATTGTTTATTATATTAATAAAAAGGGAGGATTGGAAATGAAGCGAAAGAAGTTATTAGCATCTTTTTTGGCAGTTGCAATGGTTGCCGCGACATTAACCGGATGTTCAAAAGCTACTGACACCAGTGGTACGAATGAGCCCGTTAATACACCGACGGTAGCGGCCACTGATACAACGAAAAAAGATGAACCCTCTACGGATACGAATGCAGAAAAAAAGTACGATGAGACTTTAACAATCGAAGTTTATGATGTAGCTGCGAACTATCAAGGAATGCAGTCCGGTTGGTTCCAGAAGGTTGTAAAGGATAAATTTAATATTGAACTGAATATCATTGCACCCCAGGTCGCAGGTGATGCGATCTATCAGACCCGTACCAGTACCGGTAATTTAGGTGATATCATATTGCTTGACGGTACTGATTTTCAGGATTGTGTTCAGAATGGTCTGATTAAGGATATCACGGAAGGAATTAAAAGCCGCACGAACCTGATGCAATATAAAGATCAGATTGATACCTATAATAAGGGACTGCCCGGAAACAGCGCCGGCTCAATCTACGGTATTCCCTGTCAGATGACAAATACAGCACCAACCGCATATTCTCAGGACGTAATCTATTCCAGCCCGCTGTTAAGATGGGACTTGTATAAAGAGATAGGCTCCCCTGAAATCAAAGATCTGGATGGACTGCTGGATGCGCTGGAAGCTATGATGAAGGCTCATCCTACCAATGCAGACGGCGACCCTGCTTATCCGTTCTCCTTATGGCCGGATTGGGATGACGGCGATGGAATGATGGGTATTGCCAATGTTGTTCAGCTTACTACCTGGTATGGTGAGAGGGTTAAAGGCTCCATTATTCTGAAACCGGATGGCACCTTTACTCCGGTAACCGATAAGAATGCTGCTTACTATAAGATTCTTCAATTCTTAAATAAAGCATACCAGAGAGGAATTGTTGATCCCGATTCCGGTACACAGGATTGGAATGCAGCCTGTGCGAAGATGTCTGCAGGTCAGGTATATCTGATGTGGTACAGCTGGCAGGTAGGCTTCTGGAATTCCCAGGAAAGATTAAAGGATGGCAATGCATTTATTTTCGTTCCGGTTAAGGATCAGAAGTACTATGCAGATTCCGATACCTATTATGGTAGCGGACGTCTCTTTGGTATTGGATCTCAGGTTGATGATGCGAAGTATGAGAGAATTCTTGATTTTCTTGATTGGTATGCAAGTCCGGAAGGCTTAGTTTACCAGCATGACGGTATAGAAGGCTTCAATTATACGGTGGGGTCAGACGGCAAATTTACCCGTATCAATGACAATGCTTTAATGGATAACCTTCCTGTTCCGGAAGAATGGGGCGGCGGCGGTTATCAGGATGGTAACAACGCAATCAATCAGTGGATAGTGGATGCCATCAGTACCAATCCGAATACCGGTGAGCCCTATAACTCGCAGTATTGGAGCACCTATAAGGCTGCTACTATGACTCAGATGAAGAAAGAATGGCAGGAGAAATTCGGTGCAGCTGAGCCGGCTGAATATATGAAGAAGAATGACATTCTATTAGTCAGCCCGAATGTTAGTGTATCTCTTCCCAGTGATACGAATGATATAGCAGTAATCCGCAGTCAGTGTGGAGATACCCTATGTGATTATTCCTGGAGAATGATATTCGCAAAGAACCAGGCAGAGTTTGATTCCTTATGGGATGAAATGTCGAAACAAATGGATGGCTTTGGCTTACAGGATGTTGTCAAGTTTGACAAGGATAAATTCCAAATTGAGTTAGATGCTAAGAATGCGGCCAAATAAGCTGGAGTTATAGATATGAAACAGTAGATAATTCTAAGTAAAGAGGAGGGCTTGTCTGGGAAGCGAAAGCTTCCGGATAAGTCCTCCTCTTTACGGTAGTAAGGGCCTCTGATAAATCAATCAATGCCGCTGTGAGCTCCGCAACAGCGATCAAAGCATCTGCAGAAATGACACAGTTCATGACATGGTTTGAGATAAGTAAGGATGGAATATTTCTGATAATTTTGGTAAAATGGAGAAAATAGATACGAAATAATGCAGAGATGGAGGATAGATTATGATTAGGAAGACGATGACAGAGAATGGAGCAGTAGAGGGAATAGAAGCTGCTGATCCCAGGATTACTGCCTTTAAGGGAATTCCTTTTGCAGCACCTCCCGTAGGAGAAAACAGATGGCGTGCTCCAAAGCCCTGCCCGAAATGGGAAGGTACCCGAAGGGCTTATCGATTTGCACCTATTTCCGTACAGGATACACCGGGTGTCGGCACTGATATCTATTGCAGGGAATGGCATGTAGATCCCGATATTGCAATGGATGAGGATTGTCTGTATCTCAATGTATGGACAGGAGCTAAGAGCATAGAGGATAAACAGCCGGTATTGGTCTGGTTTTTCGGTGGTGCTCTGCAATGGGGATATCCTGCGGAGATGGAGTTTGACGGGGAACGGATTGCCAGACGTGGAGTTGTCGTAGTTACCGTGAATTATCGATTGAATGTCTTTGGTTTCCTGGCTCATCCCCAATTAACCGCGGAGCAGCCTGATGAGCCTACTAATTTTGGTAATTTGGATCAGCAGGCAGGACTGAAATGGGTCATTCGAAACATCCGTGCTTTTGGCGGTGATCCGGAGAATATCACCATAGCCGGTCAGTCTGCCGGAGGTGGAAGTGTCCTGACGCAGATGACCTGTCCGGCTAATTTCGGCTTATTCCAAAAGGCCATCGTAGAAAGTGCAATGATTCATAGTCCTTATGATGTATTCAGCATTGTGAAACCGCGGAGTCTAAAAGAAGCGGAAGAACTCGGAGTTAAGTTTTTTGAATATATCGGAGTGAATAGTCTGGAAGAAGCCAGAAAATTGGATGCCTTCCACCTGCTAAAGCTGTATTCGAAGTTTGCCGGAGGTATCCCACTCATGTTGACTTCAATGGACGGGAAGTTCTGTGTGGGGCATCCGCTGGAACTTATAATGCAGAACAAGTATGCAAGGGTACCCCTGATGTCAGGAAATACTATCGATGAATTCCCGAATGCCATAACAGCAAATTCGGACGAAGAATTTATTAAGAAAGCGAAGGAGCATTTTGGAGATCGTGCAGAGGAATTTTTGAAGTTTGAGGAAGCCTGGAAGAAGGAAGGCAATCAGTATGCGAAGGTAAGTGGACTGGAATGCACGATTAAGAGCCTGTTCCGGCATATACAGGAGGACGAGAAGGCTCCGAACACTTACTATTATAGATTTGGTACAGAAATACCGGGGTGGGATAATCCGGGTAATTTCCATTCAGTTGACTTATGGTTTTTCTTTGAGACCCTGGCAAAATGCTGGAGGCCCTTTAAAGGAAGGGACTATGATCTGGCTCGACAGATGTGCAATTACTGGTACAACTTTATAAAGAACGGTGATCCAAACGGAAAAGACAACGACGGAACAGATTTACCGTATTGGGGCCCTTATACTAACAATAAACCCTGTGGCATGTTTTTCTCTACTGAGGGAGCTGTTTCGGAGGAGAAGGAAGCCACGGAATTTGAAAAGTTCATAATGGATACCATTACCGAAGATTTACTGAAATAATAAAGAGATTGGAACTCGAGGAAGCCGGGTAAGAAGTATTGTATCTTGGATATAATCAATGCAATATAATCGGCAAATTTAACGAAAGGATATTGAATAAATGAAGAAAGCGACACTGAAGCTAGATCCTGATTTCTCAATTTCAAAGGTAGACCCACGTATATTCAGTACTTTTATTGAATCCATACATAAAATTGTGTATGGCTGTATCTATAACCCGGAGCATCCCACGGCTGATGAGCAGGGATTTCGTAAGGATGTCCTGGAGCTGATGCGGGAGCTGGGTTCAACGGCAATCCGTTATCCGGGAGGAAATTTTGTATCCGGCTATCATTGGATGGATGGAATCGGACCGAAGGAGGCGCGACCGGTACGCTTTGAAAAAGCCTGGAAGATGATAGAGAACAACCACATGGGGATAGACGAATATACCGACTGGGTGAAGAAGGCAGGTTCCGAGCCGATGCTGGCGGTTAATCTCGGTACAGGGACTCCGGAGGAAGCATCCTATGAAATAGAATATACCAATATGGACGGCGGAACCTACTTCAGCGAGTTACGGAAGCAATACGGACATGAGAAACCCCATGGTATTAAATTATGGTGTATGGGTAATGAAATGGATGGAACCTGGCAGATGGGAGAAAAAACGGCGTTTGAATACGGGCGTATTGCAAACGAAGCGGCAAAACAGATGAGAATCGTAGATCCTACGATTGAATTGGTAGCCTGCGGAAGCTGTGCGAATGATAAATCTCATCCGTCTTTCCCGGAATGGGATCGCGTTGTATTGGAACAATGCTATCCCAGGGTGGATTATCTTTCCCTGCACAGATATTACAGCTATGATCCGGAAAGTGTTAAAGGAACCGTTTTTCCTGTCCAATTTACCCCGGAGGATCTTCCTTGCATCTCCAGGGACCTAAACGGCTTTATAGATACGGTCTGCGCTGCAGCCGATTATGTGAAGGGCATGAAGTATTCTGATAAAACAATCCATATCTGTTTTGATGAATGGGGCATTATCTCCAGTCAGACAGCAAAGGCGGAAGGGCTTGACTGGAGTGAGCGTCAGCAGACGGAACCGGGAAAACGTATTGGTAATACAAATCTGATCGATGCATGCTTATTCGGAAGCATACTGATTGCTTTTATCAATCGATGCGACCGTGTGAAGATAGCCTGTCAGTCCATCGTAATTGGAAGTGTTATCAGTGTTGATCCGGAGGGAGGCGCCTTCCGACAGACCACCTTCTATCCGTTCCAGCATGCGGCTACCTATGGCAAGGGGGTTGCGCTCCGATCCTCGCTCCTTAGTCCGTATAAGAAGACCGACGGCTATGGGGAGCAGCCGTTTGTTCAGACGGCAGGTGTATATGATGAGGAGAGTGGTATTGTAACTGTATTTGCCGTAAATCTTGATCTGCGCGAAAGCGTTGAACTGAATTGTTCGCTGCATTTTAAGAATGCGGAGTTATTCCGGCATATCCAGCTGCATGAGGAGCAGCCACTGGCTGTGAATACCTTCCAAAATCCCAATCGGGTAGTTCCAAAGGAAATCGAAGTAACGGATCAGGTGATGTTACCTCCGTTAAGCTGGAATGTACTTCGTTACCGTGTAAATAGTTAATCAATATACAGTCAATTTTATAGGAGCTGCTGCATAAGGAAGATGAGTATATGGCGAAAGCCTTGTTATTATCTCCGAAAATGCGGCAGCTCTTTTTTAGAGCTATTGACAATAATGCAACAAAACTGTATTATTATGCTAAAACGAAATTGCAGTTCTGCAATATGAGGTACTTGTAGATGAAAAATGTGAATGGTAAGAGACTGTGGAATAGATCCTATATATTCTTGATCCTCATCAATTTGATCACCTCCATGGGGTTTAATATGGTATATGTTATGATTTCTAATTATGCCATGACGATTAGGAATTCATTAGCTGTTGCAGGTCTCATAGCCGGTATCTTTTCAATAGCCGCATTGATTATCCGGCCGATTGCCGGTATTTCGGTAGATTTGCTGAATAAAAAATATTTATGTATATTTGCCAATGTTCTTATGGGGTTGTCTGTACTTGGTTATGGGATATCCGATCAGATTTCCCTGTTGTTTTTCTTTCGAATTCTTCACGGAGTAGCATTTGGACTCAGCAGTACGACCAATATGGCATTGGTTACGGAATTTATTCCCAAAGAAAGAATGGGAGAAGGGATCGGCTATTTTGGCATCGGGCAGGTAATTTCGCAGATTGTCGGACCAAATCTTGGAGTTTACATAACGGATCACATGGGCTTTCATACGCTGTTCCTGTTGATAGCCTCCTTATCCTTCCTCGCTGTAGGTATGCTCCTGTTTTTCCCTTATCCCAAAGCATTTAGAATTCGGGAAAGGAAGAAAGCAAAAATAACGATTCACTCCTTAATTGCTAAGGAGGTAATTGTATATGCAATCGTAGGGGGAATGTTTTCCTTCAGTAATGGCATCGTCAGCTCTTTTCTGATATTATTGGGGAAGGAGAGGCAGATTGAGAATGCCGGCATATTTTTCTCGGTCGGAGCGATTGTACTATTTGCCTTGCGGCTGTTTATCGGACGTGTGATTGATCAAATGGGTTTAACGCTCATTGTGAATGTCTCTTTACTTATCACTGCAGTATCGATGGTGATTATAGGTGCAGCTCCGGCGTTAAGCTGGCTACTCCTGGCAGCAGTTCTAAAATCCTTAGGACAGGGAACCGGTCAGATATCGGTTCAGAGTGAATGTATCAAAAGGGTAGATCCTGGAAGGATCGGAGTAGCGACAAGCACGTTTTACATAGGAGCAGATATCGGCCAGGGGCTTGGGCCTATTTTAGGGGGGAAGATATCCGACCACTATAACTATAAGACCATGTACTTTGTCTGTGCTCTTTTAATGCTGCTTACAATTTCGGCCTTTACCATCTATCAGAAGCGGAAGGAAAGAAGAGTAGCTTATAAACAATTCACATAATATGTGGTATAATCATTTTATACTGCTTTTATCGTTATATGAATCATGAGGGAGGACATCACTCAATGGAAAAGAAAAGTAAGACTGCTTCAGTACAAATTAAGCAGATGGCAGAAAAGCTTGGTGTATCTTCCGGAACAGTTTCCATCGTTTTAAACGGGCGGGGAGATCAGATGAGGATCTCAAAAACGACACAAAAACGAATTCAGGATTTAGCAATGGAGATGAATTATCAGCCGAACATCTATGCGCGAAGACTTAGAAAATCAGCGGAAGAAGAAGCTCCTTATATCATTGCTGTTTTTTGGCGGGAGGAATACCTGGATGACTTACTGGGGCGGTTTTTAAAGGGTTTATATCATGCAATTAAACAGAGTAAGCTTAATATTGAAATCGTACTTCAGCCCTATGATTTTGGGAATCTGGAAAGCTATAAGAACTCCATTAACAATCATCATTTTAACGGAGCAATCATTGGGGGAATTTCGAGTGAGGATCAGCTGTTTCTGGAGCAGAATGAGTTTGATATTCCGATCGTTTTAATCGGTCGAAGCACGAAAAAATACCATAGTGTTCTAATTGATTATTATGAGGCCGGAGAAAGCTGCGCGGATTTGTTTTACACCAGAAAGCATAGAACCGTCGGAATGATTGGTTTGTCGGTGAAAGGGAAACCGGTTCAGCTGATTGAACTGGCTTTTAGGGAGGCTTGTAAGGAGAAGGACATCCGGATTGACCCGGATTATATTTCCTACTGTGAGAAACGTGATTTTGAAAGTGGATATGAGTCAGCAAGGAAGGTCCTTTCTAATGAGGTTAAGCCGACAGCGCTTTTTGTTATGGATGGAAGAAATGCCGGAGGTGTATTGAAGGCATGTAAAGCAGCCGGACTCAATGTCCCCAAGGATATTGAGATTTTAGTGTTCGGAGAAAATGAGTATTTTAGTTATTCCGATCCGCCGATAACAACCATGCAGCAGCCCATGGAGCAATTTGCGGAAAGATCATTGAACATGATATTGGTATCAATTGAAAAGAAGATGGATCTTCCAATGATGCAGGAGCTCACTCCGATCTTTCATTTTAGGGAAAGCTGCGGAGGCTTTATAGAAAAAGAGTAGGACAGTATATTGACAAATTTTATGAAATAAGCTAACATGTGATTATGCTAAAACGAAATTACAATTTAGCAATGCGACATATATTCCTCAACTAATTTTGCATGGTTTCAAAGAATTCATATAAATCAATGAAAATAAAAGGAGGAGATATTTTGAGAAAAGAACAAAGAATGTTATGGAAGCGTTGTGTAATTACAATAGCGGTTGCAGCTATGGTCTTTACAGGCTTTTCAGGGCCTCTGTCCAAGGCTTCTGCAGCCACAAGCAAAGGGGATACGACTAAGATTACCGTAGATAAGAAGGGGTTTGACACCAAAGGCAGAATAGTAGCAAATTTCGGTTCTCCCGTCATTGACGGCAAAGTAGATAAGGTTTGGGACAATGCTACTGCAATCACTCCAAAATTCAAAGCAAGCGGTGTAACCGCTACGGCAAAATTCAAGGTATTATGGGATGATAATGCCCTGTATGTCCTGGCAGTGGTCAAAGATAAGGATTTATCTGTACAGTCACAGACTCCGTATCAACAGGATTCCTTAGAGGTCTTTATGGATGAGAATAATGACAAGACACAGGATTATGGTGCGGATGACCTTCATTTCAGGGTAAATTATGAAAATTCCCAATCTGCCGACAACGGCAGTATTGAGCGGTTTTATACCAGTGCGAAGAAAACGAAGGACGGGTATGTAATCGAAGGGAGAATTGCTCTGAATAAAAAACCGGCTAATAATAAGGTATTTGGTATTGATTTACAGATTAACGATGCTAAGGGAGCAAATCGCCTGGGAACCATCAATATATTTGACTCAACCGGCAACGGATGGCAGGATACCAGAAAATTCGGTGAGGTAGTATTGACCGGTAAGGCAAAGGGCGCAGTCAGCGGACTGAATCCCTATGATCTCAAGGCTTTGATCAATAGCGCCAAAGAGCTTGATTTAACGCGCTATCAGAATCCTGAGCTTTTAAAGGATGCCTTAAAGAAAGCAGAGAGTGTAATCAAGGATAAGAAAGCGACCCAGAAGCAAATCGATGAACAATTAGCTTCTTTAAAGGAGGCAATCGGTAAGCTGATACTGACGGAGGAAGCAGCCGACGAGAAGGAATTTAAACTGGTACCGGTTGAATATAAAGCAGAGAGTAAGAAGCAAGGCACTATTGAAAGCTTAACCTATAAGGCGGCCAATTTGAAGAAGGGAGAAGACGTTAAGAAGCTGAATGTTTATCTTCCCTATGGTTATGATGCTTCCGATAAGAGTAAGAAGTATAATGTTTTATATCTGATGCATGGCGGCAGTGAGAATGAGAATCTTATCTTTGGTGGACCGGGACAGAGCAAGGAGCTGAAGAAGATTCTGGACAATATGATAGCCAATGGGGATATTGAACCGCTTATCGTTGTAACTCCTACTTTTTACGGTGGAAAGAATGATACACAATACTTCCCTGAGGAGCTGATTAAGAATGTAGTTCCTTTGGTAGAAACTAAATATAATACCTATCTGGACTCCAAGTCAGAAAAGGATATGAAGGCTTCCAGAGAGCATCGTGCCTTCGGCGGCTTCTCCATGGGCTCAGTAACCACCTGGTATACGTTTATTAATTGTCTTGATTATTT
>JAEYQV010000009.1 GCA_023409835.1 Bacillota bacterium
GAATTCTGCAGGCCTATACCAGGTAATTCTTCATGTTTTTCAGTGCCGATTTTTCCAGACGGCTGACCTGGGCTTGGGAGATATTGATCTCCTTCGCCACTTCCATCTGGGTTTTCCCTTCAAAGAAGCGTAGCTTAATGATATTATGCTCCCTCGGAGATAGCTTCTCCATTGCTTCCTTTAGCGAAATCTCCTCAATCCAGTTCTCCTCCCTGTTCTTCTTATCACTGACCTGATCCATAATATACAGGGCATCTCCGCCCTCCACATAGACCGGATCATAGAGAGACACCGGGCTCTGGATTGCATCCAGGGCATACACGATATCCTCCTTACTGATGCCGATTTCCTCCGCAATCTCGCTGATCGTCGGCTCCTTCTCATTTTTTCTGACCAATGCCTCCTTCGCATAGATTGCTTTATATGCCGTGTCCCTGAGAGAACGGCTCACACGGATGGCATTGTTGTCCCGAAGGTATCTGCGGATCTCACCGATAATCATCGGTACCGCATAGGTGGAGAATTTAACATTCTGCGTTATATCAAAATTATCGATTGCCTTCATCAGTCCGATGCAGCCAATCTGAAATAAATCATCTACATTTTCATTACTGTTGGAGAACCTCTGAATAATGGAAAGCACCAGCCTTAGGTTTCCTTTGATATAGAGTTCCCTTGCTTCCTTATCTCCGCTTAATATTCTTTGAAACAATTCTTCCTTTTCACTGTTTTTTAACAATGGCAGCTTCGATGTATTAACACCGCAGATCTCAACCTTATAAAGAGCCATGACGAAACCTCCGAATCATTATCATTAACACGGATCCATGGGCCGTCCGGCCGCTCAAACAAGAAAATCAGTTCATATCCGCAAGGACAGCAAACCTGATGATCAGGAGCTTATCCCGGGAAGATAAGTACAGTTCTTGTGATTCGTGTCAATAGAATGATTCACTTTTTGGAACTTCTTTATACGATTGGGGGGCAAGAAATAATTACCATTTCAGTTGCTATTCAAAGCGCACCATTTCCTTTTTTAGCCTTTTTATGATCTTTTTTTCAAGTCTGGAGATATAGGATTGTGATATTCCGAGAAGATCTGCAACCTCCTTCTGGGTCCTCTCATTTCCGTCATCCGTATTCAAACCAAACCGCAGATCCACTATAATCCTTTCCCGTTCCGATAGCTTCGACAGCGCCTTACGAAGAAGCTTCCGATCTACCTCTTCTTCAATATTACGGTAGATTACATCCTCCTCTGTTCCCAGAATATCGGACAGCAGCAGCTCATTGCCATCCCAGTCGACGTTTAAGGGTTCGTCGATGGAGACCTCCAGCTTAGTTTTGTTATTTCTTCTCAGATACATCAGAATCTCGTTCTCTATGCAGCGGGAGGCATATGTTGCAAGCTTGATGTTCTTATCCGGATTAAAGGTATTGATTGCTTTAATCAGTCCGATGGTTCCAATGGAGATCAGATCCTCCACCCCTACCCCGGTATTGTCGAATTTCTTGGCTATGTACACTACAAGTCTAAGATTATGCTCCACTAAGATGGCCTTCATTTCACCATCTCGCTCCGTACCTAATTCTGCAATCACCTCAGCTTCTCTGACCGGATCCAGAGGCGGCGGTAAGACCTCGGCTCCGCCGATATAGTGGATTTCTCCCTTCTGACCGAATAATATGGTTCTGATGTCCGGAATCATCCGAAACTGAAATTTGTTCTGTATTGACAACTTTAAAAGCATAGCTAACCTCCCATTATTCCTTCATTCCGCTGCATCGGAGTGTGGTTTACAATAGCTCCTTATGTAATATCACATGATATTCATCCCTCGTAGACAGTCGGTTATCGCAGAAGGCTGCGGTAACCCTTTCATTACAGACAGTTTCCTTCCCTGTATGAATTAATACCTTATCCAGCTTAATCCCGAGTAGCATACCGCTCTTGTCTACGGATCGGTATGGGATAAACCTAAGGCGTAATAGGCTTTCTTCTCCGATATTCCACCGGCTGGTGTCCAGTTCATTTCCCTCAAGGTAGTGTTTCGCCTCCTCAAGCTCCTTTGCAAATTCCGGTGTCACTAAGCCCTCTAGCAGAGAATTCTCTATCACCATGACCGGTCTCTTATAGATTGGGTCATGGAGACAGTTCCCTGTATCCATCAAACCTCTGGTGCTTATGCTGCGTCCGTCGAGTACCAGATCTACCTCATAGGTTTCGGGAGCATGCTTTTGATACCAGCGCAAAAGTCTTAGAATCACGAAAGAGATTACCATAATGCCTATCATTGCGACCCCGACATAGATCATTTTAATATTACTGAATCGAATTCCGTTCCCTAAATTCAACAGATAAAGTCGGAGGTTCGTATGATAATAGATTGAATTCATAAGTCCACCCACAAAATATGTAATCAGATTTAAAACAATAAACTGCTTCAGTAGATCCGACCACTTCATTCTTCCGAATGCAACTATAATCATAAGCACAGCTCCGGCTGCATACAGTAGGAAAAGCTTTAGGATCACGTTCATCCACGGGAAAATGCTGACGATTACAGCTATAGCGCCGCCAATCCCTGAAGCTGCAAGCATTCTTAACAATTTGCTGTTCTTCCGGTTCACCCTCTTCAGCAGATAAATCAGGATAAAATCGAAGCAGAAATTCAGGATAAAAACAATATCCGGATAAATCTCTAGATACAACGTTCACCTCCACACAGCCCGATAAACATCCTTTGTTATGTACATACCGATTATAACTTGTTTGGTTTCCATTTTATGTCAGTTTCTGGTGAACGATTATTTGTTTTCATTTACATTATTTTACAGCTTTGACCCGGTTCCCCTTTATTGGTACAAAAGCTTACAGTTTATTCTGCTGCTATAATAAATAGAAGTTGTATTTTCTGCCGAAAAATCGTACAGGGTCTCCTTTTTTATCATATAGTTGAGAACAACGTGTAAGCTTGATAATAATCTCCCCTCGGGTATTTGGGATTCGCACAGAGTAGCAGAACCAACAAGGTGAAACGATAAATCGTTTCCCTTGCTATGAACCGGATGGTTTGGCTATGACAAGTGTGGTCCGGCTTCGCTGGACACAGAGCCGCAAAAATAAGGGGGTATGATGCATATGCATCATACCCCCTTCTAAGGTCTGTTATTATTAAACGTTCTCACTGACTCCCTTGGTCAATAAGAATTCTCCCAGCAGCTTGTCCACCCTCATGATATGGTTGATTAGCCAGTTTACCAGGTATTCATAGGTACTGTTGTAAAAATCCTCTGTTTTCTGAATATAATCATAATTAATACTCAGTACCTTATATCTTAACTCGTTATGCTGTTGTAAATGACTTTCCTCATAGGGATACGCATACTTAGCCATTAATTCTTCTTCATAAGCCAGATGTTCTTTAATATAATCCTCCATCTTGTTCACTACATCAATCACAATGCTGAAATGATTGTCTTTGGTACTTATTGCAGCTTCTACCTCTGACATGATAGAAATTAATTTTTTATGCTGGTCATCAATACCATCAAAATTAACCGAATAACTATCCTTCCATTCAATCATACGATCACCATCCTGCTTTAAATTTATAATAAATATACTTATTTATTATGTCTGTTCTTCTGAAGAAACTCCGGTATCTTAATTCCGCTCGGATCCGTGTTGGTATTCATTGGAGTTTTACCGGGCTGACTTAAGATTGGCCTTCTGTTCGGATCCGTCTGGTAGGTCGGCTGGGCACTCTGACTCTGGCTGTATGGATTGCTTGCTGTAAAGCTTCGGTTAATACTAACCTCGGGTTTACCCGGTGTATTATATGACGGTGAAGCTGCAGGGCGTCTCAAAAATTCAGGTGTCTTAACCATTTCCTTTGATCTGCCGTCAAGTCCGGTTGCAATTACAGTGATCGTAGCTGTATCCGGTGTAGTATCATCAAACATAGCACCGAAGATGATGTTAGCTGAATCGCCGGCCAGTTCCTGAACCAGGGTTGCGGCTTCATTCGCTTCAACCAGACTGATATCACCGGAGATATTGATGATAACATGGGAAGCTCCCTGAATTGTTGTTTCAAGAAGCGGACTGGTAATTGCCTGCTTCACGGCATCCACACACTTGTCATCACCGGATCCAAGACCGATACCGATATGTGCAACTCCCTTATCTTTCATAACCGTCTGAACATCGGCAAAGTCGAGGTTGATTAATCCGGGTACATTAATCAGATCCGTAATACCTTGAACACCCTGCTGCAGCACTTCATCTGCCTTGCGGAGTGCATCCGGCATTGTAGTTCTACGGTCTACAATTTCAAGTAATTTATCATTCGGAATAACGATTAAGGTATCTACATGCTCCTTCAGTCTCTCGATTCCGCTAACGGCATTGGCCATACGGGTCTTTGCTTCGAATTTAAAAGGCTTCGTAACAATACCTACCGTTAAGATTCCCATATCCTTTGCAATCTGTGCAACAATCGGAGCAGCTCCGGTTCCGGTTCCGCCACCCATACCGCAGGTTACAAATACCATGTCAGCACCCTTAATTAACTCTGACAACTGTTCTTTGCTTTCTTCTGCAGCCTTTTGTCCGATCTCCGGCTGAGCGCCTGCACCAAGCCCCTTTGTAAGCTTTTCACCGATCTGGATACACAACGGAGCCTTGCAATTCTTTAAGTGCTGCTTGTCCGTATTCACACAAACAAATTCCACACCAACGATATTTTCCTCTATCATTCGATTAACGGCGTTGTTACCTGCTCCTCCTACCCCAATTACAAGTATTTTTGCAGTCGTATCCGCCTCATTTGTTCTTATTTCAAGCAAGGTTAATTCCTCCTTCATCGTATTCTTTTCTATTCCTATTACAATAATTTATGTATCCAAATATGCTCTGACAACTGTCAGAAATGGATGTGACAGTATTACCAAATCCATCTAAAAACCACATTATAATGGGATTAATTTCTGATCTCATACAATTTATGGTGTTCCCTAATCCTAATATATATATTATCTTTAAATTCCCAAATAATCAAGCACAATTTTAAAAAATTATGAACTATTTGTGGAATTTTTATCTAATCTGACGATTTTTTCGGTGTAGCGACAATCGATGTTGTGTTCTGGGTATAGTTTGTCATATCAAGCTCCAGCCTGGTCCCTTCTGACTTGTCCAAAACGTCCTTAAGCTCTCCTCCGGAGCTCTGGATGATATTCCTAAGCTCAGATAAAACTTCATCATAGGTACTTCGCTTTCCCAACCGTGCAATGATATCACCGCATTCTACGGTAACCGCATAGGTATTATCAAAACGGATGGTTTTGACCTCCAGCCCAAATTTATCAATTAGCTGTGTTAGATTCAGGATAACGTCAAATAATTAATCCTTTTGTACCTCAAGCTTCTCGTTCAATATAATCTTATTAAACTCAAGACCTTTGATCAGCGGTATATCCTTAAGCTGCTCCGGAGAGCTCTCGACTATGATACCGTCCTTATCGAAATACAGGTATTCTCCCATGAATTGAATACAGCCGGTCACCATTTTCTCATAGACCCTGATATTCACGGAATTCTTATCCTTAAGCTCCAGATCGATTTTCTCGACAAAGGGTATCCTGACTTCTTCGAAATAATTGTATTTCAGATACAGCAGCAGGGTATTATAATCCAATTCATTCTTTATAAGCTGTTTGGAAATCTGCTCCTCTGTATATCGCGTAGTACCGATCACTGAAACATTTTTCAGCCGGAAGGTCAGTCCAAAGATCAGAACGGGAATTCCAACGAAAATAACCAGCTTCAGTCCTCTGATTAATATCCTCTTCAGTACATTATTTGAATTCCTATGCGTCTTCCTACCCATTCCATACTCCCATAATGCCGCTTCGCGGCCTCTAAACAATCCGGAAGAAGTTCTTCCCAAGCGAATGTTTCATTCGCTTTGTGAACGATTCATTCGCTTTGTGAATGTTTCATTCGCTTTGTGAACGTTTCATTCGCTTTATGAATGCTTTATTCGCTTTATGAATGTGTTCAACCTTCTCACTTTGCTCCCGCGATGGCGCTTCGCATCATCTCATTTACAAGTTCTTCTTGAAATAATTCAGTATTATCACTGCGGTAGCTGATCTTGGCACCCAGACAGGAAAAATCCCTGCAGATATCTTCATAGCCCCGTTCAATACTTATGGCCTCGCGGATAATCGTGGTACCTTCGGCTGCGAGACCGGCGATTACCATGGCTGCTCCGCCCCGCAGATCATGAGCCTTTACTATGGCTCCTGTTAAATGTCTGACACCAGCAATGATTGCTTTATTTCCTGTAGCCTCCAGACTGATCCTTGCTCCCATTTTCTTGAGTTCATCCACATTCTGATAACGGGATTCGAATATTTCCTCCTGTATTGTGCTTTTCCCACTCGCTAAGCAGAGCACTGTCATCATCTGCGACTGCATATCGGTCGGGAACCCCGGATAGGGCTGTGTCTTTAGTAATTCGATCGGAAGCGGTCTTTCCTTGCAGCTAATCTTAAGGTTATCTTCTTCCTGCTCAAGGTTGCAGCCTGTTTTTCGTAATATCCTTATCAGGGCCTCAATCTGTCTGACCGGTGTATTGGTAAGCATTACTTCCCCACCGGCAGCTGCAACAGCAGTCATATATGTTCCGGCAACGATGCGATCGGGCGGAAGGGTATAATCTGCGTCATGCAGCTTCTTTACTCCTTCCACTTCAATAAATGCAGAACCCTTTCCGCAGATCCTCGCCCCTGCTTCCACAAGGTAGTTACATAATTCATATACCTCCGGCTCCCTTGCTGCGTTAAAGATACGGGTGACTCCCTCCGCCAATACAGCGGATAGTATTACGTTCTGAGTGGCACCCACGCTGGGAAATTCAAGAAAAATGTCATTCCCCAGGATTTTATTTGCATAACAATGGATGATGCTTTCATCCTCACCCAGAAATTCCTGCCTTACATTCATCCTTTTAATCGCATTCAGATGATAATCAATTGGCCTTTTTCCGATTGAACAGCCTCCCGGATAAGCAATCGTAACCTCATGGCAGCGCCCAAGGAGAGCACCCAGAAACAGGATGGAACTTCTCATCTTTCTGACCGCACCCTCAGAGACAGCATTTACTGTAACTGTGGTCGTGTCCACAAAAAGTGTGTTTCCTTCCCAGGTAGCTTTACAACCGAGTTCCTCAAGTACCTTTATCATATGAAATACGTCAAGAATCTTTGGGCAATTCCTAAGTTTTGTAATACCTTTATTCAAAATAGTAGCAGCAATGATAGGTAATGCTGCATTCTTTGAACCTTGTATTTTTAGCTCACCCTTTAACTGCTCTCCGCCGATGACTTTAATGCTCGACATAGTACACCTCAGACAATTAAGGAAATATAATACTACTATATGAAAACTCCTTTGTCCGCGTGATAAATGCTAAATTCAGAGTGATAAGATTGCAGGTTTCTAAATATAATATAGGTCTAAATTTTAAGTTCTCTCCGCCTTGATCTGGTTGGATACACTCAGTACAATTCCCATTTCAAAAAGGATAACCATGACCGAGCTTCCTCCGTAGCTGATAAAAGGCAGCGGAATACCGGTGGAGGGAATGGTATTCGTAACAACAGCTATATTAATCAGTACCTGTGTTGCAATATGGGCCAGGACTCCGGTTGCAATCAGTCCCCCGAACAGATCGGGAGAATTGATGGCAATAATGAAGATCCGCCAAATCAGCAGGATAAAGAGGAGGATCAGAGCAATTGCTCCAAACAACCCCAGCTCTTCACAAATGACAGAGAAAATCATATCATTATGGGATTCCGGAATGAATCCAAGCTTCTGCATACTCTCTCCGAGTCCCTTGCCGAAGACACCTCCGGAAGCAATTGCATATAAGCCCTGGAGAATCTGATACCCCTTCGGTTCCGTCTCAACATTCAGCCAGACCGTAATACGTTCCGACCGGTAAGAGACAAAGAAGATCAAAAGTGAGCCCACCGCAGCCAATAGGGTTCCCGAGACAATGAAATACGCCTTTTTCTTACTGGCTACAAAGCAGATGGAAACCATAATGACACAGATGACCAGTGCCGTCGAGAAGTTCTCGATTACAATCAATGCCAGTAATGGTGAAATAAAGAGGATGACCCGTAGGAAGCCGCGGAATTTATCCAGCTTTCTGGGTGCTGTGTTAACTATGTAGGCAGTTAGGAGGATTACGGCAATTTTGGTAAGCTCAGAGGGTTGAAACCTGCCGAGAGGTCCCATGTCAATCCAACGCTTTGCACCGTTTACTACATCCCCGAAGATCAAAACATATACCTGCAGCACCAGACACATAATATATAAAATCGTTATCGGCTTCAGCTTAATGATCGGAAGCTTTGTGATATAGATATGATAATCTATCTTGGATATGAACAGCATGACCAATATTCCGGCACCGGCAAACAGTGCCTGACGCTCAAGATAGTGAGTGGCATTGCCAAACTCTCTTTGCGCGTTATAGGAAGAGGTGCTGTAAATCATAACCAAGCCAAAGCATACAAGAAAAAGTATCAGAAACAATAAGCTGTAGTCATAATAGCTATGCATTCTCTTTTGCTTTGTTCCACCGGCTGTTCTGCTCATGAAATCCTCCATCACTTATTTCTATCAACTTGAATGTAAGTTACCTAGAAGGTAATGCTCGTTAAGACTGCAGCATTTCCCTGACATATTCCTTGAATAGCCTGCCGCGCTGCTCATAATTCTCAAACATTCCCCAGCTGGCACAGGCAGGGGATAATAATACCGCATCCCCCTCCTTGGCCTTGTCGGCACAGACACGGACCGCTTCCTTCAAGCTTTCTACCATAATAATATTGGTAAAGCCATGGCGGATGGCAGTCTCAGCAATCTTCTCCCTGGTTTGACCCAGAAGCACCAGATATCTTACCTTACCCTCGAAGGCTTCGATCCATTCATCAAATTCATTGTTTTTATCATAACCTCCGCCAATCACAAGCGTCGGACTCTTCATTGCCTGAACGGCTTTGATGGATGCATCGGGGTTGGTTCCCTTGGAATCGTTGTAATAGGTAACTCCGTTAATTGTCTCCACATATTCGATCCGGTGTTCCACCGCGTGGAAGGAGGTAATCGCCTTTTTAATCAGCTCCATCGGAACGCCCATGGTAATTGCAATGCCCACACCCGCCATGACATTCTCATAGCTGTGCTTGCCGAGAATCCGCAGTTCATTCACATTGCAGACGAGTTGTCTGACACCGTTAACCGCATAATAGATCTCTTCCCCCGTAAGGAACAAGCCATCCTTTAGCTCCCTCTCACTGGAGAAGAACAATACTCTGGTATGGAGCCTGCCCGCCATAACCCGAAGGGTTTCATCCTCGTAGTTCAGAACGCACAGCTCAGACATGGTCTGGTTTCTGGCTACATTTTCCTTCATCCTGATGTAGTTTTCCATGGTATGATGACGATTCAGGTGATCCGGTGTAATATTTAAGATCGCACTGACATCGGGCTTGAATTCATCAATTGTCTCCAGCTGGAAGCTGCTCAGCTCGATAACGGATACCGCTTTCTCCGTAGCCTCCAGTGCAATATCCGTATAAGGATTGCCGATATTTCCCACCACATTAACCTCTTCAAACCAGGTCTTCATAATCTCACCGACCAGAGTGGTCGTCGTCGTTTTACCGTTAGTTCCGGTAATGCCGATGATTTTTCCCTTGGAGAAGCGGTAAGCAAGCTCAATCTCACCCCAGACCGGAACTCCCTTTAACCTGATTGCTTCTACAATCGGATGATCCACCGCGATCCCCGGACTAATAACCAGAAGGTCCAGGTGATCCGCTATGTCCTGCGGTAGCTCCCCGAAGATTGCCTGAAAATTATGATGAATATCAAATTGATCCTTAAAATCCTCGACCCTAAGCTTCGTATTACCGTCATAAAGTATTACGAACGCACCCTGCTTCTGCAGCAGTCTGGTTGCGGATATACCGCTCTTTGCTGCTCCGAATACCAGAACCTTCTTATTATTTAACTGCATAATCATTACCATGCCTTTCTTCATAACCTGCAAACCGTCTGTTAGAAATCCTATGAGCTCTCACTCCTCAGGCATTGCTCTTGCATGTATGCCTGCCCCTTAATAGCTTGATGGTTGATATCTTTACGTTATACCGATCAGTGCGATCAGGCATAATATCGTAGTAACGATGGAAAATACTGCAACCACCCGGGTTTCAGACCATCCCATTAATTCAAAATGGTGATGGATCGGTGCCATCCTAAATAATCGCTTGCCACCCGTAAGCTTAAAGTATCCTACCTGAAGCATTACGGAGATAACCTCCACCAGATAAATTGCTCCAACCATAAGAATGAACAGCGGCATTTTCATAACATAAGCCGAGGCTGCAACAAAACCGCCCAGGGCAAGGGACCCGGTATCTCCCATAAAAACCTTGGCTGGATAAACATTGTATAGCAGAAAAGCCAGCAGGCTTCCTGCCACAGCTCCCGTAATCGGAGATATTCCGCTATTCATTCCGATTGCCACTACCGTAAAGAAGGTTGCAATCAAAACAGTAACACTGGACTCTAAACCGTCCAATCCATCTGTAAAATTAGAGCCGTTCACTGTGCCAAGTACTACGATGAATAGCATTGGCAGGAACAGGTAGCTGACATCAACAAATTTCCCTCCGGAGAAAGGAATCAGCATCAGGGTTACATCCTCCATAGAATTGACGAGATAATAGCCGAGAATTGCAGTTACCAGTATCTGCCCAAGCATCTTCTGCCAGGCCTTCAGTCCCAGGGAACGTTTCATTACCACTTTTATGTAATCATCGATAAAACCGATAATACCAAAGCCGATCGTTGCAAACAATACCGGAATAATTTCTTTATATTCTTTGATGTAAAACAATGAGGTGATGGAAATGCTCAACACAATCACTATTCCACCCATGGTTGGAGTACCGGACTTCTTCTGATGGGATTCCGGCCCCTCCTGCCTGATGTACTGACCAAATTTAAGTTTCTTTAAAAAGGGTATCAAAAGCGGGCAAAGCACCACGCACACTCCAAATGAAATAATGACAGGTAACACTACCCTAAAAGCCGAGAAATCCATGAAAGCTCCTATCCGCCTCGTCTGTCAGGCTCAATTCTTATGTATTAATCCTTTGTCTGTTAATAACCTAGCTATTATACTTGATTGCTTTCTTAAAAACAATATTAATTGTAGTATAATATAAAATCACTTTTATTCTCAATGATCTCCCCCGGCAGAGGAAATTGCTCGCTCACCTTTTCTCCTGCTCCGAGCTTGTATAATTCACCAAAATTATATATTTTCATCAGCTCCTTAACCTCCTTCTCTGTCTTCCCGACAAAGTCCGGCATCGTAAAGGAACCGACATTGAATTTCTTAATTTCTGCTTCATTATAGCTTGGTTCCACTCCCAGATAGGGAAGGATATTATCAAAAAGCTCTGAGATAACCGGTGCCGCTATTGTCCCGCCGTAGTAAATACCGGTGGGTTCGTCAATTAGTACCAGAGCCATAACCTTCGGATCATTGGCCGGTGCGAAGCCGATAAAGGAGGAGATATATTTGTTACTGCTTCTCGGCAGCTTCTCCGAGGTTGCTGTTTTTCCCCCGATTCGAAAGCCGGGAAGGTATGCTCTCTTACCGGTTCCATCGGAAACGACTGACTCTAATAGCATCTTCATGGTTTCCGAGGTTTCCTTTGAGACAGCACCCTCTGTGGTCTTATATTCCAGAGTTTTTACCGTTCTTCCATCCGGTGTCTTTATGGAAATTCCCAGATGAGGGGTAATCAGTGTGCCTCCGTTAACAATGGCGCTGGCAGCTGTCATCAGCTGCAGAGGTGTGATCTGGAACGACTGTCCGAAGGACATGGTTGCCAGCTCAACCGCTCCGATATTTTCCTTTTTATGCATGATGGAATTGGCTTCTCCCGGAAGGTCAATTCCTGTTTTGTTGAATAATCCGAGCCGGTCATAATACAGATACATCTTATCGACACCAACCCGTGCCCCGATCTCCATAAAGACCGGATTACAGGAATTCTGAATACCCTCGACGAAGCTCTGGCTGCCGTGGCCTCCTGCCTTGTGGCACCGGATAATCCGATCCTCTACCTTCTTATAGCCGGGACAGTAGAAGGTATCGGTGAGCTTGACAACTCCTTCCTCCAGGGCTGCGGTGGCGGTTACAATCTTAAAGGCAGATCCCGGTTCGTAGGTATCACTGATGCAGGCATTACGCCACATTCCGTTTAAGGCATCAGTTTTCTGCTGTTCCGTCATTGTCATACCCGCATACTTCGCAGCAATATCCTCACTCAGGGTATACGGATCATTCAGATTAAATTCCGGAGCATTGACCATTGCATAGATCTCACCGTTCTGGGGGTTCATAACAATCAGCTTAACGTTATTTGCATTTTTCGCCTGCATTACCTTAAGAGCTGCCTGTTCTGCGTATTTCTGGATGTTTACGTCAAGACTTGTATATAGATCATTTCCGGGCTGCGGCTCAATCCTGTCCTCCGCTGCATTTTCTATCTCTACGCCGTAGGCAGTTGTCAGCGTCAGGATGGTTCCGTCGATTCCCTTCAGATATTTCTCATATTTTACTTCCAATCCGATGATGCCCTGGTTATCGCTTCCGGTGAAGCCGATCACCTTGGAGGCAAGACTGTCATAGGGATAATAGCGTTTATAGTCTTCATCCACCATTACCCCATCCAGATCATATTCCCTGATCCTGTCTGCAATCTCCTTATCCACATTGGATTTAATCCGTTCAATGGAGGAGACCTTCTCTACTCTCTTCCTTACCTGCTCCTCCGAGAGTCCCAGCTCCTCGGACAATAGTTTTATTACCCTCTCCGCATCCGTGATCTGACTATGGATGACGGAGATCGTGCATACCGGTTTATTGGTGGCCAGCTCCACTCCGTTGATGTCATAAATACTACCCCGTTCTGCTTTAATTGCTCTCTCTCTCTCATGGAGTGCCTTTGCTCTGGCAGCATAATCTGCTGATTTATATATCATAAAATAGCCAAGTCTTCCCGTTAAACCGATTGCAGCAATAATAACGATAACAACAATAATCAATATATTCTTTCTGTTATAAGTCCTGTTTCTTGCCATTGATATCAAACCTTGAATATCTTGTCGTTTCATTTTATTACAGATGAATTCGCTTTATTCATTCAATGGCCCGATTACCTTTTATTCCATATGTCCTCTCTGTCACCTGCTGTTATCCTTAAGGCGTTTCGCCTAAGCCGGACTCCGGTGGCGATCCGCTGTTAATCCCACCTACATTCTGCTCCTCCGGATTGTTCTGTTCCTCCGGATTGTTCTGTTCCTCCGGGCTGTTCTGTTCCTCCGGATTGTTCTGTTCCCCCGGATTGTTCTGTTCCCCCGGGTCACCGGAAGTCTCCGGAGTCGGATTTTGATTCAATGGGCTTTGTTCCTGCACCGGCATCTGACCGCCTTCATTTCCTTCTGCAGCAGGGTCCCCCTGGCTTTCAGGATTATCTTCGTTACCTGTCTGCTGCTCTCCGGTATCACCGTTAGCCGGTTCGATATCTCCGGAGTTTTCAGGAGCTATGTCTCCGATTGCCGCAGCCTCCTCCTCCGTCGGAAGAAGATAATTAATCTCCCCTTCCGGATAGATACCCAGTGCCGGTAATATTTCCGTCAGAACCTTACTAGTCAGCTTGGTGGCGATAGAGCTGTCATCCTGTCTGGTTACATTCTGCGGTTCATCAACGATGACATAGATTACTACCTGCGGATTAATCGCAGGTACGGCTCCCAGGAAGGACACCAGATATTTCTTGGCTTCACGGGGGTATTTCTGCGCAGTACCCGTCTTTCCGCCTACGGAATAACCGGGTACCTGAGCAGGCTTCGCTGTTCCCAGCTCTACTGTCTGGTACATATATTTCTGAATAAACTCGGAGGTCTCTTCTGATACGGTCTGTCTGACAATTAGCGGATCAAACTGCTTTACGATTGCACCATCATCATTCACAATCCGCTTAACGACATGGGGCTGATAATATTTGCCTCCGTTTACAAGGGAACTGAAACCGGCTGCCATCTGAAGCATCGTCGTATTGAAGGTCTGTCCGAAGCTGCTGGAAGCCAGCTCCGTTGCGTTGAGATTCTCATAGGCGGTTATAATTCCCGCTTCTTCACCGGGCAGATCAATTCCGGTCTTGCTTCCGAACCCGAAGCTTTTCTCATATTGATAGAAGGTATCCTTACCCTCCAGTGCCGCAATTTGCATCAGTGCATCATTGCAGGACTTCATCAGAGCCTCACCGAGAGTGATTGTTCCATGACCGGTCACTTTATTACACTTGATATGCCATCCGCCGATATACTCACCTCCGTCACATTCGAAGGTCGAATTCTCAGAAACCAAGCTCTCCTCCAACCCGGCTGATATTGTAAAGGGCTTAAAGGTAGAGCCCGGTTCATAGCCAAAGCTGATCACATCATTTTTCCATAGCTTATTTAAGGCTTCCGTTTTCTGCTCCTGGGTCATGGACTCCAGCTCCTCCTGGGGATATATCTCCTCCAGGCTTCTGGGTGAATTCAGGTTATATTCCTGATTCGATGCCATCCCTATGATCTCTCCGGTATTCGGGTCCATAACCAGGATACCGATATTTTTACTGCCTGTTTCGGCATTAAATTCCTTGATATTCTTCTGAAGAATTCTCTGTATATTAGCATCAATCGTACTTACGATGGAATTGCCGTTTTCTGCCTTCTTAACAATACGTTCAATATTTAAGGAGGAATCATAATATCCATATTCCCTGCCGTTCGTTCCATTCAGCTCATTATTATAATACTCTTCTAATCCGTAATAGCCGACATTATCTGCAGAGGTGAAACCGATGATATCACAGGCAAGCGTATCAAAGGGATAGGTTCTAACATACTCCTCTTCAAACCATATGCTTTTGATATTCTTCTTCTCCTCCATCAGCTCTTTAAACTGATTAACCTCCTCCACCTTAAGGTTCTTAAGCAGGATCACATATTGACTCTCCGGTCTCGTATCGAGGAGATCCTGAATCTTCTGAGGGTCAATACCGAAGCTTTGCTGCAGGGCTTCCTTCGTCTGAGGGATATACTCCGAATTTAAGAGCATATTCTTGGGATCAAATATCAGACGGAACTGTAGCTCACTGCGAGCCAGGACAGTTCCGTTTCTGTCCAGAATATCCCCTCTCTTGTAGGGCAATACCGCACTGACATAAGACTGCCTGGACAGTACCTGCTTCGCATAGCGATCCCCATCCGTCTGCATAATGTAGATCAGCCTTCCGATCAGGCCCGTTAAAAGCAGAGTAATAACACAAAATACAAGCAATAATCTTGCTTGCATTCGTGACGTAAATATCTTAATTTTTCTCTCTCTATTTTTTTCCATTGTATCCTGACTCCGTCCACCTTGGCAATTTATTTGGGAATGTCCTGATACTGTCTTACATAACCCTCGTCCTTACCCCGATATGTAATTACAGTGTTCTTATTCGGATATACCATACCAAGCTCACCGACAGCAACCCGGTAGATATAATCAAGATCATAGGTGGCATTCACCTGTGAATAGGCAGCATCATTTTCATTTTTCATGGTCGTAAGGGTATGCTCCATTTTAACAATGTCCTTCTCCATAGAGGTGACATCATGCTGGAGCATTAAATATTGCACGCAGAAATAAAGGGTTGCAACAATGGCCATCGTAAGCACCAGCATGGAGGTCATGCTGATTCCGGACATCATCCTTGGCTGCCTTTGCCCCTGTCTCCCAGGTGACTGTCTCCTCTCGGGCTGTGGCTGCCGTATGGGGGACGGAGTCCTTACCGGCTCCTCTCTCCTGGTATCGGGCACCGCACTTAGCTTGCGTACCGTATTTCCCTCCACATAGCTTGTCCTGTTATTCTCGAATTGATATCGCCTTTTGTTAACCTCCATGTAATAACCCCTCTCTCAGCACCGTTTAAGTCTATACTATCTTGTGTAATCTGCTGTCAGCCGACTGTCGGTTATTTCCCGCTGTATGTACCGCGGGCTCCTTTTCAAGTAAAGCTTTTATCTTCATTTAAAGTTTTCTTCATTTTCTTTTGTATGTCTTCTTTTCCTGCTCGAGGCAGTTTTGTTTTAACGATGCTAAAAGTTACTTAAGCTTTCTCAAATACCCTCAGCTTTGCACTTTTCGATCTCTTATTATATTCCAGTTCCTCCTCTGACGGAAGAATGGGCTTTCTGGAAATTACCGTCCCCCGGGAACGATTACCGCATACGCATACCGGAAAGCTTGGCGGACAGGTACAGGGATTCTCATTTGTCTTAAAGCATACCTTGACAATCCTGTCCTCTAAGGAATGAAAGGTGATGATACATAACCTTCCACCGGGATTTAGTAACTCAATCATATCCTGAAGGGTATCCCTTAGTACCTCAAGCTCCCGGTTCAGCTCTATCCGGATTGCCTGAAAGGTTCGCTTCGCCGGATGTCCGGTACCTACCCTCAGCTTAGCGGGAATTGCTGCTTTGATTGCTTCAATCAGTTCAAAGGTTGTCTCGATCGGCTTCTCATTCCTCACGCGGACGATATGCTTTGCAATATTCTTAGCGAAATTATCCTCTCCGTAATCCCGGATGATCCGATATAGCTCCATCTCGCTGTAATGATTCACAATGTCCTTCGCTGTCTTCTCACCTCTTGTATCCATTCTCATGTCAAGCGGTGCATCTTCTTTATAGGAAAAGCCTCTCTCCGGTGTGTCCAGTTGATAGGAGGATACTCCGAGGTCCAGAAGGATTCCGTCCACCCGGAGTATATGATTATCATTCAAGACCTTCTTCATATCGCAGTAATTACTTCTTATGATCGTTACCCTGTCCGAATAGGGTAAAAGCCTCTCTCCGGCCGCCTGAATAGCAGCCTCATCCTGATCAATTCCGATCAATCTCCCTGTCGTTAATCTGGCTGCGATTTCATAGGAATGACCGCCGCCTCCCAGGGTTCCGTCCACATAGATACCGGACGGTTTAATATTCAAATTCTCTATTACTTCTTCCAATAACACAGATTTATGTTCAAATACCATCTTGGGCTCCTATACTGCTTGTCCTCTATCTTACCGATTAGAAGCTGATACCATATTCAGACATATGCTCGGCTATAGCATCCACATTCTCATAATCGTTGTTACTATCCCAGCGTTCCTTGCTCCAAATCTCTATCTTGTTTAAAACACCAACAAAGACAATGTCCTTATCCAAGGCTGCATTCTCCCGGAGCTTAGCCGGTATTAATATTCTTCCCTGTTTATCAGCCTCACATGCAGAGGCGCAGGCCATAAAATAACGCTGCAGCTGTCTGGCTTCCTTCGTTCCCGGAAGCGTTTGCAGCTTCTCAACGAATTTTTCCCATTCCTTATTCGGGTACGCAAACAGACAACCATCAAGACCAAGGGTGACTACAAATTCGTCTCCCAGATCTTCCCTGAACTTGGATGGTATGATTATTCTGCCTTTTGAATCAATTGCATGATTGAATTCACCCATGAACATAGGCTGCTGCACCTGCTTTTCTTATGCTTTCTTTACCCACTTTCGTGGCTATAAGCACCACTTTCCACCACTTCACTCCACTTATGAGACCATTTTATATTAGTTTTGGGAATTTATCAAGTATTAAAACAAAAAAATAAAGCACAGAATGCCCGTTTTTACTGGGAATTCTGTGCTTATCAGCGACAGCATTACAATATCTTGTACAATATACGAAAATCGAACAAAATATGTCAATATCTAGTCAAAATTCAAAATTTGGGAAATTAGCCCTATTTAGAAAAATTTAAGATTTATATTGAACACTTATTTTACCTTAACCTTGCTGCTTTTGAAACGTTTGATTACAATCATTGTGATACATACCAGGAAGATAGCTGCAGCCAGAAGCTGGGAGATCGGGATTGCAGTCCCCCATAAAAACAGCTGATCCGTACGCATACCTTCGATCCAGAAACGTCCGAGGCCATATCCTGCCATATACAGAAGCATTACCTCACCGTCAAATTTCTTATGCTTGGTATAGAGAATCAGAAGAATCAATAATCCGAGATTCCAGAGGGATTCGTACAGAAACGTAGGATGTACCTGAATATACTGAACGCCATCCACTACCTTAATGTTATTTCTGATCTCAATAATTCGGTCAATTAATGTCTGCTTCCCCGCATACTTTTCCTGGAGATTCGTAATGGGCATGGTATAA
This sequence comes from Bacillota bacterium, assembly GCA_023409835.1. Classification (GTDB taxonomy): domain Bacteria; phylum Bacillota; class Clostridia; order Lachnospirales; family Lachnospiraceae; genus Mobilitalea. Next base: position 18,420 of record JAEYQV010000009.1, read on the forward strand.
TCATAGGTTACATCATTCAGATTTAACTGCATGGCAAATATATTATCCGTATATTTTCCGAATACCTCCCGATTAAAGAAGTTACCCCAACGGCCTATAATCTGCCCTGTGACCAAACCGATACAGCCCGTATCTGCCAGCAACCAGAACGAGTATTTCTTGACTCTGGTAAAGATAACCGCAGACAGAATTGCTCCGAAGATTCCACCATAGATCATCAGTCCGCCGTTTCTTAGGTTAAATACCTGAAGCGGATCGTCCTTAAACTCATCAAGAGCAAACAGAACATAAAACAATCTGGTAAAAATAACGGATACAACGATGGCTATTAATGCAAAATCCAGATAAAGATCAGGCTTTTGACCGGTTCTCTTGGCCATCCACTCTGCAATCAGCCATCCGCATAGCATTCCTAAGCCTATTATGACTCCGTAAAATGCAATATGGAAGCCAAAGACATCAAAACCACTCGGTAAATTCTTAAACTCTATTCCCAGGTTAGGGAACCTGATATTCGTTGCTAAGAGCATTTGCATCATGATCACCGCTTTCTGTAATTTATAAAATCTCTGAAGCTTACGTTCAGTCCTGAGCAAAATGAATATTCATCGTCCGAATCCCTTTTCTAAAAGCCCGGGAAGCTTACGTTTTGTTTCATAATACCGAGGACTGAGCTGTAATCCATAGATTATACATTAAAACGGAACAGAATTACGTCTCCGTCCTGTACCACATATTCCTTACCTTCCGAACGAACCAGCCCTTTATCCCGGGCATTGTTATAATTTCCGCATTCCACAAGATTATGATAATTAACAATCTCAGCACGAATGAAGCCTCTCTCAAAATCAGAATGGATCTTACCCGCTGCCTGCGGAGCCTTTGTTCCGATCTTTATCGTCCATGCCCTCGTCTCCTTCGGACCGGCGGTCAGATAGCTGATCAAGCCGAGGAGTCGATAGCTGGCTTTAATTAATTTCTCCAGCCCGGATTCCGTTAGCCCCAGCTCTTCTAAGAACATTCTCTTCTCATCCTCATCAAGCTCGGCAATTTCCTGTTCTATCTGAGCACAGATGACAAAGGCCTCCGAATGCTCCTGCTCAGCGAAGGAATGTACCGCTTTGACATATTCATTGCTTGCTCCGTCATCCGCCAGATCATCTTCCTTCACATTAGCAGCATAAATAACCGGTTTCGCCGTGAGCAGATTATAGGTATCAAGAATTTCCTGCTCCTCATCCTCAGCAACAAAGCTCTTCGCCAGCTTTCCCTCTTCCAGATGCGCCATCAGCCGCTCCAGAAGCTCTGTCTCCTTTGCCATTGCTTTATCATTCTTCGCGGATTTGATTGTCTTAGACTTCCTGCGCTCCAGAATTTCCAGATCCGAGAAGATGAGCTCCAGGTTAATTGTCTCAATATCTCTTAAGGGGTTAACCGAACCATCCACATGAATTACATTCGTATCATCAAAGCACCGTACTACATGGACAATAGCATCCACTTCCCTGATGTTGGAAAGAAACTGGTTGCCGAGTCCTTCTCCCTTGGAAGCCCCCTTAACTAGACCTGCAATATCAACAAACTCTATTATCGCCGGGGTAATCTTCTCAGAGTGATACAGATCGCTCAGTACCTGCAGTCTTTCATCCGGAACGGGAACAATACCGACATTCGGATCAATCGTACAAAACGGATAGTTGGCTGATTCCGCTCCTGCCTTCGTTAATGAATTAAAAAGTGTGCTCTTTCCAACATTGGGTAAACCTACGATACCTAATTTCATTTATTTCTTCCTTCCTACTAATCCTATTTTAAAGCAGACCTACCGCATAGTACTGCATTGCCTGCCAGCTTGTTCTCTTATTTAACATAGCATAGAAATATTATCTTCAGCCTGTGTCAGTGGTATTCGATATTCATTATACAAACGGTCACACGCTTTTATTTATGATTCACATCGTTCCTTCTTCATTAATCCCTGGTTTCAAATACCGCAAGGATTCCCTTGGTGAACTCTACCCTGGCTTCCTCTGTAACAATTTCATTGCTGATAGCCAGACTGCTGCCCGCGGTCAGGGTAATATTATTCAACGGATATTTAAAACCGGTCAGTGTTATGCCATCGACATTGCCTGCAAAGGGCAGGAAGGAGATATAATCTCCGAACTGCTGATTCTTAAGTAAGGTAAAGCTCTCCTGTTTTAAATAAATCCTATTATTCTTATCCAGTATACTTGCACTGACATTCAGCTGCATCGGCAGCAGCAGAAGGTGAAGATTAGCCAGAGTATGGTCCAGCCTGCTTCCCGTTGCGCCGATCAGATCCAGCACCGACGGGTTATGCATTAAGGCAAGCTCAATCGCAATCTGGGTATCTGTCTTGTCCTTCTCGGTAGGGAAGGTCTTGATCGGGGTCGATGCTTCCCGATACCTTGCAAGTACCTGCTCCGGTACCGAATCGAAGTCCCCGACGATATAGTCGAGGGAAAGCTTCAGTCGGTCAGCCGCCAGCAGTCCATGGTCAGCGGCAATCAACATGGAGTAGGCTTCCTTTTCTATCCTATCCTGTAAAAAAGCCTCATCGACCTGGCCGCCGGTAATAATCAATATTTTATTGCCGCTGACATTCCCAGCCATACATTCTCCATTCTGCATAAAGCCTTTTACACTTCATGATCCTTGAATATCCGATGGAATTCGGCGATATTCTCCTTGATATTACCGGAAAACACAGAGGTTCCCGATACGATTACATTGGCACCTGCCTCCAACACCTGAGCGACATTCTCGGTAGTGATACCGCCATCCACCTCGATATCAATACTAGCGCCCGCGCGCTCTGCTCTGTCCCTCAAAGCTTTAATTTTCTCCAGGGAAGAGGGGATAAAGGTCTGACCACCGAAGCCCGGATTCACGCTCATAATCAGTACCATATCCAGATCCTTTAGTACATAATCCAGCTTGTCCAACCCGGTTGCAGGGTTTAAGGTTACACCCGCCTTTAAGCCTAATTCCTTAATTGCAGTAATTGTCTTGTGCAGATGCCTGCAAGCCTCCGCATGAACGGTAATAATATCCGCACCGGCTTCCTTAAACGCCTTCAGATAGCGTATTGGTTCCTCAATCATTAAATGAACATCAAAAATCAGCTTCGTATTCCTTCTGATGGAAGCGATAACCGGCATCCCGAAGCTGATACTGGGTACAAAACTTCCATCCATGACATCAATATGAAGATAAGGCGCTCCCGCTTCCTCAACCATTTGAATCTGTTCACCCAAAATATTAAAGTCTGCCGCTAAAATGGATGGTGCTAATTTTATCATATAAATCCTCCAAGCATTCGATACCAGCGAATTTGTGCGTCAGCATAACTCCGCCAATCGTCCGGTAAATTTCTAGTCAGTCTGACCACTCTGTCACAAGATATCGGACAGGTGGAAAAGTTAATAACGTTTGATATCCTTGAGTTCGTCATAAAGAAGCTTGTAATTATCATAACGGATGTGACTGATTTTCCCCTCCTGCAGCGCTTCCTTTACCGCACAGTCCGGCTCATTCAGATGCTTACAACCGATGAATCTGCAGCTTTCTTCATACTCCCCAAATTCAATGAAGTAATTCTTCAGCTCGTCCTTCTCTATTTCATTAATATAGAGGGAGCTGAAACCCGGCGTATCCATGACATAAGTGTTTTCTTCCACATAAATCAGTTCGGAGTGCCTGGTCGTATGCTTCCCTCTTTTGATTTTCTCGCTGACGCTTCCTGTTTCCATGTTGGCTTCCGGTCTTAATACATTTATTAAGGATGATTTTCCGACACCGGAGGGTCCTGCAAGCACTGTAGTCTTCCCCCTCATCAGCTGAAAAACACTGGGCAATCCGTCTCTCTTCAGCGTACTGGTGCAGATTACCTCATAGCCGCAACGAAGATAAGTATCCATCAATAAAGATACCTCCGACTCCGGGGCAATGTCCTTCTTATTAAAACAAACAACCGTAGGAACCTTCTGCCTCTGCATCATGATTAAAAAACGGTCCAATAGATTTAAATTCGGATCAGGCTCAGCAGCTGCAAAGATCACCATTGCCTGATCCACATTTGCAACTGCCGGCCGTATTAATTCATTCCTTCGCGGGAGGATATCGATAATGGTACCCTTACCCTCCGGTTGATCATTGGTATCAATCTCTGCGTCATCGCCGACTAAGGGTTTGAGCTTCTGGTTTCGAAAAATCCCCTTCGCCTTACACTCATAAACCAGATTACTCTCCGGCACATGAACATAGTAGAAGCCTGCTATACCTTTGATAATTTTACCCTTCAAGCTATTCCTCCACAGCTTCAAAATTGACAGTCCAGGTATAAGGAGTGGTTTCTCCCGGTTTAATATACGGTTCACCATCCACATAGACTGTTACGATGCCAGGTGTATCACTTTCACCCTCAATATTATCTATGGTAAAAGGAAAATCGGTAGTACTCAGCATAATCGGTTCTTCGAATAAGGTTGACTGCCATTCTCCCTGAACCATCTCAAAGACAAACTCGCCTTCTGCACCATCCCCCATCGTCTTAAGAGGATTATCCTCTGCGCGGATCGTAAGTGATCCGACATAGGAAACCGTTCCTGTACCGTTCGTCTCCGTATCAGCCGGCCCCTTACTGATGATGATATCGATTTTATCCCCCTTCTTAACCTTCTCATTGGCTGTGGTAGACTGGAAGGTGACCTGACCGGCAGGATTTCTCTCGGAGGTTTCATAGCTGACAGTTCCCAATGCCAGACCCGCATTGGTTAATGCCGTCGTAGCCTCCTCCAGTGTCATGCTATATAAGTTAGGAACCAGGGTGCTCTCAGCTCCGAGACTGACTACAATGGTAACTTTGTCACCGGCAACTACCAGTGAATCCTTCGGCGGATTGGTCTCAATAACCTTATCCTTCTCAATCGTATCACTATAGATATAATCCGGTTCTGTCAGAAGTCCGGAATCCTTCAGTTTCTTCTCAGCCTGGGCTTCTGTCAGGTTATAGACATATGGAATCGTAAAGGATTCCGGTCCTGTACTGATCCAGATGATTACATCCGTACCCTTTGCTTTGTCTCTATCCGCTTCCGGATACTGGGACATTACATAACCCTTATCATAATCCGGAGAGAAGTCCTCTTTCCAGGTAATAAAGGCATCCGGATCCACTGCATTGATCAGTGTCTCAGCGTCCTCCTTGGTATAACCGAGTACGGAGGGGAATTTATAGGTTTCAACCGTCTGTCCCGGTTCTGTAGTCGGTGTAAGAGTCGGCTCTTCGGTAGGAGTCTCTGTAATCTTATTATCAGGCTTGTCGCCAACCTTATCGCCCCCTCTGGGGAGTACAAGCCATATCACCAGACCGATAATAACTACCGCCAGAACGATGATAGCAACGATGCTGCCGACTGCGAAAAACTTATCAAATTTGGAATCTACAGCATCTAGATCCTCATCATCCTCTGCAGCATTGTTATTTAGATTGGAGTTCTTGATATCCCGCATACTGTCATCCAGATATACACCATTCTTAATCCTGCTAAGATCGTCAGAAATATTTATCGTAGGAGAATCGCTTGCAACAAATGCGGGAATCTGAACGAAATCTCCGTCCGGATTTGCAATCGCTCTTTTTAAATCAAGAATCAGTTCCGAAGCGGAATGATACCTTCTCTCCGGTCTCTTCTGCATACATTTCTGAACAATCTTATCCACACTGATCGGTATATTCTGATCCAGCTCGCGTAAGGGCATTGCCTCACCCTGGATATGAAGGAGTGCCACCGATACCGTATTGTCACCGGCAAAGGGTACCTTACCGGACAACATCTCATACAGGGTCACACCCAGTGAATAGATGTCGCTCTTCTCGTCACTGTAGCCGCCTCTTGCCTGTTCCGGAGATAAATAATGTACCGAACCCATGGCATTGGACGTAATTGTATTGGAATTGGTTGCTTTTGCTATGCCAAAATCTGTAACCTTAACCTTACCATCTCTGGAAATAATAATATTCTGCGGCTTGATGTCCCTGTGGATGATGTGATTGTCATGGGCAGCTTCCATACCCTGGGCAATCTGAATCGCAATTCCTACCGCTTCCTTAACCTCCAGCTTACCCTTACGTTCAATAAAACGCTTAAGAGTAATGCCTTCCACCAACTCCATTACTATGTAATGAAGACCGCTGTCATCACCTACATCATAAACATTTACGATATTCGGATGAGATAGTCCGGCCGCAGACTGAGCCTCTCCTCTGAATTTGTTAACAAAGCTTTTGTCACTGGAATATTCCGGCTTCAATACTTTAATCGCAACGAAACGGTTCAGCCTTTGGTCCTTCGCCTTATAGACATCAGCCATTCCGCCGGAACCGACATTATCAATTATTTCATACCGATCGCTGATATACATACCGGGTTTTAACATGGTCTATCACCTCTTCTTCAAACTTTAATAATCACAACTGCTATGTTATCTTTCCCACCGTTCTGATTAGCACACTTTACCAGGGTTTCTGCTGCCGCCTCCGGATTGTCGGAATTCTCCTTTACAATCCGCTTGATTGTCTCATCCTCCAGCATATTCGTAAGTCCGTCAGAACACATAAGTACAATATCTCCCTCTTCCAGATTCACCTCGAAGAAGTCGGGCTGGGCAGTTACATTCGCACCAAGCGCCCTGGTTATTATGTTCTTATTCGGATGAACTCTGGCTTCTTCCCTGCCGAGCTCTCCGGTCTTCACCATTGCTTCCACTAAGCTATGGTCTTCTGTTATCTGTTTTATTTCATTTCCTATCACATACAACCTGCTGTCACCGATATTAGCAACAAACATTTCATTACCGAATATGGTCGCAACTACAAAGGTCGTTCCCATACCCTCAAGTTCACTCTGTTCCTGTGCCTTGCTTCTAAGTATTTCATTCGTTTCTGATATTGCGGTTTCTATCATTGCAATCGGGGAAGTATGATTGCTTTCCCTGATTCTTTGCGTAAAATACTCAACGCAGAACCTTGAAGCATAATCACCTGCATTATGTCCTCCCATCCCATCTGCCACAATGAATAAATTCGGCAGATTACCAATGGCATTTTCTTCACAAAAGACATAATCCTGGTTGATCTTTCGTCTTTCACCAATATCTGTTATTGAAAATGCTTTCAAGCCTGCACCTCCCTGCTCCAATCGGATACATTTTGTTTACAATCGTTCATCCTTAGTGCGTATCTATATATAAACTGAGCTCTATATTTTAAAATGCTCCAATACAAAATATAGACCTCAGATTCCATGCCGATCCCTATGCCTGATTCCGGTCAAGGTAGCTCTTGCGCAACTGGCCGCAGGCAGCATCGATATCCGAGCCCATTTCTCTTCTTATAGTAACATTTATTCTATTTTTTTCAAGTATATTTTTAAAAATTTGTATTTTCCTGCTACCGGATTTTTGATAATTTCTTTCTTTTATGGGATTTACGGGTATCAGATTCACATGACAGTTCAATCCCTTAATGAGTGAGCAAAGCTCCTTTGCGTGCTCTTCCTCATCATTAATTCCTTCCACAAGGCTGTATTCAAAGGTCAGTCTCCGCCCGGTTCTGTCATAATAATATTGAAATGCGTCCAGCACCTCCTTCAACTCATACTGCCTGGCAACCGGCATCAGCTTCTTCCTTACCTCGTTATTCGGTGCATGGAGGGACAGAGCCAAAGTGACCGGTAACCCTTCGTCTGCAAATGCCCTGATCTTATCCTGAATTCCGCAGGTAGAGACCGTGATGTTCCTGGCACTGATATTAAGCCCCTCCGGGTCGGACAGAATTCTTAGGAATCGCATCAGATTATCATAATTATCCAGCGGCTCCCCGGTTCCCATGACAACTACATTACTGACTCTCTCACCAGTCGCTGCCTGAATCCGATAGATCTGATCCAGCATCTCGGAGGGCAGAAGATCCCTTTCCTTTCCTCCGATGGTCGAAGCACAGAAGGCACAACCCATCCTGCAGCCAACCTGGGAAGAGATGCATACACTGTTGCCGTATTGGTACTTCATCAGTACGCTTTCGATCACCCTGTCATCTCTTAGACGAAATAAATACTTAATGGTTCCATCTGTTTCGGAATGCAGGGAATCCACAGACTCCAAAACTGTCAGCGGATATTGCTCTACTAACAGTGCCCTTAAATCCTTTGGAAGATTCGTCATGGCCTCGTAGCTGTCTGCAAGCTTCACATGCATCCATTCAAAAATCTGCTTTGCCCGGAACGTCGGCTGCTTCATATCCTTCAGTAGCTGCACCAGTTCCTCCTTATATAATGATTTGATATCTAAATTATCCATGTTCACAATCCTGTTCTATGATAACTCATCCGTCCGCCAAGGTATGTCTGCCGGAGTTAATTTATAGTTTTTCTATTCTGCCCTGCTATAAAAGATAGTCCCAGCGCTTTATGCCTGCTTCTGGTAGGTCTGTTTAAAAACTTCTTATCCTCTCCTCATTCTGGAGATAAAGAAACCGTCTGTGTTGTGTATCCCCTGGATTAACTGGAGATACCCCTGCTTCGTATCCTCATTCTGAAGCTCCTTCGGAAGATAGGAGTCCAGACTTTCTGCTTCGAAATCAAAGGAGCTCAGAAACCAGTCTCTGTTTCCGATATTCTCCTCCTTATTCACAGTACAGGTACTGTAAATCAACACTCCACCCGGTTTGACATAGTCCTTCACCACCGACAGGATAGATCTCTGCAAATCTACCAATTCTTTTTGTTGATTCTGTGTCAGCTTGTATTTCAGGTCAGCTTTCTTGCCGATCACCCCCAGCCCGCTGCAGGGTAGATCCGCAATCACGATATCGGCCTGCTGATAAAGCTCCCTGTCGGGGACGGTTGCGTCCCATACTATAGCTTCAATATTAGGAAGCCCCAATCTGGCGATATTCTCCTTAATCAGCCCGACCTTATAATCTGTTAAATCCCTGGCGGAAACCCTTTCGGCAGTCTCGGCAGCATGCAGGGCCTTACCTCCCGGTGCCGCACAGACATCCACCACAAAATCCCCCTCACGAATTCCGGCCGTCTGGCATACCAGCATGGAGCTGATATCCTGTACGGCAAAAAGCCCAAGCCGAAAAGCTTCCAGCTTATCAAGATAATCGTAATCCTTTATGATAAAGGCATAATCCAGATAGGGGTTGTCCTCAACTCTAACTCCCTCCGAGATCAGGATTTCCTTCAGCTTAGCCGGTGAAAGCTTAGTTAAATTACAGCGGATCGTCGTCTCCTTATCCTTCCGGGAGGCATTAAGCATCGCTTCGACCGTAGGAAAGGGATATTGCTTCAGCAGCATTTTCACCAGCCATTCCGGTACGGAATATTCCACCTCCAGATATTTATCCGGAGCAGTAATCCGGTCCGGATAGACAATCCCTTCCCGGTTTCTGGCGATACCCCTCAGGTTCCCATTTACAAAGCCGGCAAGCTTTTCAAAGCCCCGTTTCTTGGCAAGCTTCACCGCCTCGTTACAGACTGCGGACTCCGGCACCTGATCCATATATATCAGCTGATAGACACTGAGGCGCAGGAGATTTCGAATGAGCGGTTTCATCTTGTTCACCGGCAGGGAGGAGAAGGTATTTATGATAAAGTCCAAGGTCAGGTACTGTTTCACGGTTCCGGTAAACATTCTGGTAATGAATGCCCGATCCTGCTTCTCCAGCTCCTGATGTCTGCGCAGGGTCTGACTAAGCACCGTATGACTGAACTTATCCCCTTCTATTACTTCCAGCAGCATATCCAGAACAATCTCCCGGGTATTGGCTTTATCAGTCACGATTTCTTCCTCCGAACAGTAAAAAGAGTCTCAATAACTGAAGGATCGATGCCGCAGCTGCTGCCACATAGGTCAAGGCTGCCGCATCCAGGACCTTTTTTGATTGCCCAATCTCATCTCCATAGAGAATGCCTGTCTCCCCAAGTCTTGCAATAGCCCTTCTGGAGGCATTGAATTCCACCGGCAGGGTAATCAGCTGGAATAATACTGCCAGGGAGAACAGGAGGATACCCAGATTAATCAGGGTCTGTGAATACCCCATAATAACGCCGAGGATAATGATTGGCCAGGCTGCCATAGAGCCAAAATTCGCCGCCGGGACGATCGTACTCCGTAATTTCAGCGGAGCATAATTTTGCTCATGCTGGATTGCGTGACCACATTCATGGGCTGCAACACCAATCGCAGCGATGGAGCTTTGTCCGTAAACAGAATCGGACAAACGAAGCACCTTCGTTCTTGGGTCATAATGATCGCTTAGCTGTCCGGAGACATGCTCGATGGATACATCATAAATTCCTGAAGCCTGGAGCAATCTCTCTGCTGCCTGGGCACCGGTCATTCCTGACATACTCCTGACTCGGGAATACTTCGCGAAGGTGGATTTCACCTTGGCAGAGGCGCCTAAGGTTATTATAATTCCAATTATAACTAAAATATAGGTTGAATCATAAAACATACAATCCCTCTTTTCTGTGCTACTTTTTATACAACTTTTCTATCCAATTCCATACCTTACACTAACATGAAGAATTGACACCTGATGATATCGATTACCGAGTGTCCATTCCCCGGGCCGGCAAAGCTTTTACTACACACCGAATTTTACACCGGCAGCAACCGGATAGCCGCGAAGGAAAGCCTCTGCCGTCATCCGTTTCTTACCCTCCAGCTGCAGCTCCTTAATAACCAGGGCGTTCTCTCCTGTTGCTACAAGGATCGCATCCTTCTTTACCTCAATCACTTCACCCGGTGCAGCCTTTGAGCTATTTTCCTCAACCTCGGCACGCCAAAGCTTCAGGGTCTTGCCGTTCAGCCGGGTAAATGCACTGGGCCAGGGATTCAATCCCCGGATGAGCCGCTCGATATTCTCTGCCGGAGCAGTAAAGTCAATATTCCCGATATCCTTATCAAGCATTCTCACAAGAGTTGCTTCCGAATCGTTCTGAGGAATCCGCTCCGCAGTTCCCGCCTTAATCTTCTCCAATGCCTCTATCAACAGCTCTGCACCAAGCTTAGCCAGCTTATCATGGAGACTTCCGCCGGTCTCCTCCTGATCAATAGGAACCTTCCCCATTAGAATCATATCTCCGGTATCCAGCTTCACATCCATATACATAATGGTTACACCGGTTTCCTTCTCTCCGTTGATGATGGCGTACTGGATCGGGGCTGCCCCGCGGTATTTCGGGAGCAGGGATGCGTGTACGTTAATGCAGCCATAGGGCGGTATGTCCAATAGCTCCTTCGGCAATAGCTGTCCGAAAGCGGCCACAATGATAACCTCCGGCTCCATTTCCCTGACCAGCTGAACAAAATCTACCGCTCTTACCTTTACCGGCTGGTAAATAGGGAGATCGTATTCCAGTGCCAGCTCCTTCACAGGAGGATAGCTCATTTCCTTTCCCCTGCCCTTTTCCTTGTCAGGCTGTGTGACAACCGCAATTACCTCATGCCCGGCTTGAATTATTTTCTTCAGAATAGTCGCAGCAAAATCCGGAGTACCCATAAATAACACTCTCATTGTCAACAGTCCTTTCCTATCAAGCATATTGTATGCTTTCTTATCCGATAATATAAAAAACAGTGTTAAAATCTGTGACTTAAGAAAACCTTATGAAAGCTTTCCCGTTCAAGGCATTATTTCTCGTCCTCATAGGTGCTTCTTACCTCTCCTACGGTCTTTTCCACATACAGGACTCCGTTCAAATGATCAATCTCGTGGCAAAAAGCGCGGGCCAGTAATTCTGTACCTTCGATGATGAATTCCTGCATGTTTTGATCGTAGGCCTTCACCTTAACATAATTCGGACGGACTACAGTACCCACTTTACCGGGAATACTTAAGCAGCCCTCATCACCGATCTGTTCGCCTCCCGTCTCCAAAATTACCGGATTGATTAGGATAATCGGAGAATCACCCTCCTCGGATACGTCAATTACCACCAATCTCTTTAGAATTCCGACCTGCGGAGCCGCAAGACCCACGCCGTTGGCATCGTAAAGGGTATCCAGCATATCCTCAATCAAGACCAGGAGCTTCTTGTCAACCTCCGTAATCTCCTTACTTACCTTTGTTAAAACCTTATCTCCGATTTCTCTGATATTTCTTATTGCCATATTTCTCATTCCTTTCCATCTGATCTCATGATGTGTGACTTATGTTATCAATTTCTACTTATAACCTTTACATGACTCCGGTATTAATATCCGCTCATTGGATTAAAATCAAACTGTAGGTTTACACCTGCATACTGCTCCGAAAAACGGTAATAGCCCTCCAGATAATTCTTTATATTAACCAGCCGGTTATAGTCCTCACTCTTCAGGTATATTACCTGCCGGTATATGTCGTTCATCTTTGTGATTCCGGCAGGAGCAGGTCCGATTACCTGCACCTTAAGGTACACTTCGGGACAGCTTCCGTCAGCTTCCGCCTGCTCCTTAAGCTCCTCCCCTCCGGAAATCCCCGTCTCCCTACGCTCCCCTTTCAGGTACTCTCTGACTGCTTCACCGGTAAGAGCAGCCGCCTTCACAGCCCTCTCCTCCTCCTTCGAGGTAATGAGCACCAGCAGGATATTGGCTGCCGGGGGATACTGCATCAGTCTCCGGTATAGCATCTCCTGTTCAAAGAAGGCCGTATAATCTCCTTCTGCCGCACTTATGATACTGTAGTGCTCCGGATGGTAGGTTTGAATGACCACTTCTCCCCGAAGGATATCTCTGCCTGCCCTTCCCGCTGCCTGACACAGCAGTTCAAAGGTTCGTTCACTTGCCCGGAAATCCCCGGCATACAGGGAGAGATCCGCAGCAATAATTCCTACCAGCGTAACCTTCGGAAAATCATGTCCTTTTACAATCATCTGCGTCCCTACCAGAATATCTGCCTTGTGCTCCGAGAAGGCAGCCAGGATCTTTTCATGTCCGTCCTTGTTCTTCGTGGTGTCCGTATCCATTCTGAGTACTCTGGCCTGAGGAAATTCTCTTCTTACAAGCTCTTCGACCTTCTGGGTTCCGGTTCCGAAGGCGGCGATATATCTGGAGCCGCAGGCCGGACAGGTCGAAGGGAGCGGTTCTTCATATCCGCAATAATGGCAAATTACCCGACCGTTATTATGGGAGGTCAGTGATATATCGCAATGGGGGCATTTGATCACATGTCCGCAGCTTCTGCAGGATACGAAGCCGGCATAGCCCCGGCGATTGATAAAGAGCATGATCTGCTCTTTTCTCTGTAATCTGTCCTCAATCAGCTCCTTAAGCTTCTCACTGAAGATGGATTTGTTTTTATTCTTAAGCTCCTCCCTCAGATCCACGATCCAGACCTTCGGAGGCTGAGCCTCCTTAGCCCTCTTTGTCAAGGTATATAATTTATATTCACCCCGTAAGGCCTTCTCATAGGATTCTAACATCGGGGTAGCCGAACCCAGAATGACCGATGCCCCGGTAAGCTCCGCTCTCTTTACCGCAACCGGTGTGGCATGGTATTTGGGTGTGGTTTCACTCTTATAGCTGTTCTCATGCTCCTCATCTATGATGATGAGTCCCAGCTTCTGAAACGGTGTAAATAATGCAGACCGGGGACCGATGATGATGTCAATCAGACCGTCTCTTGCCCGATTGCTCTGATCATAGCGTTCTCCCTGCGACATTCTGGAATTCAGGATTGAGATACGGTTGCCGAACCGGTTATAGAAGCGCTGTACGGTCTGAAAGGTAAGGGCAATCTCCGGTATCAGGAGAATTACCTGCTTTCCCATTGCTACAACCTCAGAAATGATGTCCATGTATACCTCGGTTTTGCCGCTTCCTGTGATTCCGTGAATTAAATAGGTGGATCGAACCCCTTGTCTGTAATCCGTAAGGAAATCCTCCACAATGCTTTTTTGTTCCTCATTTAAGGTAACCGGATTATACTCCGTATCCCGCTGTTTAATCGGATTCCGATAGATCTGTTCCGACAGGGTCTTCGTAATTCCCAGCTTCTCAAGACCGGTTATTGTGCTTCTCGGAATATTCAGGTTCTTTAGCACCTCATCATAATCCAGACAGTTCTCCTTCAGAAGCGCCCCCAGCAGCCTGACCCGGGCAGCGTTATTTTTCTTCTTCTGATATTCATACAGCAGATGATTTGCCTGCTGTACATCTATATTCAGTGCAATCGTTTTCTGCTCCTTGATTTTGATTGCTTTTCTCACCGGGATTACCGTCTTTAAGGCTTCATTCATCGTCCCGCCGAAGGTTTCCTTCATCCAATAAGCCAGACAGATCAGATGGCTCTCGATGACCGGTGCATTCACGGAGACACTGCTGATTGGCTTAATCAACTCCACCATAAGCTTCGGTTCCTCAGAAACATCTACAATATAACCGCCGATCTGACGGTTTCCCTTACCAAAGGGCACGGTGACCAACGCTCCGATCACAGCTGTGGAGGCATATTCCCCAGGAATGGCATACTGATACGTCTTGTCCAGGTTCTCATGGGAAATATCGATGATGATATCGGCATAACGCTGATAAGACATGGCGGCCTCCTTTGTGGATTGTTAGATTAGTTATATTGTTCTAGGGACGGCAGCCCGGGCAGGTGATCGTTTCGAATGATAGGATATCATCTTCAAGTAACACTAAACTTCGATTTTTCACTCGGTACTGTCTGCGGCGCATACCGGCATCCATGCCGGACACGCCTAAACTGTCCCTCCATGGACAGTTTCAGACGGCATCGTTCAAAATCTCAGTAAGTGCTACTACGAAGCTGATATATACCTTCGTATCGATCACCAATCCCAAGCTGCCTGATTATGAAGAGTTATAATATAATAACTTCTCTTAGTAATTAGGCTGTGTCCTATCTAAAGTTGAAGTTCATACAAATCTTCTTTTTTAATCTGCTGTTCATTTTTGTAGTAAAATGTCAATCGGTAATAAAGTAATTACGAATATGGGTTCTGTCCCCAAAGATATCGATATTTATCTATTTTATTAGAAAACCCGTCAGACGGAATGGTTTTGACTTTATTACACTCCTGCCAGGACGTCACGGATCAGCTCGCGGTCATCCATATGGTGCTTGACACCCTTAATCTCCTGATAGTCCTCATGACCCTTGCCGGCGATGACGATTACATCTCCCTCTTCGGCATGGTCAATACAATAGCGGATGGCTTCCTTCCGATCGATGATCTCGACGTATTTACCGGGACCTTTCTTTACCCCGGTGATAATATCATTGATGATATCCTGAGGTTCCTCATATCTGGGGTTATCCGAGGTGACTACGGTCAGATCTGCCATATTGGATGAGATCTCACCCATCTCGAACCGCCGGTCTCTGGAACGGTTCCCTCCGCAGCCGAACATGCAGACCAACCGCTTTGGTTTATATTCTAAAAGTGTTGTAAGTAAGCTCTTCAGGCTCATCGCATTATGGGCATAATCAATCATTACCGTATATTGTTCCGAAGCAGGCACCAGCTCAACCCTGCCGCGTACCTTTACCGTCCGCAGAGCCTTCCTTATTCTGTCCGCATCCACATTAAAATGTCTGCAGAGAGCAATGGCACAGAGGGAATTGTAGACACTGAATTTACCCGGAATATCAATCTCCACGTCAAGCTCCAGGAGTCCGCTTACATGGTAGGCTACTCCCAGGAAGCCCGGCTTCCGAAGAAGCTTAACTTCTGTTGCACGAATATCTGCCTTCTCAGAGAAGCCGAGGGTCTCTACGGTACAGGTATGACCACTTAAGATCTGCTCCGCATGGGAGTCGTCGATATTAATCAATCCGGTCCTACACTGCTTGAACAGCTTACTCTTGCAATTTAGATAATCCTCAAAATCCTTGTGCTCGTTCCCACCGATATGATCCGGTTCGATATTGGTAAAGATACCGTAATCAAAGGTGAAGCCGTCCATCCTGTGTAGCATCAATCCCTGGGAGGATGCCTCCATAACGACACACTGGCAGCCTGCTTCTACCATTCTGGCAAAGGTCTGCTGAATAATAAAGGATTCCGGTGTGGTATTATTAGCCGGAATTACAACATCCCCGATGACTGTTTCAATTGTCCCGATCAGACCGGTCTTAATTCCGGTATTCTCAAGTATGGATTTTATCATATAGGAGGTTGTCGTCTTGCCCTTTGTTCCCGTAATTCCGATTGTCGTCAGCTTTTTAGCCGGATGGCCGAAATATGCTGCTGACATACAAGCCAGTGCCACCCTTGAGTCAGGCACCCGGATAACCGTAACATTCTCCGGTAGCATGGCGTCCTTATCGATGATGATGGCAGCTGCGCCCTTACCTGCTACTTCCCCGATATAATCATGTCCATCGGACACTGCCCCCTCGATGCATACGAATACACAATCCTTCACAGCCTTTCTAGAATCATAAACTAAATCTGTGACTGAAGTGTGAATGTCCCCCTGAATGCAGGTATATTCCAGTTCTTCTAATAAACTATCTAAGTACAAGCTAACTCCTCCTTTATAAACCACATGTATTTCAATCTGTTTTCCAATAAATATCATATGTTAGAACCTATGGTTTCACATATATAATTATAGGGTAAAATTCATTTTTGTAAAGAAAAAGATGGTCACCGATATTTCTCATGAAGAGAAATAATGATTCGAGTAGCGGGTTAATTAACATTTCAACACGGTCCGTAAATATGTCCCTCCTGAACTTTTAGTTTACAATTTAATGAAAGGACATACCGGATTGTTGGCCTATGGCAGCCAACCGCCAACTAAATGAAACGATTCATCGTTTTACTTCTCATGAATAAACAAGGACTGCTTCGGATTTTCTTTCTTCCTCCGGCAGTCCTGTGGTTATTCCTGTGTTGATTAACTTATTACCTGTTTTTGATGAATTGCTCAAATGCTGCACCACTGTGCTCAATGTCCGTTGGCAGCTTCTTCAGGTGTTTTAGTTGTACTGATTTGATTAGCGTCAGTGGTTTCGTTCGCTTCATTTAAATCATCACTTGGCATCATAGCAGGCGAAGATTTTGTCCATGTGCTAGTGGCAAATTTCGGTGACTGCCACCATAAAAAGTCGCGATACATTAAGTCGGCAGAAAGAAGCAACAATATCTCATCCGTATCATCCGTTTGGACGATCAAGGTATATTCCACAATTTTTGCGCCTTTTTCATTTATAGATTCAACCAAAGCTTGTATTTGTGGTATTTTCTCATTGATATAATTATAGTCATTATTGTGATTCTTTAGTTTTAGTTCAACAATTTTTCCTCCTAACATGCTTTTAGAAATAGAAAAGATATCTATATTCAAATTTACTGACTTGAATAGATCATCGAGGATACTCTTTACTTCACTATCATCAATACCCACACTCGAATCTAAAAGTGCTGGACTTGTAATGTCTTTAGGAATAACAAGGGCATTGTTAAGAGAAGCTTCATAAATTTTATCCCCCTTAGAGTTTACGATAACTTCCTTCATTACATCAGGAACAGAGTTACTTATATTTTTTGCAACATACGACCTAGCTTCATTTCTAACCCTGCGTAAAGTTAATATATCCTCTGGTTCAGCTCTTTTTTGAGCCTTTGATACAAGCGTGGCAATAAATACATTATCTGAGACTTGTACATCCACATTAAAACCTTCGTTCTTTAATTTATCCGAAATTGTACTCTCCATAGCCATAACATCACCGCTGTATACATTAACCGATACAATCACTGCAATTATCGCTATAGCTAATATAGCCGATATAGCCAATATGATTTTCTTCATAACGTAGCTCCTCCTCTCTGGTGATAAATAACTATACCACTTTCTATAAGAAGTACAAAATAGCATATTATTTATTGATGGGGTTGTATACCACTCCGATAAAGAGGATTATGCCCTCCTTCGATATAGCGAACAGAAATGGCCGGTTAAGCTTGAAATCAATGATCTCAGCGCCTACCGGGGCTCCTGCTCCCATGTATGCAATCTGCGTAAATGCCGCTGCTTCCACACCGTTCTCATCTATTCCGATATGAGCCTGATGCTCGATGTTAGAGATATATAACGGATCCGTATCCGCAATCCCATCAAAATCAGCTTCCGGCAAGAAGGCCTCCGATATTCCCAATTTCTTCATAGCTTCCTTCAGCTCATATTTACTTCCGAAGGAGAACTTTGGTATCTCAAAATTGATCCTCGCGTACTGTTGCTCCTCGGAGAATAAGGCTTCCTGCAACATTTTGGGATCTGAGAGAAGTTCATCGATACCGACTCCCTCCTCCGGTAGAATGAAATGCATCCCTGCATTTCCCTTTAACCATAAAGAGGTACTGATATAATTGTCTCCCTTCACATACCCATAGGGATTCTGGGTCTTACGCATATACTCAGCTTCAACCTCATTGCCATCCGCCAGGTAGAAAGAACCTGATTGTGTCTCCTTCTCATCAAATTCATCGATCCATTCGTCCTTATAATAGATTGTATTTATGATCGATAATATCTGTTCCGGATCAAGCTGCACCTCCGGTCTAATCAGCTTCCCTGTATTATCATAGATCCAGTCGCTCATCCGGTCAGCCGTAGCCGGATTAGTAAAATCCGCTTCATAAAGATCTGCGAAATAGTGAGCCTTTGCATTGTTCAGAAAGTCCTCTTCAAATCTCGTATTCCTTCCTAACCAAATAGAATTGGCCAGGTTTAGCTTACTAATACTGTCCTTCGTATCAAGAAGAAGATAAAGCAGCTCATTCTGTTCCAACTGATACGAAGTATCCGTATTCAGCAGATGCAGTGTCTTCAACAGCTCCTCCTTGGTATTCCCCTCTGCTCCCAGAGCGGCCAAAGAAAGTGCCATCTGGATACTGACCGGTGAGATTGCCTTATTCACCTTCTGATCCTTTAGTAACAGATTACTTAAGTCAACTGAGAAGTCATTCACAGACTTAATATAATCAGAATCCATTTTCTCTCTTAGTACATACTTCTCCGCAATCTGATCAGGATCAAATGCTTCCATACTGTTCTCCTCGTCCGTAGCCGCTGAATCCATCGGTTCAATCTCAGGATTACTTTGGGGAACTGGAGTCGGTGTTATTACCGGCTCTTTCTTCTCCTGCTTCGAACAGGCAGCCGTAAGGCATACGAATGTCATGCACAGCAGTAACATAGTTTTTTTCATATCGATGGCCTCCCATATTTCATTATATGTTTTCCATTAGACGAACTTAGCCGGCATATAGTTCCTGTTTCTGCCATTTCCTCTCTATGTCAGAAAATACCACTCTGATGATAGGGTATTCTTCTCTAATATCCTCCGAAACAAGCTCTATGCTCCAAGATCAATATACCTTACCTCAGGTAATCGACTTGTCAGGATTTCATATGCCAGATTCAAGTAGCTTTTACAATGATTTAAGATGATGGCATCGCTGGTCACCACATTTCCAAGCTCTCTTAACAGTGCATCGGGATTTACGACCAGCTCCACCATAACCTCGAAGGGATATGTCCCGAGGAGCTCCAGCAGTAATGTCTTCAGCCGTCCGGTATTGGATACCGGTGCATCCAGGTAAAAGGTTGCCTTCGAGACCCCTAAATCCATGAGCTTGTCACCGATTAAAAGGATTGCCGGAGCTGTCTTATCAATCAGCCGGTAGGTTCCTCTTAAGCCTGCCAGATCTCGGAGAGTGCCATCCATACAACGAATCAACGTTGAACCCGACAGTGCGACCTCCAGTGTGATAATCAGGTTCAGTCCGTCAATAAATACCTCCTGTCCATGCAACGGACCTGACAGACATTTATCCAGACGCTCCCTCACCCTGTCCCGTTCCGCCGTAGCACGAACCAGGGCCAGTCTCTGACGCTCGCTGAGCAAATAATGATTTCCGACAAAGGTGGAGGCACTTTTTACCGGATAACCCCGCTCAAGTAAATACAGTAGCTCCTGCTGAGCCTTCTTAAGAAGTTAAAGCTTAGCTTCTCCAAACTGCTCCCGATCCGTAATTACATATCCGCGTTTTACCTCCTCAGCCATCTTTAGCCCTCCAAAATCATTTCAGATTATCTGGCAATATAACGCTTATTGTTGTTCTACATACCTCTCACCGTTTCAGCATATCCTCACTGAATATTTTTTATGTATCTGCATTGATCTCTGTCATCAATATAAACTCTGTCAACCAGTTCAAAGCCGCAACTTTCATAAAAATTACGAAGTCTGTTCCGGAAGGTACCACAGTTCAACCTAAGTGTACCGACCCCATGCTCTTTGCATAGCTGCACGGCCGACTCAATCATTTTCCTGCCATAACCCATTCCGGCATAATCCCGGCACACAGCCAGCTTATGCAGGATACCAGCCTCTTTATATTTTAGGTCTCCCCAGAACAGAGGATCATACCACTGCAGGACATATACCCCGATCAGCTGATCCTTCTCATAGCATAGCTTCATTTCCTCCGGCTGATACCTTTTCAAGAGTTCGGCAACTGTTATATTCTCTTCCTTCCACATGGATTGCCCTATGGAGTCCAGCCATTTTGCCGCCTCGATCAATACCTCCGAGACGATGTGAACATCCGTTATATCTGCATTTGTTATTATCATGTTATTTTCATTCGTTATTTTCATTATTGAACTCCTTAAAAACTTTATTACTTACTTCCCTGATTCCTGATACAATTTACTAATAATACGTCACACTTAAGCATATTTCCAATCATACCCGTGAAGTTAAATAATAAAACTCACTGGTACGCTGTAACTTGAATCTCATTATTATTATAATAATATAAATACTTATCTGTATAGCAGAGTTTTCCACCAACTTTTAAGATTGTAGTTGGGTTCTGCAAATCGGTCACAGAAACTATTTCGGTTCCCCTTGCATTGGAACCGCCATAATAGATCAGATTATGACCTGTTTTTATCACATAGTCGGTATTGCAGTTAACTAGCTTGACTTCATTCGCTCCATTCAGATCATAGGTGTAGATATCATGATTGCGTATTACGAAAATCCCATCATTATCAATAAAATAATATCTAGATGACATTTTGGGTACTAATGTTTCAATCGTTCCATCCAACAGGGATATTCTCATTAGCGTATGATAATTAATGGTTGCACCCGTGACATTATCATATGCAAAATATACATAGTCACCATAAATATCGAAAGATATTAAGTAATTCCCGTAGCTTTCCAGATTTGCAATCATAATCTCGTTATTCCCATCCAAGTCGCTTTGATATAACGTGCTCCCCTTACTAGTTAGTCTTGTATAATATAACTTATCGTCCACTACGCTTAAACCGTTTGAACTTTGGGACACAAAAAGCTTACTAAGCTTTGTCCCGTCCAGTTTCATTTTATATACGCCGGTTGTTCCTGCTCGATCATCTTCATCATACCCTGAAAAGTAAACCCATCCGTCCATAATATTGACATCCGCTGCATGCATGCCCGACATCATCTGCCGATTGCTGCCGTCCTCATTGCAGCAGTAAAGATGATAATCGTCAGCAATATCGACATAATATACCACTCCGCCTTCCCAGGCAAGTACGCTTCCAAACGCGCCAATGCCGGAGCCCCAACCTACGTTGCCCATTCGGTGCCCATATTTGTGTCCGTCTATAGTTTCGGTTACCGTGCTGCCGGACAGTCCCATTTTCCGGGTCAGGGTAATCGTTTCTCCGGTGTCTGCGTATGTTAATATGACAGAGCCGTCATCATAGAACTGATATAAATAACTCGAACCACCATTATAGGTATCAAAAAATATATTGTCGCCATTCACAGAATAAGAATAATTATTTTTACCGGAATTATACTGCCTTGTATCCAGGCTGAAATTTTCTATCGTATAATCACTACTGGAATTATTGCTTTCATAGTTCAATTCGTTAAACCATATTGTTGCGTTTGTGGAATTGATATACCATGTACCATATAAGTTCTCTATACTATTTTCAGCTTTATCTGCGTATTCAATATTCTCAGTGTTTACTGTTCCTTGATCACTCTGTTCACTCACCTGCTTTTTAGAAGAAATATCTGACTCTGAGCTATGAGCCAATGTATTATTAACTTCCACTGAACCTTCATTTGTTCGCGTATCATTTGTTATAGAGTTGTTAACTTTCGATTTACACGCGGTTAATCCAAAAATAAATAATATAAAGATGATAGATAAGCATTTCTTAATTATTTTAGCCTTTGATTTTTTCATAATTTTCCCTCTCCGCTTCTATAATTTCCCCTATTCACTATACGAAAGGTTCCTTCCTACATCCCTCTCCGCACTTTCCAAATTATAGCATTTCTGTCCTTGCATTTCCACTTAAAATTTTACCAAACGTAATTACTCACATCACCTTCCCGTCAGCATCTATTCCGCTTTGACTGGTAAGTATACTCTTTCGTGCCGTTCCTGAATACGCACACCAAATATCAGTATTCACCTTCAAGCCCTGCTGCCGGGGCTATCAAAAGCAGGACAAAGGTGTAGGATAATATCAATAACAAAAAATGCTCCGCCATATGGAAAACAGTTTTGTAGTAAAACTGTCCGCCCTATGGGGAGCATATTATCAATATCCTAATGTAGTTCTACCAGTGGAGCTTTGTTGCCTCATCATTTGATACCTGGTCTCTTCTGCTTAGCATCAGACATACTGCATCCAATGTAATATGAAGACTTTGGTCAAACAAGGAGCTTAGTAGCTGTATGGAGTCTCTGCTCTCTCCACTGTCTGATTTTGTCGTTCCCGGAACGATTAATACCTTCTCGGCTAATTTTGCAATGGAAGAATCCAATTTGCCGGTAACCGCTAAGACTTCACTTCCCTGCTTGGCCGCTTTCTTTGCATCAGCCAGCACGCCGGAGGACTCTCCCGAACCTGACACTGCGATAAATACATCATTTTTACTTACAGCGGGAGTAATCGTCTCTCCTACCACATACACCGTATAGCCAAGGTGCATCAGTCTCATCGCAAAGCCTTTTGCCATAAGTCCGGAACGCCCTTCTCCATCAACAAATATTCTTTTCTCTTTTGTAATACCTAGGACAAATTGCTCTAATTCTTCCGCTCTTACCTTGTGAAGTACCTCTGCAATTTCCTTTACTATGGAATCCAGAATCTCCATCTGATTACCTCGCTTCCCCGTAAAAAGTCTTAGCCGTTTCCCGCAGGTTTTCCGATTTTGTGATGGCACCGCCGACAATGGCAATCTCGTATCCACATTCCTTTATTATTGAAAGTGTATTCCTTCTCACACCACCGGCAGCTGCTAATCTGGGACAACCGGTTAGCTCGCGACTGCTTTTTTCAACTAATTCCTTTAAACCTGCTCCGTCTTTATCCGCCGGCAGATGTACACAGAAGATTGCATCCTTAAACTTCTTCAATTCTCTTGTTTTATCAGCAGAAACCTCCAGAAGATCAATCAAATATTCTTTCTGATATTCCGATGCAATCTCTCTGCAGATTTCAATCGAAGCCATGGAGGCAGCTCCCATTACGGTCAGGATGTCGGCACCGGCCCGATATCCTGCCCTGAATTCATATTCAGCTTCATCCATTGTCTTAATATCTGCCAGAATTTTAATATCAGGAAACGCCTTCCGAATGCTTCTGATTGCTTCCATGCCATAATCCTTGATTAAAGATGTTCCTATTTCAATGATATCAGCAGAAGCTTGTACCTCTTCCATAATCTCAATTGCTTGAGCGATGGTAACACGGTCAATTGCAACCTGTATCTTCATCCTTATCTCCTAACATTATCGATTCAATATTTTACCATCGGAAGAGATAAATGCCTCAAGCTCTTCTCTTGTCGGAAGTCCTTCATTATCGCTGATATGCTGAATCTGAATTGCTCCGATTGCATTTCCTCTTCTTACACAATCCTTTAAGGACAGCCCTTCTAATCTTCCACTGATCACACCAACGGCAAAACCATCTCCGGCTCCAACCGTATCAATCACTTTTTCAACCTTAAAGCCTTCCACCGTATAGGATTCCTTCTCCGTTCTTACATAAGCACCGGCTCCTCCTAATTTAATTACAACCGTTTTAGCTCCTAAGCGTTGATAAAAGTCCGCCATCTCTTCCGGCTTGTCACTGCCCATGAGAATCAATCCTTCTGCGGTTCCCGGTAAAACCATATCTGCTCTGGAAGCTAAATCATTAATGGTCTGTATCATTACCTCTTTGCTTTCCCATAAGGCCGGGCGCAGGTTTGGATCAAAGGATATATATACGTTATTCTCCTTTGCTCTTTCAAATAATCGATAGGTTGCCTGACGGCAGGATTCGGAAAGTGCAGGCGGAATGCCTGTGATATGAACATGCTTAATTCCTTCAAAATCGATTGCATCTATTTCCTTCACTGACATATGAGAAGCAGCGGAGCCCTTTCTATAATAAGGCGCATAGGGATCTCCCTCTACCACTTTGTTTTTTAACTGTATTCCTGTACGATAAACCGGGTCAAAGGTTATGAACTCGGTACCAATCCCTTCCTTCGTTAAAAACTTCTCTACATATCTACCTAAGGGTTCATCACCAAGCCTGGTAATATAGGTTGCTTTATGTCCTAATCTGGTCAAGCCGATACATACATTTACTTCTGCACCAGCCAATGATCTAGTAAAATGTTCCACATCCTCTAGCGGACCTACGGTATCCGCAACAAACAGAGCCATTGGCTCACCAAACAATATAACTTCCGACATACTTATCCTCCTTCTTTCGTTATTTTCCCTTAAAAGCTATTATATCATGAACAGAGAGCATATTCATGTTCTTTAGCTCCGTTCGCACTATGTTCGCTACGCTTTTAATATATCATGAATGAGCTCATTTGTCTTTTTCGCATCATGAGGATAAAGCATAATTGCATCAAAAACATAGGGGTTATAGTTTAAATGTAATAATTCCCGTGCAAATGACATGGCAGCGATTTCACTAAGAGCAGCTAATTTTGATTTGTAGTGAATCGGACCCAGCTTCCATAGCTCAATCTTTTTCGTCTTAGTATAAATATCTTTATCGCCTTCTTCAAAAAAATGATACATTTCATGGGCTAAAAGCATGGCTTCAATGTCCACGTGACCCAATAACTCTTCCATATCATTCTCTGCAATCAGCTTTTCAACCTTTTTCACATTACCGGAATATATGGTTACTTTATCAGGATAATTAAATTTTGCAAATACAATATAATTGTCACTACCATCACTGTCTTCGTTAATGACTTGTATCTTTAGTTCCTCTGCATACTCTCTTACGGTCTTTTCTCCAAGCCTTTGTATCAGCTTCATTGCCTGTTCTGCTCCACACTGATTCGCTTCCTGAATCATTTCACTCTTTTCCTCAGCAGAGAGTTTACCTTCCAAGGGATCTCTGGAAAAAGCATACAAGCCCCATTCCATATCATTTAGTTTTAGTAGCTCTATTGTACTTTCTTTTATCATAAATCATTCCTTGCCCCGACAATAATGATTTCTTCCTGCGGCTCCATTAATCCTAATTCTGTATCTACTACCATCTGTAGCTGTTCCAGATCTCTCATACCTGCATAATCAAGAACCTTACCCCCAATACAGATATAGAGGTCCGGTGTCAGTTTAATATCGCTCTTAAATACGGCAAGGTTTTCCCACATACCATCAATTACCTGAACTGCTTCCGCAACCGTACAGCCGATTGCCTCACCATCGCCTCTTTGTACTTTGATAAAGCCTTTTTTATCAACGATTCGGATCTGTTGTCCGGAACCTTTTTTACTATTGGCACCAAAAACATAAAATACATTATTTTTCGTAATCAGTTTGGTCTCTTTTGTCTCAACACCCATGGATTTCGCTGCCAGCTGTTTCGCATCCTCTTCGGTACAAGCCTTTAACAGGTCTGTTGTCTGAACCTCGGTAGAACCAAGGGCAATTGCCGTTACTCTTGAGGTTTGTGTATCAATCTCAATCTGTACTTCAACAGAATCCGGTAAGGCACCATTTGCAATGGCCAGTGCAGCAGCTTCCTTCTTGATATCTGCAATATCCTTCTTTGAGGGCGTCGGAATGGTACGTTCAACAACGTCACGAACCATCGCCAGTGCAACACCGATCGATGAGATTACCTCGGCATTTTCCGGAATACTATACTCTAATTTCATATGATCTGCGGTATAAGGCAATAATGCAGCTGCTCCGCCGCCTACACCGACAAGGGAAATTTGATCTTTTTCCAGTCTATATTTCTCTGCTAATTCTTCAATTACAGGCTTAATCTTTTCATAGGATTTTGCTAAGATAGCCTCCGCCACTTCTTCTACTGTCATATTCATATAGTTTGCCAGTGGCTCCATAGCTTTTCTTGCAGCTGCCGGATTACCGTAGGAATAATGCTCCGGTGTAACGATTCCAAGTACGTTTGCCGCACAGCTGTTGGTAATGGTGATTCTCTTTCCATTCTTTAGCTTGATTGCCACATAATCTGCCGGATCACCATTTTTCGGAGAGAAGAATTCAACCTGCGGATCTTCGATTTCATTAATGTCCGTGTAAACAGAATATGGCATACCTGCAATATGAGCACTTCTGGGTCCTACATCAACAACACCCTGTTTAGATGCACGAATCATACTTCCACCCGCGATACCAAGTACCCGTACATCAAGTGAATTGATATAGGTCGGATGTCCCCCTACGATGGAGTAATCAACTGCAGGACGTCCGTTTTTAATCACACCGATATTCGTACTGGTTCCGCCCACTTCAAAGTAAACGCCGTTGGAGGCTCTAAGATACATCAGGGCACCTACTACACTGGCAGCCGGTCCGGAAAGCATTGTCAGAACAGGACGCTTCTTCATCTCTGAGATATCCATAACACCGCCGTCACCACGCATGATCATAAGCGGAACCTTAATACCTGCTTTTCGAACACTTTGCTCCGTACTGGAGGCAGTATCCAGCATTTTAGGCAGAATACTTGCATTGATTGCTGCGGTTCTTGTTCTTCTTGTCAAACCGTATAATTTACTGATCTCTGATGCTACCGATACAGGAATCTTATGTTTTTCCGCTACTTCCTTTATCTGATTCTCTTCTGTAAGATCATCAACTCCGAAAGCCTTTGATGCAACAATTACACTTGCTCCTTTTGCTTGCAGTCCGGTGATTTCTGCTTCCACTGTATCCTTGCTGAACTTCTTATTTGGAAGGTAAGTATGATGAACCTTGATAATTCTTCCTGTCCCCAAATCTATGTCATCGATTTTACTTTGTTTCTTTGCTAACCAGCCTTCTAAACCACCCTTACCTGTGCCTAAGATACCAACCTCAGCAACATCACCCTCCAGCAAGGCATTCGTTGCCTGTGTTGTACTATGAGCAATGAAGATAACATCATCCGGGTTAATATTATTTGCTGTTAAGCATAATTTAAATGCCTCTATTACACCCGCTGCAACACCCATTTCATGATCATGTGTTGTCATAACGGAACCTTTTCCAATTATCTCATGGGTTACATTATCTATCGCCACTGCTTTCGTATGTGTTCCGCCAACATCAATACCAACACGAATTGCTCTCTTACTCATTCTCTTTTCTCCTTTATTCACTCAATCAATAACCGTCAATATTTATAAATGTCTCCTAAGCTTTTACCATGTAAACTTAAAACTTAGGAGACATTTTTAACTAAGCCTTTTTATATATTGTTTACAACATCTTACCGATTTAACCTGATTACATTCCGTAGAAGAAGTATACTAGACCAAAGTTAATTGCACAGATGATCCAGCCCCATACAACACCTGATTTTAAGAAATCCTTCGGTGTGGATTTGGAATAGTTAATTGCCCATAAGTTCCAGGACTGAGTCGGGCAGCAGGAAATATTCATGGTAATTGTAGGAATGTACAGTAACGGGAATAAGAAGGCTGCACCAAAGGTAGGAACTGTCTGTAAAATACTTAAGGTAGCAGAACCGGCTCCGAATACCGTTAACGGTCCTCTGAAAAGTCCCAAAGGAGCTATAATCATGAATACGATGACAATTAACAAGGTACTTGTAGGTAAAACTCCTCCTAAGATTGATTTGAAGAATACAGCATCTAATCCGGATACTTTATTAAACATAGGAAGGATGAATAAGAAACCAAGTAAGGATGCAACGTCAACTACACCATCATAGAATGTCTTAGTAACAACCTTTTCACAGTCTTTATAGCTCTTAATGGTTCCTGTAACAAATAAAGCATAAAAGGAAGCTACGATAAATGCAGGAATTGGCTGCCATTTGAAAGCGATTGCCAACACTACCGGGATGATAGGAGTGATTAATGCGTACCAGGGAGCTTGTCCGTCCGCTGATGCTTTACCTGCGGTTGCTGCCCAGGAATGGTTCACACTTGATTTTCTAAGCTTAACACCAATCATGATGAATACAACGATTAACTGTACCGCCATAGCTGCAAAACCAAATTTCAGATAATTATTGTCATACTGGAAGCCTTCAAAAAGACCCTGCATCTGTTTGAATAATACGATATTCACATACATACCTGAGCCGACACTCATTAAGTATGAGGATACCGCTAAGGACTTCGGTACACCTAAGGATAAAAGAATAGGAAGAATAATAACACCGATTGCTACAACTGCACCAGCACCAAAGGTACTTGTAAATATCAGTCCGGTTACAAGAGAAAGAAGAATTGTTGTAACCAAAGGTTTATCACCGCCAAGCTCAACTACTTTACGAATCAGCGTTGAAGCTACATTTGTTTTGATTAAAACCTGACCAAACCAGCTACCAAAGATAACGACTACTGCTGTTGCACCCCAGCTCTCAGGTCCTCCCTGAAATACTACTTTTTGTGCATCTTCCCAAGTGATTACGCCGCCTGCCATACCAAGCGCTACCCAGATAATAGCCATTACCAGGAAACCGATCATTAGGTTTCCGCCTTTGATTGCAAAAATCGTAAAGCCGATAAAAGTAAGTAATAAGATAATACCAATTAGAACATTAATGTCCATTTATTTATCCTCCTTTTCATATATACGCACGAATTGTGCTTCAAAGTATTCAATGCTCCGAATACATTTGATTCTTATAATTTACTCAACTCTGTAACAAGCTGTCTTGCCGCATCCGTACCACAGGGATATTCCAGAGCCAGTGGAACGTCTTTGGGTAATAGATCGAGTATCTTCTTCCAGGCAATATCACCCTCATTCAGTAAAACCACTTCAGGCTTTTCTTTCCCCAAAACGTCTTTAAGGTGAATGTAGGTGACGTGTTCTTTTAGCAGATTGGCATTGACTGCAGGATCTTCTTTCTGCCAAATCCAATTTCCAACATCAAAGGTTACCGATAAGTTTCCGCCCAGCTGATGAAATGCTTCAACAAATTCTTTTATTTTCACAGCTTTTCCATTCTCTGCGGATTGGTCGTTTTCTACCGTTAGCTTAATATGATAACGCTCCGTTACTTTGTTCAATTGGCTGACATCCTCAGAGGTAATCTCATGATAATTACCGATGATCATTTTTATCTGTGAGCAGCCCATCACAAACGCCTCATGAAAATAATTTTCAACATTATTGATTTGGAACTCGCCATCCTTATAAAGCATATCAGGAACAGAGTAAAACAGTTCCATATCAAGCTCAGAAGCTTTCTTTGCGATATCAAGCAGCTCAGACTCAAAATCTCTGATAAACTCTCTTCTAACTTCGGCTTTTTTTACCCCCAGCCGGTGAATCGTATCTAGCAGCTCACACTGCGGTACCCCGCTTTTCAGCTGGTCTAGAAACACTAAAGTATTTAATACTAATAATTTGTTTTCCATTCAATAATTCTCCGTTAGCAATTTGCTGAAATAATTTTATTGCAGCGTTCCCTTAGTACCTCAAGATTTGTTTTATCGATACCCTTGGTAAGATAGCCTCCTAATCCAACGGAATAAGCCCCGCTCTGAAACCATTCCTTTATATTGGTATCATCCACTCCCCCTGTGGGCATTAACTCCACAAACGGCATCGGTGCTTTAATTCCCTTAATCATATTAGGCGACAGGCAGTCACCCGGGAATAGTTTTACAACCTCACAGCCCAGCTTATATGCATGTAATACTTCCGTTGGAGTTGCAGCTCCTAAGGAACAGAAAATGTCATTTTCTCTGCAATATTCCGCAACTTCTTCCACGATGCATGGTGAAACAATAAAATCTGCTCCATTCTCACATGCTAGCTTTGCCTGCTCTCGATTAAGTACAGTTCCTGCCCCTACGATTGCTTCCGGCAGCTCCTTCTTTAGTTCAGCAATTAATTTTTCAGCATGATTAACTGAAAAAGTAATCTCCAAGGTGTCAATTCCTGATTCCACCAGAGTATGACAAATTGCCTTAGCAGTATCCGGATCCTCCTGTCTGATTACAGCGATGAGTTTTCCCTTCATTAATACTTTTACCTGGTTCTTATTCATCTACTTCCTCCCTATTTACTTCTTGATTTCTCTTTCTATATGGAATGGTTGACCCTCTTACCATAAGAGTGGGCGGAATTTCAATATACTTCTTTTTACTATCACCATTAATGCGCTTTATCAACAGCTTTGCTGATTTTACGCCGGTTTGATAGGAATCCTGGGTTATTGTAGTGATACCCGGTTTAATTAACGCTGCCCACTCCCAGTCATCAAATCCGCATATTCCAAATTCCCTTCCTACCTCCATATCTTCATCCTTAACAGCATGAAGCACATTCAATAGAGTTACACCGTTTACAGTAAAAATAGCAATTTCTTCTTTCGGATGTTCTTGCTTAAGCTTTCTCAAATAACTTCTGCAAATATTAATGTTACTTACATCAATTTCATAAGTATCCTCTGTTCCATCGGTATCATATAGTTTCGCCATCGCGTCCATATATGCATGATGTCTGATATAACGGCTGCTGTTGTTCCCTATATGTTGGGTAAAGAAAACCACACGGTCATAACCCTGTTTTTTCAGAAAGTTCATGCAGTCAAAGGTGGAATTGTAATTATCCGTCGTAACTGTATCTATCCTATCACGATCTCTTAAGCATCTGTCTGCTAAAACGATAGGCATTCCCTGCTCGTTAAGATTCACCAGATAATCATCTATGTATCCGGTTGTGTTAATGATCAGTCCGTCCAAATGATTATCCATTAATGATTTTATACATTCAATTTCCTGCTCCGGATTACTGTCTGTATTAGCAAACAGAACTTGATATCCGTTTTTACTGCAGACATCATTAATACCTTTCACTACATAGGATGAGAACGGACTTGTAATATCAGCGATTATACAACCTAACGTACCGCTTTTTTGCGATTTCAGGCTTCTTGCAATATTACTTGGCCGATAATCCAGTTCTTCAATTACTTTCTGTATTCTATCCTTCGTCTTAATTGACATGTATTCATACTTTTTGTTTAGGTACCTTGAAATTGTAGTTGTAGATACCCCTGCTGCCTTTGCCACTTGATCAATTGTTGTTTTTGAATTTGATTTACGCACATCCATAACCACCTCCTCTTAACCTGTCAGTCATCGTTTCACTAAACCGGTTTACAAAACCGATTCACTAAACCGATTCACTAAACCGATTCACTAAATCGATTCACTAGACCGATTCACTGGACCGATATAATGAATCATTTCAATAAACCAATGTACGTAACCGATTCACTGAACCGTATACTCAACCGATTCACTAAACCGATATACTGAACCGATTTACCAAACAGATTTATTAACTCGCAAGATGATTATAGTCAATATTGTGCATTTTGTCAACTTTTTTCGATATAAAATATGCATATCGCCCACCGCTTTTTAATATTATTCTCTTTTATTCGTCATACTGCACATTATTTTTCCATTTTCATTGTTATGTTATACCAAAAATGGTTATGTTATCAATTGTGTCCATTTTATACCATTACTGTTTCTGATGTATAAGTGGTCCGAGACCTGTCATTCATCAAAAAAGCCCCACGACAATATGAGGATTTCATATGCCTTAGGACTTTTTTGGATGGTTATCTTATTTTTGGGGTAACTTCAATTATTAAGGTAATTATTTCACTAGGATTTCGGATATATTTTATTACGATAAAAATTTGCTTTTAGAATATTACAAGCAGCGTAATTCATCTCATAATACTCTTCTTTTGTCATCATATCAGCAAAAAAAACCGGGTAACATTCCTCAATTCGACAACGTAACGGACGTTCGACATAAATATTACATAATCTGGTTTCATCATTATAAAATCTGCAGGTACCGTCTCCTCTGTCTAAATCTTTATATACTTCAGACATAGATACCGTTTTACAGCAAAGTCCGCATTTATCACAGTGAAACATCTAAACCCACTCTTCTAATAACATTTTTCCCTGATTTATACTTTCATCGCAGGTAGATAGAAGTTCGCCTTTTTCACCTAGCAATGCGGTATCAATTAGCATTTTTTCTGTCTGAGCCAGAAGAGTGCACCGATATATCTCCTCCTTGTCCTCTTTAGAATAGTCACCCCAGTTTGTCCCTTTACTATCGATAATCGAATTCATTTTACCTACATATGTTACAAAATGAACATTGATATCTGTCATTAGCTTTTTCAGCTGATTTGCTCTTTTCTTAATGGCATTCAACTGTGTCAAAATCAATTTTCCCTGTTCTGCAAATTCTTCAGCCTTTTTCTGATTTGTTTTTGCGTCCCAATAAGCAGCTTCTGCCTGCTTTGCAAATAATGCTCCACCAATTGCCAGTGCCGGCCCGGTCACAATTCCTCCCAATATAGCCATCCCACCTGCCATTCCAAAGCCTCCGATCGATAATGCTCCACCACCGAGCCAAGCTAAGGTAGCATTGGTAGCCGCTACACCTGTTAGGGATGATAATGCAGTACCGGTTGTAGCTGTTACAAGAAGACCTCCCAAACCTCCCATAACAACATTATAGGTACCAAACGCCAATAAGGCTCCTCCACCGATAGCAGATAGACCATTAACAGCAACTTGGCGGGCTTCATAGGAAACCTCTTTTAGTCTTTGGAAGGATTCACTCTTGGGATCAAAATTCTTAAGCTCACTGAGTCCTTCACTCTCTTTAAAATCTATGTTCTTTATTTTCTCAAAACTATTTACAAAGTCATTGATTGAGGTAGACAATAGCTCAACCTTCTTTTTTCCAAGACCTTCAATTGCTTTTTTGGATGAATCTTTTCCTTTGGTAACCTTCGCTTCCGTCTCACTCGCTATAGTTTGGGCATCCTTGTTAATTGATTTTGCTAAATCCATATCACTTTTAGCATCAAATCCTTTCTTAACTCCATAGGCACCTGTTACCAGTGCAATACCAGCTCCAACTAATGGGATAAATGGCAGTGGCATAATAGTTTCCTCCTTAATATTATATATTTATAACACTAATGCTGTAGTATCATTATTCATAAAATCATCAAATTCTTCAAAGCCTCGAAACTGCAATTCTCTACCTAGTTTAATTACAATTCTGTTGACCCCTTCTGTAAATAAATCCAGATTGTGATTCCGAATAGCTTCTTCAATCTCATGAAATCCTTTCTTAAACTCTATTTCTCTGCTTGTAAAGTATATTTCTAACGCTTGTTCTAACTCCATTCTCTGCTTTTTCATAGCTTCAATGGATGCATCTACAATTGCACTGACTGCTGCATAATTTTCTCTTGCTCTTCTCGAATCCTGTAATACCTGCATCGCTGCGGTATAAATACTTGAACTCACCATATATCCCAGCATCCCACCAATGATCGTACCAATACCGGGAAATACTGTCGTGCCAATCGCAGCTCCAACGCTGGAAGCTAACATGCCCGTACCTTTTTCCCCTAGTTCCTCCACTAACTCAATACAAT
>JAEYQV010000016.1 GCA_023409835.1 Bacillota bacterium
CGAAATGGGAGAAAAAACATCCATTTTTAATATATTTTATAATTGCCATATGGACAGTTTATATTTCAACCTGATTTTTGAGGAATTTACTCATTCAAAGTGGAAGTTACCTTTTCAATTGACCAAAATTAGTTTCTTAAATTTTGATTAAGTTTACGATTCTTCAAGGTTTGTTCATAAAATTATGTTATAATAAAAACAATGAACAAAATATGAATAAAATTTGTTCGTATGAGGGTTTACAAAAAGGGAAGAAGGTTGTGATGGAATGGATCTGCCGATGTTTTATAATGAAGCAGAGGAGTGGAACAATGCATTATTTCTATATGATGCGGCATTGAAAGAGATTAATACGAAGCTTGAAATATTAAATAATGAATTTAAATTGGCACATCAATATAACCCGATAGAACATATTACCTCCAGAATAAAGTCTCCGCAGAGTATAGCAAAGAAGCTCAGGCATAATAACAAGGAGCTGACGGTAGATAATATTGTGAAATATGTGAATGATGTTGCAGGAATAAGAATTATCTGTTCCTTTACCTCGGATATTTACCGAATATCGGACCTTATTGCCAAGCAGAATGACATTAAGGTTCTAAAGGTTAAGGATTATATTATGAAGCCAAAAGAGAACGGCTATACCAGCTATCATATGATTGTATCAATACCGATATACTTATCGAATCAAACCATTGAGACAAAAGTGGAGATCCAGATTAGAACCATCGCGATGGATTTCTGGGCAAGCCTGGAGCATAAAATCTACTATAAATTCGAAGGAAAAGCTCCTGAACACATACAGAAGGAGTTGAAGGAATGCTCCGAGATCGTCTCCTATCTGGATCAGAAGATGCTCTCTCTTAACGAAGAGATCAAGGCCTACAGCAAAGACCGGATGGATAACCTTGAGGAAATTACCTCGAATGATAGAATAGTGGTGGCCGAATCCTTCGGTACCATAGTGGAAGAAGAGCCGGAGAAGGCTTCAGAGGCAGCAAAGCCAAAGAAGTCCGCTGAGAAGAAAAATGGAAGAAAGAGAATATTATTTGGTTTAGGAAGTTAAATTTAATCGGGAGGGGAGATACCAGTGAGTCGATTCCCATTTGGGAAACCAGGAATTAATATAGTGGAGGGAAAGAAGCATGATAAGGGGAACATGCCCGCCACTAAGAATTTTGCTTCTCTTAAGAAGGAGCAGACGATGATGTATGAGAAAAAGCTTCAGGAGTATGAAGAAACTTTGGACAAGTATCAAAGCTGCATTCATCAATATTTAGAGAGGCTGGAGGAGCTTAACAGGAGAACGGCAGAGAAGCCGGAGAACCAGATATCTTTAGTACAGGCAGCGGTGGACCTTACCTATATCAAGGAGCAGGGTAAGGAGCTTAGAGATCTGGTAGAGGAGCTTCGTGAAAGCGGCGACCGAAGTAATCTGGAACAGTTTAACAAAATTCTTACACAGGGAAATAAGGCAGCCGAGCAACAGGAAAGCTTATTGACCACTCTGATTGAAACGAATTATAAACTGGAAGGATTGGATAAGAATGTAGTAACCCGCTTTACGGATGTACAGGTAGAGCTCCAGAAACAGACCTTATTCCAATATAAGCAAAATCAGACGGAACTCCAATCCAGAATGGATACCGTAGCTAAGTCGGTGAAGCGGAACAGGTTGTTATTATGGCTGGTCATAACCTTCCAATTTCTCGGACTTGGAGCGATGACTTTTATCATTCTGTATCTTCTAGAGATCATCAGATTTTAAGAAAATACATAAAGACCCCCCGGTAAATAGGGCTTGTAGCTACACAAAGCCCTTCTTCCCGGGGGTTTTTTATATTCTAATTTCTGCTACTCAAGTTGACTTATCCAGAATAGAATCGTTTGTATTGACTAAGCGACTATAACTTAATTCCCTTTAACAGGGCAGCAAGACCCGTGGTTGCTTCATCACCGCTGCTGTAAGCCGAGGGGGCGTCTGCTGCATCCTCAACAACCTCTTCTTTCTCTTCCACAGCCTTCATGCTTAGGCTGATCTTGCCATCCTTAATATCGATTACCTTAACGGTTACCGTATCTCCCTCCTTCATAATCTCATTCGGGGACTTTAACCGTTTATCACTCATTTGGGAGATATGAACCAGACCGGATAAACCATCGCCGATGGTTACAAAAGCACCATAGGGAGCAATTTTCTCCACAGTGCCGGTGGTAACGATACCCAACTGCAGCTTGTTAATTCTATTTTTCTTATCCTTCTGTGCCCGATCCCTCTCGACCTCTTTACCGGATAATACCAGCTTCCTGTCGGCCTCAGAGGAGGTGATTACAATAACATCGATTTCCTTACCTACCCAGGAGGCGAGATTTTCAACATAGGTTAAGGACAGCTGGGAGGCCGGAATAAATGCACGAATTCCCTGAAGGTAGGTTACAACGCCTCCGTTTACGGCCTGGGATATCTTAACCCGGACAATCGTCCGATTATCCTTCATTTCGTTTAACTGCTCCCATGCCAGAACATCGTCGGCACGCTTCTTGGAGAGTAGAATATTACCATGTCCGTCATCTTCACGCAGAACCATTGCTGAGAGCTCTTCTCCGGGCGTTACATCTGCCTTAATGGAGAAGCTGGGATCATTGCTTAATTCCTCCAGCTTAATAATTCCCTCCGTATAATAGCCTAAATCCAGGGTTACAAAGGCTTCGGAAATTCCGATTACGGTACCCTTCAGGATATCTCCCTCATTTATTTTCTTAAATGAATTGTTAAGCTGTTCCTTAAAGTCATCCATCGAGGGGATTACCTCCGGGGCCGGAGCAGCTTCTGAAACTGTTTCCGGGATTGCCATCCTATCGTTATCATTCGAACTAAGATTATCTGTACTCATGTTGCAGGTCTCCTTTTCTATGACTATGTATTTGCTTACAGTATAACACATAAAGGAAAAATTAATTAGTAAATTTATTAAAATCAGAACGTGTGTAAAGAAAAGAGCGGCCTTTTTTACCGATTCTGTCCACACAGCCCACATAATGTAATATATTAAGGGCTGTCTGGGAAGCACCCATGGAGAGGCGGCTCGCAAGTTTAAAATCCTTCGCAGTGAAGTTTTCAGGCAGAGCTTTTGGAATCAAAAGGTGATAATCTGCGATCGACCGTATAGGAATCTCCTCAACCAGCTCGGTTGGGATACGGTCACATCTGGATGATCCCTTCTTTCGATCCGTACTCCAGCCGTCCAGAAAGCGGTATTCTTCAATATTCACCATAACAATTGTCAGGCTTAGGTTGGGAACGGTCAGAAAATTCTTTATTTTATACAGCTCAGGAAAAATGGAGTAAGGAGTACCGGTTTTCGGGGATTTTCTGGGAGAACTGATCTCGCCTGTCTCCGGATTAACCCAACGAAGCCATTTCACATATGGAATGGGGAAAACTATGGTTACCGGGTAATAGGAGAGGAATGCCTGTAGCTTTCGCCTGAGTTTATCAAAGCTGCGTGTCTGAATCTCTATAATATCATGACCGGTACAGATATCAGCGACGAAGCCTCCTACCTTGATTTCGTGGTTGATCGGGTCCGGAGAGTAATAATTCTTTAAAACCGAATGCACTGTTTTCTCACTAAGTGTTCCTATCCCGTTCATACCCTGTCTTTGCCCTATGACTTCATCACATACGGTCTGAAATAGCTGCCTGTCCAATCATCATCACACACCTTTATCATATCAATGTCAGAGGATTATCTGATAGGAACAGAATATCTGATTTACAATAAATAATCAAGTATAGAATATGTCAACTACTGCAAGTCCTTCAGGAGGGCTTATCTTGATCGAAAAGGAGCATTTCATTATGTAGGATTACGATGTAAGTACCAGGAATATTTCCGACTGAGCTTTTTTAAGGTGGTAGCCAGGCTAACGGTAGAAGTCTTGCGTTATATAGGTTCCGTATTCACTGCCTTCCTGATAAACGAAGCCGACACCCAAGCTTATATAATCAGGGTTCAATAGGTTATTCCTGTGTTCGGGAGAATTAAACCAGGCATGACAGGAGAGGATGGCCGTGCCGTAGCCGGCTATTATATTCTCGCCGATAGACTGGTAGGATAAGCCCTCCTCGTACAGTCGATCTCCGGGCCGTTTTCTGTCCGGGCTGATATGACTAAAATAATGCTTCTCTGCCATATCAAGACTGTGCTTTCGGGAAGCCTTAGCCGCGGAGGACGACCAGGATAGCAAAGGTACGTTATTCCTTGCACGGATGGAGTTGGTCAGGTCATAGGTAAGAAGCTCAATGCTTCTCATGACACTCTCACGAAAGCCATCCTCCTTCACCTGCTTGCTCAGGACATAGATACCGCTTACCTTACCGGTACCCTCCTGATCCATTAATAGCTTGGCAATAACATGGTCATCTTCTATATTTATGATAGTAGATAACTTGTAATCACTGTTCAACCGTTGATTGACCTCATTGACATCTGAATCAGGGGTAATGCCCAAATAATAAAAGCTTAGAGAATCAGTATAAAAGCCTACAACTTGACTGTCTTTTACAGCAATAAAGCTAAGATTTCTATAATTGTAATTATATACATAATATTCAAAATCATACTCTGTTTCAACGATCCGTCCCGGTTGGCCTAGCTTTGATATAACGTGTTCCAAACGTTCCCCCACAACCAGGGTAGTATTATTCAGAGTCAGGGCGGCTGCATTATTATGTAACGGAGCGGGGGAGGTCTCTTCCGATGTATTCTCCTTATAAATAGGATCTGGATGGGTGGAGGATGCCGCTGTGGTGGCGGAAATATTGGAAGATACAGGAGGGGAAGGAACAGAATCGGCAGGTCGTGATAGTTTAAGTATTAAAAGAAGAGTGCCCCATAGAAGGACACGGAAACCGGTATGTATTTTCATGGGATTTGGGTTCTTTCTAATTCGGAGAGGGGATCTCCAGGATTATGTCGTAGGAATCTGTCAGCTTCATTCTATCATATCGGCTGTGGCGGAAGCAGAAAGGTTACTGGAAAACCACCCAACATCTGTAAATATTTTAATTGGCTATTTTCAAATTACTTAAAATAAAGTAGAATATATGATAAATAGACGTTAAATAGATGGAGGAAGGAGATAGAATATGAAGATATTAGTTACCGGAGGAGCAGGCTATATTGCAAGCCATACGGATTTGGAGCTTTTAAACGCTGGTTATGATGTGGTAGCAGTGGATAATTTGAGTAATTCCAGCACGGAATCCATCCATAGGGTGGAGAAGCTGACGGGAAAACCGATCCGGTTTTATGAGACGGATATTCTGAATAAAGAAGCTTTAAAGGAGATATTCCGAAAGGAGAAGGTGGATGCGGTGATTCATTTTGCCGGTTTAAAGGCAGTTGGTGAATCCTGTGCCCTTCCATTAAAATACTTCAGTAATAATTTAAGCGGTACAATTACCCTACTTGAGGTGATGCAGGAAGAGGGCGTGAAGAATCTGGTGTTCTCCTCCTCCGCGACGGTATACGGAGAACCCAAGACCGTTCCGGTAACAGAGGATTTCCCGCTGTCAGCAACGAACCCCTATGGGAGAACCAAGCTGATAATCGAAGACATGCTGAGAGATCTGTATCAAGCAGATGCTTCCTGGAACATCGCCATATTAAGATATTTTAACCCGATTGGAGCTCATGAAAGCGGTGAAATCGGAGAAGATCCCAATGGGATACCAAACAATCTGGTACCCTATGTAGCAAAGGTGGCAACAGGAGTATTAGAGAAAATCAGAGTATTCGGGGACGACTATGACACCCCCGACGGTACCGGAATTCGGGACTATATTCATGTGGTGGATCTGGCACTGGGACATATTAAGGCAATAGAAAAGCTGACCCAGAATCCGGGGCTGGTCACTTATAATCTTGGTACCGGCGTAGGGTATAGTGTATTAGATGTAATACATAACTATGAGAA
This sequence comes from Bacillota bacterium, assembly GCA_023409835.1. GTDB lineage: Bacteria > Bacillota > Clostridia > Lachnospirales > Lachnospiraceae > Mobilitalea. Next base: position 5,986 of record JAEYQV010000016.1, read on the forward strand.
GGCTTGCAATAAGAAGCTTCCCTATGAGGTGACGGACAGAAGACCGGGAGATATTCCTGTTACTTATGCCGATGCCTCAAAAGCCTACCGGGAGCTTGGCTGGAAAGCGGAGCGTGGAATAGCAGAAATGTGCGAGGACTCCTATCGTTGGCAGAGTAATAATCCCAATGGATACCGATAGACGCGTACAATTGTTTTCCATAACCTTTAAAATTATGCATAATGATAGAAAACCTAAGAAAAAATGGAAAGAGCATTGACAAAATGCCTAAAATTTGTTAATCTATATACGGTTAGTACACGAGAAGGTATGATACCAGAGGATTAAAGTTGGGGAAGCGAGAGGGTAGAAGTAATAAAAGTAAGATTGGCTAAAACGTATGATCTACAGGACATACCTTTTTAGCCAATCTTATTTTCGGATTAAAACTGAAACCTGCAAAACGAAAAGAGGGTGACGCTTACAAGCTTGCTTGTAGAAGCGTTACCCTCTTTTCGTTTTATAGGCGAAGCCTACGCGACTGAATGACCGGAGGTCATGAGGTTGCGGCAGGTCTCAGTTTTTATCATCTGAAACCTTGCGAAGCCTACGCGACTGAATGAGCGGAGGTCATGAGGTTGCGGCAGGTCTCAGATTTCAATCTTTATACCATTCCCCGAGAACTTTTTTTGCAAGGTCATAAGTATCCTCATAGGTAAGGGTTCCCTGGCTTGCAAGATCTGAAACACCATGGAGGGAAGCCAGTTCAGGAGTGTAATCGCTCAATTTATATATGCCATAGTGATAATCGGCATAACCGTTCTCATAATGGGTTACGATAGGAGTAATGCCTGCGTCACTGATATAGGTGCCCTTCCGATCCTTGGTAATAGTTACAGTCGCCATACCCCCAAGCATACGGGGGGCTTCTCTCTGGTAGGAGATGAAGTTACCCAGAGAATAGTAAACAAGCATACGGTGCTCCGGTTCTTCTCCGATCCATTCCACCGGTTCAATGACATGAGGATGGGTGCCGATTACCAGGTCAACCCCGGCCTGATAGAAGAAAGAGGTCAAATCCTTCTGCATACTGCTTACATCATATACATATTCGGCTCCCCAATGCGGAAATACAATTACAAAATCAGCGAGTTCCTTTGCTTTTGCAATATCCTTCGCCATCCGATCCTTCTCCAGCAGATTAACCAGATATGGCTTATCCTTCGGGAGCCTATAACCGTTCAGACCATAGGTATAATTCAACATAGCCAGCTTAATGCCGTTCTTCTCTATCACAGGAATTGTTGCCTGCTGCTCTTTGCTTTTATTTATACCGATTACAGTGATTTCAGGGTGCTCCGACCAGAAGGCAAAGGTGTTCATAATACCTTTTGTACCCATATCCATTGTATGATTCGTAGCATGGAGTACCACATCGAAGCCCGCGGTAATTAATGCGTCACCGATCTCAGTCGGGGAGTTGAAATTAGGATAACCGGAATATTTAAAATCCTCTCCGCCAAGAATTGTTTCCTGATTTACGACGGCAATATCTGCGGATTGAATGTCTCCAGCCAGATTAGCATAAAGATGATCATAATTGTATGAACCATCCGCTTGCTTTCCGCTCTTAACGACCTCCATATGAATTAGGTTATCTCCTACTGCCAGCAGAGTAACTTGAGAGCTCCCTTTATCATCGGGTACAACCGCATCGGAGATAACAGGAATAGCATCGGCAGAGGAAGGTGCTGTTTCACCTTCAGCTGTGTCGGAGGCTGTCAGGGAGAAATCCGACCATCGGACTAAGGAACCCTCTTGAAAGGACCATGCCGGTGTAGCCAGCGGATAGGTGAGCTCAGCTTCATAATACCAGGGATCCTCTTCATGCAGGGGGTTTTTGATAATATGAAATTCCTGGGCGGGCATATAGCCCTGCGCCAACAGATAACAACGATTTCCGGAGGCATCCTCAGCGATATCAACAATCAGAACGCAATGACCGGGACTTCCTCCCTTCAGGAATAGATCACCGGGTTTTATATCTGATATATCGATTGGGTTACATTCCTCAGAAAGACTTAAGGTTCCGGCATACGCAAAAACCATATTGAGATATTTGCGGAAGGCCTGATAAGAATTATCGTATTCCGCAGATTTGTTCCAGGAAACCTCGTTTCCCTTCACCGCCAGGCGGTTTCCATCCCGCCATTTCGTATATTCCATAAAAAATCCATTGGTTAAATGAAATGCGATTTTATCATACTCACCAAGGGACCAATAATACTCCGCATAGACTCGGATGATGGAATCAGCGCATTGCTGGAGATCCTGATCGCCGATTTCCATATCAAAAACAGCAGCATGATCCGCCTGGTTACTCTTTGGTGCGCCATCATATAGAAGGACCGGACTACCATCCTCCTTCATTTCCATATGACGAAGAAAATCGGTTAACTCCCCTGGCTGAGAGGTTATTCTCAGATAACCGGCAGGAGCATTGAATCGATTTTCCAGAGTATTTCCCTCAGGTACAAGGATAGTATGGGGTGGCTCCGTGGGTAGCGGTGGTTCTGTGGTAGTAGCTACATCAGAAGTGCTGCCCTTATCCGGCAGTACATCCCCGGAAGCAGCAATAGCCTCCCCACCGGTTAGGGGAGAACTCACCTCGGACCCTGCTCCGTTTTGACCGGAGGTATCTTTCTTATTGGAACAACCGGTTAGAACAAGCAGGAGAGCAAGAAGAATAAGATGTATTGGCCGTAATCTATGCTGTCTGACAGAAGCAGTATTAAGAGGATTCATAGGGTACTCCTTTCTCTAATACTATTATGATCGGTATTTGCTTCATTATAACACAGAATATCCGCTGGATGATAAAAAATAAGAACAGATGTCTGGGAATACTTATTCGGGAATACTTATTGGTCAATTGAAAAGGTAACTTCCACTTTGAATGAGTAAATTCCTCAAAAATCAGGTTGAAATATAAACTGTCCATATGGCAATTATAAAATATATTAAAAATGGATGTTTTTTCTCCCATTTCGTTATAAAATAGAATTTACAAGAGCATTTCCATCTGATTTTTTGTATTATAAATGGGAGTGAAGAGATAACTGTTTTTTTGAAAATGTTATTTCCACCCCTGTTTATCGTTGTAAAGTTATATTAGGTGGTGCCTCTTGATCTTTAGACTTTATTTTTTAAGAAGTGATGGGCGTAACGTTATTTCATCTGGCGGGATGAGTGTTGCTCCCATCCTTTTTAAAATATCTTCTCCGTATAACAAGGCAAAGACCTCGTAAGGGCTTTTATCTCCAAGGTTTTTCCGCCCATATGAATTGATATGATTCATCATCATGCTGATCTCATCTTGAGTATAATTATCAAGAGTTTGCCCTTTTGGAATAATGCGGCGAATCATCTCATGATTGTTCTCGGCGGCACCCTTTTGATAGGAAGCGGAGGGATTACAGTAAAATACATTGGTTCGGCGGTTCCCCTGACGGTCGAATTCGATTGCTTTTGGATTGGAAAATTCGCTACCGTTATCGCCAAGAAGAACTTTGAACAGGTCACAGAAGACATCTGGGGACAGTTCGAGATACAAGCGGTCAATGATATCGATAACGGACTGTGATGTATTTGCATCCCGTATAAAAGCCAGCATAAACTGTGGAATAGTAAAGTGAATTGTCAGAAGGACTTTCCCACCCTTTGTACCCTCAACAGAATCCATTTCCACTATCGGAAAGCAAGGATGGCTTTGTATAAAAGTAAGGAAGTCGTTGTGGGTACGGCCGATGCGGCATGTTTTATCCACTTTGAACATCTTCTTAGCTTTTCTTTTACTCATGCGTACCACACGTGGCATATCAATATTTTTTGCTGAAATAATACCGTATCCCACGTAGTTATAGAGAGTCCTTTCATCGTACATAATTTCATCTTTATGACTAAGACAGATGTGATGAAGTGATTGCCCTCTTTTCAGTAACGGACTGATGACTGCATCAAGTCTCTGGGCGTCCTTTTCTGAAAGCTGGATTCCCTGCCGGGATTCTGATCTGACCACTTCGTACTCTTTCTGTGCATCGGATGCAATATAGAGTTTTTTCTCCAGTGTACAGTTTCTACGCAGTTCACATCCGTTACAGATGTAAGGTGGTTTATTCAGGTGTTGACAGGTTTCTTTCTGATAAGCAATGCATTGTGCTGTACAGGAAGTTGAAGCACAGAATTTACAGGTCCTGTTGTGACAGCCCTTCTTGCCGCATATGTTAGTGGCAATACATGAATTTCGTGATAGACAGTCGTTAAAAGGTCTCCCATAAGCGCCGGAACTTTTAAAAACGATATGATTTTTAACCTCCTTAGCAATAGTAGTAGGATCTTTTGATAATTCCCTTCCGATAGCCTTAAAAGAGAACCTCCTGTTTAAATAAAGCTCAATTGACAAACGTTCAGACTGTGTGAGATGTTTATTCTTATTCATATGTACCTCCTTGAGAGGCACCACTAAGAACATCATACCTTTTTGCAATAGTTACTTCCACATTTATATTTGAAAAAGTAATTTCTCCATCCTTGACAAAAGGGGTGGAAGTAAGTTTTTCAATTCACG
>JAEYQV010000027.1 GCA_023409835.1 Bacillota bacterium
ATATTGATACATACCATAAGAAATAATCTAAACAGCAATATTGAAGTAATCCTGATACCCGGAAATCTGGACACGAAGGAATGGGGCATCCAGGCAGCACAGCATATGTTTGAAGTGCTGAAGGAAAATAATATTATTTGCTAGTTAAGGTGGCACTTATGATAATCCAAAAGAGTTAAGAAAGCACCTTAACACTTGGAATTTCATTGTGAACTTGGGTATCGTTTTTCCGTATTGGCGGCAGAATGGAGGAAAATATGAAAACAGTTGTTGTAGGCTGTGATAATGCAGCAGTAAGTCTGAAGAATATATTGATCAATCATTTGAAAGACCAGGGAGTTGTTGTGGAGGATATGGGCTGTGAAACCTCAGAGGATCCTACCTATTATCCCCTGATAGCGAAGCGTGTCTGTGATAATATTATTGACAGTAATTATACGAAGGAAGGGCTTTTAATCTGCGGTACCGGTATCGGTATGGCAATGACAGCGAATAAGTTCAAGGGAATTCGTGCAGCGGTCTGCCATGATATTTATTCGGCGCAGAGAGCAAAGCTCAGCAATAATGCAAATGTAATGTGTTTAGGAGAACGGGTGATCGGTTTTGAACTGGCGAAGGTGCTTTTGGATGAATGGCTGGGTCTTACCTTTCAGAATGGCAGTTCAACACCAAAGGTGCAGGCAATTATTGAGATAGAAGCACTTAATCTGAAATAAGCAGAAGAAACGGAGGCTTCGCACCATGGCAAGGCTGGATAAAATATACCTGGGTACCAATACGAAGATGTATAAAACAATTTCTGATACCGTTTCCTTCCTGACGGAATTGAAGGCACTGACAGCTGATATCGACAGGGAGAGACTGGAGCTGTTTGTAATACCCTCCTTTACCGCACTGGAAGCAGCGCAGAGAACCGTAACCGGAAATGATATCAAGCTTGGTGCTCAAAATATGAGTTGGGCAGAGGAAGGACAATTTACCGGTGAGATATCTCCTATCATGCTGAAAGAGCTTGGGATAAATATAATAGAAATCGGTCATTCTGAACGCAGGAATGTTTTTGGAGAGACCGATGAGGAAGAAAAGAAGAAGGTTATGGCGGCAATTAACCATGGCTTTACCCCACTACTATGCATCGGTGAGACCCTGGAGCAGAAGAACTATGGGATTAGTGATGAGATCTTAAGAATGCAGCTTAAAATCGGCTTAAGCATGATTACCAAGGAACAAGCAGCTAAGCTTATGATTGCATACGAACCTGTCTGGGCAATCGGTGTGAATGGTATTCCGGCAGATGAAGGGTATGCGGATGAAAAGCACGCAGTAATTAAAAACACCCTGATTTCTCTCTTTGGAGATGAATTCGGAAGGGATATCCCTGTATTATATGGAGGAAGTGTTAATAATAATAATGCTGAGCTCTTGATCCGGAAACCTAATATTGACGGATTGTTTATTGGAAGAAGTGCCTGGAACGCGATTAATTTTAACCAGATTATCCGCTCCGTTATGCCATTATTCTTCCAAAGAAGGAAAAAATAGTACGAAAGGATTAGGAAATTATGACAGAAACGGTAAGAATCATTGCAGAGGAACTTGTCATTGCGTGCAAAAGAGCTTATAATAGAGGAATACAGACAGGTAGTGGCGGAAATGTCAGTGCGCGGATTCCCGGGAAGGATCTGATGCTTGTTAAAGCAAGCGGCAGTTCTTTTGGAGACAGTACTCCGGATGGCTTCGTGATTACGGATTTTGATGGTAACCTCGTGGAAGGAACCGGAAAACCGACCAGAGAAGCCTTGCTTCATGGCTACCTGTATAAATTATGTCCGAATGTGAACGCTATCCTCCATGTCCACTCCCCGTATGCAATCGGTTGGGCAGCGACGAAGAAACCCTTGCCAGGAGTAACCTGGCATTCCAGATTGAAGATGTGTGCCGATATTCCATCCCTTGATGTGCAGGCCCCTATGGTAAGAAAGGAAGATTTCCCGCTGATCGAAGAAATATTTCAAGAGAATCCTGATTTACCGGGTTTTATACTGGTCGACCACGGTGTTGTTGCCTTGGGAGATAATGCAATCAATGCAGAGCATACTGCGGAATTGATTGAAGAGACTGCACAGGTGGCAATTTTAAACGGTATTGTAGCCAAGCTTGGGCTATAAATAAAAGAAGTAAAGTAATGTGAAGAAAAACAGCTTCACACGGCTAATTTGTGCCTTTGGCACAAATGATGCAGATTATAAAGAAAGGCATGGTATTTTCTATGGACTTAAACATGCGTATCACCATGAACAATATGAATACTGACATAATTCAACATAATAAGCTTCCGGATCTGGTGCTAGACAAACTCATGGATTGGATCATGGACGGTAAGCTGCATATGGGTGAAAAACTGAACACAGAGGAAATAGCGACCCAATTGGGAGTCAGCAGAATGCCAATCAGGGAAGCACTTAGTAATCTGGAGAAAATCGGTTTGGCTGAGTCAATACCCTATGTTGGTACCCGTCTGATAAAACTGACGCAGGACGATGTCAGACAGATCTATATCGCCAGAAAAGCATTGGAACCGGTTACGGCAAGCTATGCATGCCAGAAGATCACCAAGGAGCACCTCGAGCTCTTGGAGAAAATTAATGACGAGTATAAAAAGCTGGTACGCAAGGATGAAGTCCACGGAAAAGAAGTCTACATGATGAACCGGTATTATCATTTTACGATTTATAGCATCAGTGGTTTAGACCGGTTATGCACCATGATTGAATCCTTATGGGATAGCCTATCGTTTTTTAAGTTAATATACGGACAGAAATTTATCAGTGACCGTGAATCGAGGGAAAAGATGATCATGGAGCATGATATTTATCTGGAAGCATTGAGAAACAGGGATGCAGAGCTGATCTTCAATCAGCTTACTTTAAACCTGGATAAGCGCGCTGAGGATATTCCATATGAGGCATCAGCGTATTTTAATGACCAGGAATAAAAATACTATAGTAAGGCTGTTGCAGAGATGGTTTATTAACAATACCGGAGGTTATCCTACGGAAGCTGATAAGCTATAAGCTTTGCAGCAGCCTTTTTTCAGGAGGAATTTGAATGGATAATAAATTATACTGCCTTCCGGAGAACATCAGGGATAAGGAGTACATTGTTGCAAGCTATTATATTAAGATAGACAAAAACGTAGATATTATTGCGAAAGCTTCCTCCCTTGCCATCGGCCAGACGATTGGA
>JAEYQV010000066.1 GCA_023409835.1 Bacillota bacterium
AGAAAAGGTTGGCCAATATGCCGCTGAAATCAGAGCTAAGAGAGGTCCGGAGCCTTATAAGGGTAAGGGTATTAAGTATTCTGATGAAGTGATCAGACGCAAGGTTGGTAAGACCGGTAAAAAATAAGGGAGGAGTGAAATAATATGGTTAGTAAAGTATCAAGAACCGAAGTTCGTGTTAAGAAGCATTTAAAAATCCGTAACCGTTTCACAGGTACTCCTGAGAGACCGCGTTTGGCTGTGTTTAGAAGCAACAATCATATGTATGCGCAGATCATTGATGATACAGTAGGAAATACTTTAGTTGCAGCATCCACCCTGGAGAAGGATGTCAAGGCTGAACTTCAGAAGACCAACGATGTAGCAGCAGCAGCTTACTTAGGTACGGTAATTGCTAAGAAAGCCCAGGAAAAGGGAATTAAAGCTGTTGTTTTCGATAGAGGCGGATTCATATATCAAGGTAAGATCAAGGCATTAGCAGACGCAGCCCGCGAAGCTGGTCTGGAATTCTAGGCAAGGAGGAAAACACATGAAACGTTCAATCGTTGATACCAGTCAACTGGAATTAGAAGATAAAGTAGTATCAATCAAGCGTGTAACTAAGGTTGTAAAAGGTGGACGTAACTTCCGTTTTACGGCATTAGTAGTTGTTGGTGACAGGAACGGACACGTTGGTGCAGGCCTTGGTAAAGCAACTGAGATCCCTGAGGCAATCCGTAAGGGAAAAGAAGATGCGATGAAGAAGTTAATCAGTCTGCCGATTGATGAGAACGGCAGCGTACCTCACGACTTCCTCGGCAAATTCGGTAGTGCTACAGTATTACTGAAGCGCTCTCCTGAAGGTACCGGAGTTATCGCAGGCGGCCCTGCACGTAACGTGCTTGAGCTTGCAGGCTTTAAGAACATCCGTACCAAGTCCCTCGGATCCAACAATAAGCAGAATGTAGTTCTTGCTACTATTGATGGATTAAGCCAGTTAAAGACTCCTGAGGAAGTTGCTAAGCTTCGTGGTATTCCCGTAGAGCAGCTGAAGTAGTTGCAGACAATTGTAATCAGTGACTGTTTATCATTGTGGTTCTGACGAACCGCTGCAGCGCTGATTGACTGAGATGTCGTAATCATTCATATATGGAGGTATTAAAATGGCAGATAAATTAAGAATCACTTTAGTGAAATCCCCTATCGGTGCCATTCCCAAGCACAAAGCAACAGTGGAAGCCCTCGGTTTAAAGAAACTCCACAAAACCGTTGAAATGCCCGACAATGCTGCTGTCAGGGGAATGATCGATCAGGTAAGTCACTTAGTAAAGGTCGAAGAAATATAATTTTCTTAAAGAAGGAGGTGCACGTAGATGAATTTATCAGAATTAAGACCGGCATGCGGTTCCAAGCACAGCGATAACTTCAGAAGAGGCCGCGGACATGGATCAGGCAACGGAAAAACAGCTGGTAAAGGTCATAAAGGCCAGAAAGCCCGCTCCGGAGCTCCCAGAGTTGGATTTGAAGGCGGACAGATGCCGTTATATAGAAGAATTCCTAAGCGTGGTTTCACTAACAGAAACACTAAAATAATCGTTGCATTAAACGTAGATGTATTAAATAGATTTGATGATGGTGCTACAGTAACAGTTGATTCATTAATAGAGGCAGGAATCATTAAGAACCCAAGAGATGGTGTGAAGATTCTTGGAAATGGAGAACTTACTAAGAAGCTGGATGTCAAGGTTAATGCATTTAGTGCAAGTGCAGTCGAGAAAATTCAGGCTCTTGGTGGAAATGCTGAGGTGATTTAATATGTTTAAAACACTCCGTAACGCTTTTAAAGTTAAGGACATCAGGACAAGACTTATTTACACTTTCATAGCATTAATCGTAGTAAGACTGGGAACTCTGCTCCCAGCCCCTGCTATTGACCCTGAAGTAACAAAGCAGTGGTTTCAGAATCTCGGCTTTTTTAACAATCTGACCGGTGGTTCCTTTACCAACATGTCTATTTTTGCATTAAGCATTACACCGTACATTTCCTCCTCAATTATCGTACAGCTCCTGACGATAGCTATTCCAAAACTGGAAGAGCTTCAGAAGGAAGGCGAGGATGGCAGGAAGAAGATGACGGCGATTACCCGTTATATTACCGTTGCACTTGCTGTTATTGAGTCAGGTGCAATGGCTATCGGTTTCGGTAATTCAGGTGCTTTAGAAGGTGGCCTTACCCTTACGAACGTTATTCTGGTTATAGCTTCCTTTACAGCAGGATCTGCATTCTTAATGTGGGTTGGTGAGAGGATTACCCAGAACGGTGTCGGAAACGGTATTTCTATCATCCTGTTAGTTAATATTGTATCCACAATGCCTAGCGATTTTATCACCTTAACTCAGAAGTTTGTAATCAGCCAGCCGGTAGTAAAGGCAATCCTTGCAGCGCTTATTATTATCGCTGTTGTAGTGGTTACCGTTGTATTTGTAGTAATACTGCAGGATGCAGAAAGAAGAATTCCTGTCCAGTATGCTAAGAAGGTTCAGGGAAGAAAGATGGTAGGTGGACAAACCTCCCATATTCCCCTTAAGGTTAATACCGCAGGCGTTATCCCGGTAATCTTTGCCGGCTCCTTAATGTCCTTCCCGGGAGTTATCGCTTCCTTCTTTGGTGTATATCCGGCAAGAGCTTATTTCTGGCCCAAGGTACTTAAGGTACTGAGTCAGCAGAGCTGGTTGGTTATTAACAAGGGCTGGGGAGAATTTAAGTATTCCTTAGGTTTATTGATCTACATTGCTTTGGTTATTTTCTTCGCTTATTTCTATACTTCCATCACCTTTAATCCGATTGAAGTTGCGAATAACATGAAGAAGCAGGGTGGTTTTATTCCCGGTATTCGTCCCGGCAAACCGACGACGGAGTATTTAAATAAAGTACTTAACAACATCATTTTTATCGGAGCAATCGGATTAACAATCGTATCCGTTATACCTATATTCTTCTCGGGAGCATTCGGAACGAATCTTAGCTTTGGTGGCACCTCCATCATCATTATTGTAGGTGTTGTCATTGAAACTATTAAGCAGATTGAATCCCAACTATTAGTTCGTCATTACAAAGGATTTTTGAATGACTAATATCATTTCCGTTGTGAGGCAGTAATATATTGTTGCAACCCCAATCAGTTAATTCTTTGGGGTTACAACTGATACAGACTGCCACACAACGGGTATTGTTGTTTATTTGATTATATAGCAGACTTAAGAAAAAGGCATATGATAGTAACTAGTTAATTTATCAATATATCATTCATCAGTTTATTACAGGAGGAATTTGTTACATGAAGATTGTTATGTTAGGAGCACCTGGGGCAGGGAAAGGCACACAGGCGAAGAGATTAGCAGCAAAATATGAAATCCCGCACATTTCTACCGGTGATATCTTCCGTGCTAATATTAAGAATGGTACAGAGCTGGGAAATAAGGCAAAGGTTTTCATGGATCAGGGACTTTTAGTTCCGGATGAGCTTGTTGTTGATCTGGTAATAGACCGGTTTAAGGAGCCTGACTGCAGCAAGGGCTATGTTCTGGATGGTTTTCCGAGAACAATTCCGCAAGCGAAGGCATTGGATGAAGCATTGGCTAAGAATGAGGATGCCATTGAGTATGCAATCGATGTGGATGTTCCCGATATTAATATCATTAACCGTATGTCCGGAAGAAGAGCCTGCATTAACTGCGGTGCAACCTATCATGTGATAACGATTCCTCCGAAGAAGGAAGGCATCTGTGACGTATGTGGCGGAGAGCTGGTACTACGGGAGGATGATAAGCCTGAGACAGTTGAGAAACGGTTGAAGGTATACCATGAGCAGACTCAGCCCTTGATTGATTATTATAAGGGAAAGGGTATATTGAAGTCCGTTGATGGTACCAGAGATATGGAAGAAGTATTTGAAGAAATCGTTCATATCGTAGAAGCCTAAACTTCACTTCCGTCTGATGATCAGACAGAAGCAGGTAATATGAGGTGAAGAGGCAGACCCTGATTCTCGGAATGAATCAGTATATGGAGGGAATATGATCAGCATTAAGTCGGAGAAAGAAATTGAACTGATGCGTGAATCCGGAAGAATTCTCGCAAATGTACTGGAGCAGCTGAAAAACTATGTACATCCGGGCATCTCAACCTGGGAGATTGATAAAAAATGCGCGGAAATCATCAGAAATTATGACTGTATCCCATCCTTCCTTAATTATAACGGATACCCGGCATCGATTTGTATCAGTGTAAATGACGAAGTAGTCCATGGAATTCCTTCTAAGGAACGAATTCTAAAAGACGGAGATATTGTCAGTCTGGACTGTGGCGTTATTTATCAGGGATTCCACTCTGATGCAGCAAGGACACTTGGGGTTGGAGAGATAACGAAGGAAGCAAGAAAATTAATCGAAGTGACCGAGCAGAGCTTCTATGAAGGTATTAAATTCGCCCGGGAAGGCAATCATTTACATGAAATATCAGAGGCCATCCAGAGCTATGTTGAATCCTTCGGATTTTCTGTTGTACGGGATTTGGTGGGCCATGGAATTGGAAGAAGCCTTCATGAGGAGCCGCAGATACCAAATTTCAAACAGAAACGCAGGGGCCCGAAGCTGGAAGCAGGAATGACCCTGGCAGTCGAACCGATGGTGAATGCCGGACGTTACGATGTTTATTGGCTGGAGGATGACTGGACAGTAGTAACAGAGGATGGCTCCTTATCTGCCCACTATGAGAATACAATTCTTATCACAGGACAGGAACCGGAGATTCTTACTCTGAAGCTCTGATTCATAGACAGCAGTGGAATAGTGATCTAAGCACAGGCGCTCTAACGCAGGAAATACACTGGAGTATTTTGAATGAAGGATTTAACAACCGGAGGCTTCGCAGTCTCCAGAGCGGGGCATGACCTCGGGAAATATTATGTCATATTTCAAATGGACAGTGAATATGTATATTTAGTGGACGGCAAAATTAGAACCATAACCCGCCCAAAAAAGAAAAAAAAGAAACATGTGGATGGTTTAGAGCTTCTTGACCCTGTTTTTGCTGAGAAGGTCTGTAACCGGACGGTGAAGAACGAAGAGATTAAGAGGGCTATAAAATTGATAGTAAATGTAAAATCAAGTAAGGAGGTTGAGTAATGTCAAAGACCGATGTTGTTGAAATCGAAGGTACAGTAATAGAAAAATTGCCGAATGCGATGTTCCAGGTTGAGCTTGAAAACGGGCACAGAGTCCTGGCCCACATCAGCGGCAAGCTTCGTATGAACTTTATCAAGATTGTACCGGGTGATAAGGTAACACTTGAGTTATCCCCGTATGATTTAACCAAAGGAAGAATTATCTGGCGTGACAAATAAACCTTGATTACTTGAATCCGTGGCAGGTATAACCGGTTTTTAATCAAAACTGGATACTATAGTAAAAATATTGCTTGCTATTATATTTCTGCGGTGATATAATGATAAGCGGACTTTTTTGAAAGGGGTGAATTACTGTGAAGGTAAGGTCATCAGTGAAACCAATTTGTGAGAAATGCAAAATCATCAAAAGAAAGGGTAGCATCAGAGTTATCTGTGAAAACCCTAAACACAAACAAAGACAAGGCTAATTTACAATAGTTCGGGTGCCGAAAAGGCCCACTATTGTTTTATATACGTGTAGGCAAAGTGAAGCATAATGCAAGCTTGCTTGTATTATGCGAACGCGCCCACGATCCGATGTAATCGGATTATCCTAGTTTTTGCTTTTTGTGTTACAATCAACTGCCTGTACAGGCAATGTAATTGTGATATTGTGGACAGGAAGGCGGAGGATTTACCGTCCATGCTTGTCTTAAGAACCGTACCGTCATAACGGAGTCTTAGTAAACATGTGGATTGTCATGTTTATCACAATTTAAAGCGGCTGACGTAATGACACTCACGGCTGGGATGTCATTACGGTGTTATGCGTGAAGGCGAAGTGGAGAAGCTGCCAGAAGAATGGCAAGCATCCTAGCCCACGAAAAATGTAAAACAATAATTTTATTGGAGGTGTATTGAGCACATGGCTCGTATCAGTGGTGTAGATTTACCAAGAGAGAAACGTGTTGAGATCGGACTTACCTACATTTACGGTATTGGTAGGGTAAGTGCGAATCGTATTCTTGCTCAGGCAAATGTTAATCCCGACACACGTGTTAGGGATTTAACTGATGAGGAAGTTGGAAGAATTCGTGATATTATCGATGAGTCACAGCAGGTTGAGGGTGATTTAAGAAGAGAAATTGCTCTGAACATTAAGAGATTACAGGAAATTGGATGCTATAGAGGTATCCGTCATAGAAAGGGACTTCCTGTTCGCGGTCAGAAGACTAAGACCAATGCGAGAACAAGAAAAGGCCCGAGAAGAACTGTTGCTAACAAGAAGAAGTAATCGGCCCGCAACATATTATTATTAAGAAAAGATAGAGCCTGTCCGGATAATAGCACCGCATAGCCGGTGGTGTTAAGGAGAACCGGACAGAGCAGTATTCAAAATCCAATAGGAGGGTTTGTTAAATGGCTAAGAAAACAGCAACATCAGCTACAGCTAAAAAAGTGACAAAGAAGCGTGTCAAGAAGAATGTAGACCGTGGACAGGCACACATCCAGTCATCTTTTAATAATACAATTGTTACGCTGACCGATGCAGAAGGTAATGCACTTTCTTGGGCTAGTGCCGGTGGATTAGGTTTCAGAGGTTCAAGAAAATCAACAGCATATGCTGCTCAGATGGCAGCTGAAACAGCAGCTAAGGCAGCACTTGTTCATGGTTTGAAATCCGTTGAGGTTATGGTTAAAGGACCTGGTCAAGGCCGTGAAGCAGCAATTCGTGCACTCCAGGCATGCGGTATCGAAGTAACCAGTATCAAGGATGTAACTCCGGTTCCTCACAATGGATGTCGTCCGCCAAAACGCAGAAGAGTCTAATAGGAGGTAAAATAGAATGGCAAGAGATATGGGTCCTGTTTTAAAGAAATGCAGATCCCTCGGTCTGGAACCTGCTTATTTAGGAATTGACAAGAAGTCAAACAGAGCGTTCTCCAGAGCAGGCAAGAAGATGAGTGAGTATGGCACTCAGTTAAGAGAAAAGCAGAAAGCTAAATTCATATATGGCGTATTAGAGAAGCCTTTCAGAAACCTATTTGAAAGAGCACAGAAAATGAAGACCGGTACAGCAGGTGAGAACCTGTTAACACTGTTAGAGCTCAGACTTGACAATGTTATTTTCCGTTTAGGATATGCAAGAACAAGAACTGAGGCTAGACAGATCGTTGACCACAAGCACGTTTTAGTAAACGGCAAGTGTGTTAATATTCCGTCCTATACATTAAAGGCCGGAGACACCATCGAAATCAAGGAAAAAGTTAAGTCTGCCCAGAGATATAAGGATATTCTGGAGGTTACTGACGGAAGAACCGTTCCTTCATGGCTTGAGGCTAATCATGAAGCACTGTCAGGAGTTGTTAAGGAAATCCCTACAAGAGACCAGATCGATGTTCCGGTTAGCGAAATGTTAATTGTCGAGTTGTATTCTAAATAATAACCGGTTTTGCAGTATTTAGGCTGCAGAGCGATATAATTAGAGTATGCAACTCAAATAACCCAGAAGGAGGGTCCTGTTGTGTTTGATTTTGAAAAACCCAAAATAGAGATTGCAGAGATTTCCGAAGATAAAAAGTTTGGGCGTTTTGTTGTAGAACCTTTGGAAAGAGGCTACGGTACAACTCTGGGTAATTCACTCAGAAGAATAATGCTTTCGTCCTTACCGGGTTCCGCAGTTAGCCAGATTAAAATTGACGGTGTGGTTCATGAGTTCAGTGTTATTCCTGGTGTTAAGGAAGATGTTACTGAGATTATCATGAACATCAAGAGCTTAGCAATCAAGAACACAAGCGATACGAATGAGCCCAAGACTGCATATATTGAGGCAGAAGGCGAAGTAGTAGTGACAGCAGGGGATATACAGGCTGACCCAGATATCGAGATACTCAATCCAGATCAAGTGATTGCAACCTTATGCGGTGGTCCGGATAGTAGATTATACATGGAGCTTACGATTACAAACGGAAGAGGCTATGTAAGTGCAGATAAGAATAAGAATGACGATCTGCCAATTGGTGTTATTCCGATTGACTCAATCTATACTCCGGTTGAGCGTGTTAATCTGTCCGTTGAAAACACCCGTGTCGGTCAGATCACTGACTTTGATAAGTTAACCCTGGATGTATATACCAACGGTACGCTGATTCCGGATGAAGCAGTAAGCTTAGCGGCTAAGGTTTTAAGCGAGCATCTGAATTCCTTCATTGATCTATCGGAGCATGCTAAGACAGCAGAAATCATGGTAGAGAAAGAGGATAATGAGAAAGAAAAAGTACTTGAGATGAATATAGACGAATTGGAATTATCCGTTCGTTCGTATAACTGCTTAAAGAGAGCCGGAATCAATACTGTAGAAGAGCTTACGAATAAGACAGCCGAAGATATGATGAAGGTTCGGAATCTTGGACGTAAATCTCTTGAAGAAGTGCTGGCGAAGCTGAAAGAGCTTGGTTTATCTTTAAATCAGAGCGATGATTGATGAATAAATAGAATTTGCAAAATGATTCAAAGGAGGGAATGAAATGGCAGGTTATAGAAAGCTTGGAAGAACCTCAAGCCAGAGAAAGGCTTTACTGAGAAACCAAGTGACAAATTTATTATATAACGGTAAAATTGTTACGACCGAGGCGAAAGCCAAGGAAATCCGCAGGATTGCCGAAGGCATGATTGCACTTGCTGTTAAGGAAAGAGATAATTACCAGACTGTTACGGTAACCACAAAGGTTGCCCGTAAGGATAAAGACGGTAAGAGAGTGAAGGAAGTTGTTGATGGCAAGAAGGTTACAGTATATGATAATGTAGAAAAGACCATCAAGAAGGATAGCGCTTCCCGTCTTCATGCTAGAAAACAGATGATGCAGTACCTTTATCCGATTACTGAGGTTCCGAAGGAGAACGCTGGTAAGAAGAGAAATACAAAGCAGGTTAACTTATCTGATAAGCTGTTTGATGATATCGCACCGAAGTATGCAAGCCGTAACGGCGGTTATACAAGAATCGTTAAGATCGGACCTCGTAAGGGCGATGCAGCGATGGAAGTATTAATTGAGTTAGTTTAATACAAGATCAAATTGTCAGGGGACGTAAACGAATGTGAACGTCCCCTTTTTGTTACAGCTTTGCCTGTTAACATGAAGTATGCTTCTCAACAGAGACATGAGCCACGCGAAATAAAATGCCTGTTTTCTTATCTGCATTCGGCTAAAAGAAACAGAGATATCAGTAGATTACTGTTGGCTCTATAAAATGGATACAATCAATTCATCTTACTACTTGACGAAGGACCAATATATATCATATACTACATTTATTTCATAGGATCGAAGTAAATTTCGTGCCTGCATCCTCCACCGGTACCTGCTGAAAGCTCAAACTCACGTAGACACCTGGATAATTTGATAGAGGAAGGTACGAATATGAAGCTATTAGTACTCGGTGGTACCAGCCTTAGCTGAAATCCTCACTTATGTGGAGAGGAAGACCGGAACAAAAGCAATTCTTTCTAAGGAAGGAGCTGCCGGCACCTATAATGGTACTGAAAACTTCAGTCTGAATACGGAACGTGCAGAGGGGCTTGGTTTTTCCTTTACCCCCTTAAATAATTACATTTATGATTATTAGATTGGTACATTGACTTAGCAGCAGCAAATAAAAAACAAATGGATTGAAGTAAATAAAATGGATGGTTAATTCATCAAATCTGCTTTATAATATGTAGCGAAGGCCAATATTATTATAAATAATGAGTTCAATTAGAAATGAGGATTGTTATGGAAATGATCAAGGTCGAGGACCTGGCATTTGAATATATCAGACGGGATGAGGAGGGCAATGTCGAGTCAATCAACAGAGCGATCGACGGGGTCAGCCTTGAGGTTCAGAAGGGTGATTTTGTTGCAATTCTGGGAGCGAACGGTTCCGGTAAATCCACGCTGGCAAAGCATATCAATGCAATTCTTTACCCGTCCGAAGGAAGCATATGGGTAAATGGCCTGAACACTTCGGAAGAAAAGAATATCTGGGATATCAGGCAGACGGCCGGTATGGTATTCCAGAATCCGGACAATCAGATCATTGCCACCGTAGTAGAAGAGGATGTTGGCTTTGGGCCTGAGAATCTTGGGGTTCCGACAGAGGAGATCTGGGAGAGAGTGGAACAGAGTCTGAAATCGGTAGGAATGCTGGAATACAGAGAAAAATCACCAAATAAGCTATCCGGCGGACAGAAGCAGAGGGTGGCCATTGCCGGTATTATGGCGATGAAGCCGCAGTGCATTGTCCTGGATGAGCCGACTGCCATGTTAGATCCTAACGGTAGGAAAGAGGTTATTTCCACGATCCGCAGCTTAAATCAAAAGGAGAAGGTTACGGTTATCTTGATTACCCATCATATGGATGAAGTAACCTATGCCGATAAGGTATTTGTTATGGATCACGGGAAAGTAGTCATGCAGGGAACACCGAGGGAGGTATTCTCCAGAGTGGATGAAATCAAGAAATACCGTATGGATGTGCCGCAGGTTACCGAGCTGGCCTTTGAGCTTAAGAATGCCGGCTTAAGCCTTCCGGAGGGCATCCTGACCGTCGAAGAGCTGGTTCAGGTATTGACAGAACTAAGCTCAAAGTAAAGAAAATAAATAACCTTACCTGTAAACAATCACTGATACAAAATGCAGGGAGGGTAATGATAATAAGCAGGTGAACGAATTGCAGATTATTTTTGATCAAGTAAATTATATTTATAATAGTGGAACCAGCTTTGAGAAGCATGCGATTAAGGACATTAACCTCACCATTCATAAGGGAGAGTTTATCGGTCTGATTGGGCATACCGGATCGGGAAAATCCACGTTAATCCAGCATATGAACGGTCTGATGAAGGCTACCAGCGGTCATATTTATTTTAATGGGGAAGATATCTACGAGAAGGATTACAAGCTTAAGAATTTGCGGAGTAAGGTTGGCCTGGTATTCCAATACCCGGAGCATCAGCTTTTTGAGACTACGGTATTCAAGGACGTTAACTTTGGACCAAAGAATCTTGGATTGGATAAGCTGGAAGCTGATCTTCGTACCTACGATGCTCTGAAAATGGTTGGTATCGGAGAAGAGCTTCTCGACGCATCCCCCTTTGAATTATCCGGCGGTCAGAAAAGAAGGGTTGCCATTGCGGGGATCCTTGCGATGAGGCCCGAGGTTCTGATTTTGGATGAGCCTACCGCGGGACTTGACCCGAAGGGCAGGGATGACATCCTGGAACAGATTGCAAAGCTTCATAAGGAAAGTGGTATTACAATCATTCTGGTAACCCATAGTATGGAGGATGTGGCAAAGTATGCAGATCGGCTGCTGGTTATGAATCAAGGCAGTCTCGTCATGAATGATACCGTGAAGGAGGTATTCTCCCGCTATAAGGAACTGGAGCAGATCCACCTTGCAGCGCCACAGGTTACCTATGTCATGAATATGCTTAAGGAGCAGGGCTTTCCTGTCCGGACCGATGCCATTACCGTTTCTGAAGCAAGAGAAGAGATATTAAAAGCATTCTTGAAGAAATAGATGAGAAGCTTGTGACAAAGTGAATTGTTGTCAATTTTCCGGAAATATATACTGACATCAAGTTCGCGGCGTTTTGGCAGAATGTGAGGTTATTATGATTCGAGATATTACCATTGGACAATACTATCCGTCTAATTCCATATTACATCGGCTTGATCCCAGGCTGAAGCTGGCAGGGACCTTTGCATTTATTATTTCATTATTCCTGTTCAATACATTATATGGATATCTTGCGGTTAGTATTTTCCTGTTTACCATTATAAAGCTGTCAAAGGTACCCCTTAAGTTTATTTTAAAGGGATTAAAGGCTGTGATCGTGCTATTACTGTTTACAGTTTCCTTTAGTCTGTTTTTTACTGCCGGGGACCCGTTGATCCATTACGGCATTATAAAGATCAGCAGGCAGGGTCTGCATAACGCAATTTTTATGGCAATTCGCTTAACCTTCCTTATCATCGGCTCCTCACTGATGACCTTTACTACCACACCAAATCAGCTGACGGACGGCCTTGAGAAGCTGCTGTGGCCCCTGAGGCATATCAAGGTTCCGGTTCATGAGATAGCGATGATGATGTCCATAGCGCTCCGCTTCATTCCAATCCTGCTGGAGGAGACGGATAAGATTATGAAGGCACAGATGGCCAGAGGTGCGGATTTTGAAACCGGTGGTATCCTGAAGCGGGCTAAGAGCTTAGTACCTCTTCTGGTACCTTTATTTGTATCCGCCTTCCGGAGGGCAAATGACCTTGCCATGGCGATGGAAGCAAGATGCTACCGTGGTGGTGAAGGAAGGACGAAGATGAAGCCCCTGCGCTATCACAGAAGGGATGCGGCAGCATATATCGTTTTATTCTTATATTTGGCAGCAATCATAGCCATTACAATTGTAGAACATAATTTACCTGAATTGATCTAGGCGGAAGGCAGGGTACTTAGTGCATGAAGCGTATTAAGCTTATTGTTTCCTATGACGGAACAAGATATTGTGGATGGCAGCTGCAGCCCGGGAAGCTGACAGTGGAAGCGATTTTGAACAAGGAGTTGTCAGAGCTGCTTAACGAGGATATTACTATTATTGGAGCCAGCCGGACAGATTCCGGTGTCCATGCCAGAGGAAATGTAGCTGTATTTGATACAGAGACCAGAATACCGCCGGAGAAGCTTTGTATGGCTTTAAATCAGAGGCTCCCGGAGGACATCCGTATTCAGAACTCCCTAGAGGTATCCAAAGAATTTCATCCTAGAAGAGTGAATAGCAGAAAAACCTATGAATACCGAATTCTGAACCGAAAAATCGAGGTCCCGACAGAACGTCTGTATTCGACCTTTATTTATTATAGTTTAGATACGGAGGCTATGCAGAAGGCAGCTGATTATCTGACCGGAGAACATGATTTTAAGAGCTTCTGCTCCGTAAAAACACAGGCGGAGGAGACCGTAAGGACAATATACCGGCTGGATGTAGTGAAAAAGGAGGATATCATAACGATATCCGTCACAGGCAGCGGCTTCTTATATAACATGGTAAGGATTATTGCAGGGACATTAATCGAAGTGGGAAGAGGCGCTAAGCTGCCGGAGCAGGTAAAAGAGATACTGGAGGGCTGTGACCGGAGACTTGCGGGACCTACGGCACCGGCTCAGGGCTTGACGCTGATCGGAATTGAATACGATAAGAAGGATTATTCCCTTTCACAGGATTAATCTAGAAGACTTAATCAATAGATTAATTTAAATTAAGAAGAGCAATAAAGGATACAAGCTACCGATCATTATGTTTCGGTTTTTAATTTTCATTATGATAATACGACAGATACGAATGACAAAATTATATTCTATAAAGGTGGAAAGTCAATATGTTTAATTTTTCGACGGATTTAAATACAATCAATGATACAACAATACTATTGCGCATGGTCCTGGCTGTTCTGTTTGGCGGAGCAATCGGAATTGAACGGGGACGCAGCGGACGACCGGCAGGGCTCAGAACTCATATTCTGGTATGTCTTGGCTCAACCCTTGCCATCATGACAAATCAGTATATCTTTGAAACCTACGAAGTCGGTGATCCTACCAGAATGGCTGCTCAGGTAATCTCCGGAATAGGCTTTCTTGGAGCAGGAACCATCATTGTGACAGGCCGACATCAGGTTAAGGGTCTTACAACAGCAGCAGGGCTATGGGCCACAGCCTGTATGGGTCTGGCAATCGGAATCGGTTTTTATAAGGCTGCATTCGTAGCCTGCTTATTTATCGTATTTGCTACCGTAGTACTCCATCGTTTGGATAACTTTATGCTGTCCAAATCAAAGGTTCTGGATATCTATATAGAGTTTAACAGCTCAGCCTCTATAACCTCTGTTTTAGAGTCTTTAAAAGCCCTTATGGTACATATTGATTCAATCGAAATGATGAAGCCTTCCTATGGGACCAATGCCAATGTAGCTGCGATTATGACACTGCGTCTTAAGGAGAAGAAGATCCGTATGGAAATCATTGCGAAGGTATGTGCTATTCCCGGAGTGGAATTTGCAGAGGAAATATAATGGAAAACCCTTGACACACCCGGCAAAATGTAATATAATTATGAATCGTGACGTGAGAATACTTGAACCAAAGCCCCGGTAATAGTATTTGAGATCGTGAGACGAACATTATATTGCAGCAATGACCCCAAAAACAAGGCATTCGCTGCTCTAAAGCATGAAAATAATATTTGAGAATACATTTTCATAAGGAGGAAAACCGATGAAAAGTTTTATGGCTAGTCCTGCAACCATTGAAAAGAAATGGTATGTGGTTGACGCTAAAGGACAAACATTAGGCCGTCTCTCTTCAGAGATCGCAAAGGTATTACGAGGCAAGAACAAGCCCACTTATACACCCCACATTGATACGGGTGATTATGTTATAGTAGTAAATGCTGACCAGATCAAGGTTACAGGTAAGAAATTACAGCAGAAGGTTTACTTCAGCCACTCTGATTATCCGGGCGGTGTGAAAGAAACTACTTTGGCAGAAATGATGGCTAAGAAGCCTACCGAAGTAATTCTCCATTCAGTTGCGGGTATGCTTCCGAAGGGACCCTTAGGAAGAACCATGATTACTAAGTTACATGTATATGCAGGACCGGAGCATCCGCATGCAGCTCAGAAACCAGAAGTATTAGAGTTTAAATTTTAATCGGAGAGGTTGAAAGGAGGAAACAACATTGGCTAAGGTAAAATATTACGGAACCGGAAGAAGAAAGAGCAGTATTGCCAGAGTATATTTATTACCCGGTACAGGTAAGGTTACGATAAATAAGAGAGACATGGACAGCTACTTCGGTCTTGAAACATTAAAGCTGATTGTTCGTCAGCCGCTTGTTATGACTGATACAGCAGACAAATTTGACGTTATGGTTAACGTTAAGGGTGGCGGCTTCACAGGTCAGGCAGGTGCAATCAGACACGGTATCTCCAGAGCATTATTACATGCAGATGCAGACTACCGTCCGACCCTCAAGAAGGCAGGCTTCTTAACCAGAGATCCTAGAATGAAGGAAAGAAAGAAGTACGGCTTAAAGGCTGCAAGAAGAGCTCCGCAGTTCTCAAAGAGATAGTTATACCTGCGAAAGCATTACAAAAAGCACATGGAGAGTTTACTCTCACATGTGCTTTTTACATGCTTTCATAGGTTCACATCAGATGACCGAGCAGAAGCGCAGCGGATGCGAGGTTATCTGATGTGAAGCGCAGGTATAACTATCTCGTAGAGATACAAAAATGCCCTGGAGAGTTTACTCTCCAAGGGCTTTTTTTATACTTTGAAATTCGGAAGAATGCAAGAGATGACCGGCGACCGAAGGTCGAGAGGTTCATCCCTTGCAATTCGCAAGTAACTGAGTGTAATATCTGCGTATCGTCTTTTAATCCCTTACATAAGTAAACCCGAACAAGCTCAATATCCCTGTAAATACAACTGCACTGTATGTACTAAATCGTTCTACGAATCCAAAGTACTCTTTAGGCACAATCCCACTACCAACGGCACCTATAAACATTAAAACCAATGCTAATACAGATAAACAGCCTAAATACCGATATTTACTCTTAAAAGCTCCGATTGCAATCAGTACCAATGATGAAATTGACAATAATACTACCAATGTTGTTACTACAAATGCATGTATCATCGACTGAAGACTACCATCGTATCCGCTACCCGATAAAGGAAACATGGTATAACCTATTGCAGAAACAAAATTCATTATTGTAAATACATATATCCCGATTCTCAAGGTCTTTTTTTCTTCGTTTTGTACTAATATACAAAGCATAGTACAACATAAACAACTAAATATTTTGTATACAGTTACATAACCGCTTGCGACTATAAATGATGGAGCATCTGTAGCAGTCAAATCACTCACTGCTTGGCTTAACCGGTTATACCCGGGATAATATAAAGCTCCAATCATATCATGTAAAAAATAAAAAACGACACTAATTACTCCGCTTAGGCACAACCAATAAATTAGTTTTTTATCCTTCATAATTTAACCTTCCTCATTAAATTACCAATTTATAGAATAAATTGTATCATATGGTAAACAGAAACGCTACCTATTTCTGTTAAATAATAGTGGTTAGAGCCTGCGTTATATTAATTATACTTTATGAGGACAAGCAGATGTTATCCATCTGTCTATAATTTCTCTATAACCTCTTCTGAAATTCGAATAAATTCTTTGACAATAAAGGAAAGCCATTTATCGCGGTGCCAGATCATCTGAGATTTGATTTTATAATCACATAGATAATCAAGTGGAACCAGTTTTCCGGCATTTATTTCTGCATCTGCTGCGGTTTTGGGAAGGACACATATACCAAGACCGCTACAGGTAAGATTTTTAATAGCCTGTAAGCTTTCAGTTTCAAGAATAATTTTTGGAGTGATACCATTCCGTTCCAAATCATTTAAGAAATTTTTACGGTAATAAGCAGCCGGTTCCGCCATAACTAAAGGAATACCGTCAAAATCACTTGGAGTAAGATTTGTTTTCGAAACAAGCCTATGATTAGGAGAAGCCAGAACAAGGATTGGTTCTACTACTTCTGCAGTGTAATTAATCTCTGGAACTTTATTTAAATATCCGATGGTATAAGCGAGGTCAATTTTATTTTCACGTAACTCATTTAAAAACTCAGAACATTTCAGTATTCTTAAATATATATCTACATCCGGATATATCAGGCTAAAGGATTTGATAATGGCTGGCATTTTTTCAATACAGAGAGAATCACAGATTCCAATTCGAATGATTCCGGTTTTACTGGTGGTATCGCTTGGCATGTCCTGTAAATCATGGGACATTTTTAATATTTGACAGACAGAGGGTAAAAGCCTGATACCGGCTTCGGTCATAGTAACTTTCTTACCGATTCTATCAAACAGGGGTAATCCAAATTCTTCTTCTAATTTTTTAATATGCAGTGTGATACAGGATTGGGTATATCCCAACTTTTCCGCTGCTCTGGTGAAATTGAGTTCATTACTCAAAACATAAAATGACTGTAATTGTCTAAAATCCATGTTAAACTCCTTGTGATAACAAATTATTATTACAATGATGATAATGATTAATTGTACTTATGATTAATTGGATGTTATCATATTATTATAAAACTGGCAAGAAAAGGAGTGGAGAAAATGAGTGAATTTATGAATGCATTGGTAAGTGAACAAAGAAATCTTTTAATTCCTGAAGAAAAGGATTACTTTGGCCTTTTGATTGGCGAATGGGATTTTGTATGGAGAGATTCATTGGGAACCAATAATGAGAGACAAGTAAAGGGTGAATGGATTTTTTCAAGAATATTAAACGGTATGGGAATACAGGATATTTTTATCTGTCCATCAAGGGAAGAACGTAAGAAATTAGTGTTACCGGATGCAGAATACGGTACAACAATCAGAACGTATAATCCAACAACCGGGAATTGGGAAATATACTATTGCTGTTATGGTGAAAATACAAGACTTGAAGCAGTAAAGGAAGAAGATAGAATTGTATTGACAGAAAAAGCCTATGGAACAATGAGGTGGATTTTTTCGGAGATTGATGAAAACAGTTTCCATTGGCAGAATGTTATGCTAAAGGAGGAAGGAAAGTGGGTAGTGTGTTCCGATTGTCGTGCTGTCAGAAGAAAATAATGGGAGTTATGCATAATAAAAACCATGGTTGCTATGGTCATTGGTGTTGTATATAATATGGAGGTAGAAGCTTTGCTCACATGCATGGGCTGTACAAATAAGCAGTGATGAAATGAGGATAAAAATGAAACGATACTGTACCCTGGAAGAAATATCGGATGGTAAGCTATATCATACAAAGGATCTGGCAGAAGTAAGCTGTAACGGCTGCATGGGACAAGCCTCCTGCTGCCATGGAATGGGCGGCTCCGTCATATTGGATCCCTATGATATATTCCGAATCACCCTACAAATGAAGCTGACCTTTGAACAGCTACTGGCTGATAAGCTCGAACTAAATGTTGTAGACGGAATTATTCTTCCTAATCTTAAAATGTCCGGTCCCTCTGAAGCCTGTGCTTTTCTTAAGGAGGACGGCAGATGCAGTATTCATGGCAGCCGGCCGGGAATCTGCAGAATATTTCCACTGGGAAGATATTATGCGGATCATGGATTCCAATATTTCCTTCAAGCGAATGAATGCCGGAACACCTCAAAAACAAAGGCCAAGATCAGCAAATGGATTGATACCCCCGATTTAGAAAAGTATGAGCGTTACTTAGTTGAATGGCATTATTTTTTGAATGACTGCGAAGACATGATAAAGAAAGCAGCACAGGAGACCTTGATTAAAAATATCAACATGTATCTGCTGAACAGCTTTTATGTGAAGCAATACGATTCGGACAAGGACTTCTATGCACAGTTTGAGGATAGGCTGCGGGTTGCAAGAATGCAGTTGGGTCTTATAGCTTGAATTGTCTATATACCTCATAAAATTGCCTATAAATGCATAAAATAATATATTTTGTAAAAAAAATAGTTTTATTATTGATATGGCTATGTTAAGATAAATCATGAAGTACTATATTTTATCTTAGGGGGTAATAGGAGTGTTTTGTTCAAAGTGTGGTTCTCAGGTACAGGAAGGAGTCGCATACTGTCCTCAATGCGGTGCGGCAATGGTAGGCGTCGCCAATAATACGGTCAATAACGCCGGTAATAATACTGGCAGCAATATCGGGTATCAGCCGAATCTATCCTATGGCAGCAGCCCGATAAAATCCAAAGGCAATGACATGAATAAGTTACGGATTGGTGCGTCAATTCTAGTAATTATAGCTACCTTCATGCCGTACATATCAGCAATGGGCTATAGTGTTGGACTGTTTGGCGAAGGCCGAGACGGAATATATTTTATTATTCTTGCTGCGGCAGTAATTATTTGTGATGTTTTAAGAAAGAATGTTCCTGCAGCGGTACTATCAATTATCACCTTAGGTTTTGCTGCATATGAAGTAATCGATACTAGAAAAGTTGCATCTGAAGCTTACGGTTTACTGGAGTATGAATCAGGGTTTTATTGTCTGATTCTTGGTGCTATTGCAATGGCGGTTGCCGGACCGGTTATGAAAGCAATTGAAAAGAAGAGATAATAGATAGAATAGGTATAACATAGGATAATGTTTGGTACGCTGTGAATAAGCTCACAGCGTACTTTTTTATTACGAGAAATTTATGCTGAAATTATCCCAAATATGTTGACAGACGACATATGTCGTGATACGATATACATATCATATATGTCGTATCACGATATATAGTAAGGCGACATATTTAGTATTAGGAGGAAGAGGGATGGCCGAGAAAAATGAACCCTTAACGGAGAGCTACTATTATATTTTGTTATGTCTGTATAATCAACCCAACCATGGCTATGGTATCATGCAGGAGGCGGAAAAACTATCGGAAGGTACTGTTAAGATTGGATCCGGCACTATGTACGGTGCCACGAGTAATATGATGAAAAAGGGGTGGATCAGAGAGACCTTGAGTAATAATCCGGATGACCGCAGGAAACGATTGTATGAATTGACGCAGGAGGGGAGAAGGATTCTGGAGGAGGAAATTGCGCGGTTAAAGCGTATGCTGGATGGAGCGGAAATAGTATTGCATAGGGGGAATCGTTGATATGAGAGATGTCGTAGTAAAATACAATATGTATGCTGCCTGGGACTATGATAAGGAAGAACAGGCATTAAATGAAGCCTCCAAAAAAGGTCTCCAGCTGGTTAAGGGAGGATGCTTTCACTCGAAGTTTCGAAGGGATAACAGTATACGCTACATTTATCAGCTGGATTATTATCTTGGAATTGAGGATATGGTCCGATATAGGGAGATTTTTGAAGAACAGGGGTGGGAGTATATTAATTCAACCTTTAACGGATGGCATTATTTTCGTAAGCCCTATGAAGAGGGCATGGATGAGCGGGAGATGCGTATCTATACGGATAAAGAGTCCCTGAGAGAAATGCAGAATCGGTGGCTTCGTATCATTATCCTATTGGATATTGTATACGTTCTGATGGCTATATCCTATGTATTCTTTGGCTTTAGACGGGGCTTTGATCTTATCGCACTGGAGGGCATTCTCTTTGGATTTCTGGCGTTGACGATTACCCTTGGGATAATACGGGCAAGAAAGGTGTTGGATGGTAAAAAGAGTGGCTTATGTATACCGATACAGATTATGTTTCCGATCGTATTCCTAACGCTTATCGGTGTTATCGTCTATAATAGTATGGGCTTGGGCTATGATATCATTCACCATGAAAGGTTTGCCATTGAAGAAACAGAAGAGAAAACGCTGCCGGTAACAAGCAGTACCATTTCAATCGAAAGGAGCGGCAGCTACGAAGTAAGTCTGGATCTTCATATGGAGGGAGGAAGTGTTACCTTTTCGCTGGTTGATGAGGACGGGGAAAAAGTATACAGCCAGACTGCTGAAAATTGCAGAGTACGGGGCAGGAAGCTGAAGCTTAAGAAGGGTACATATCGGACAGAGTACTCCTATGAGTATTTAAAGCCGGTTTCGGAGGCTTCCGATATCAAAGTGGATTTCAAACTAAGACGTAACTAAGTACGGACTACTTCATGATGATTTGCCACATAAAAGGCTGGGAACCGGCTGCAGACAGCATACCGGGATCCCAGCCTTTTCGTTAGCGGTTGGCTGCCACAGGCAGACAATCCGGTTAGGACTGTAAATATCCATGTATCACGATATATGAAATACGATAAATGAAATGAGTTGTTTACTCGTTGCCACTCCAGCAATAGGTGCAGAGCTTACAGGGGCTGATACCAACGGACTCTACCATATCATCGAGCCTATGATACCTTAAGGTAGTAAAATTCAGCTCGTCCCCTATCTTCTCCAGCATATTCTTGTACCGTTCCGAATCAGGGTCGGCATACTCCTTTAATACCTTTAGCGGGACTGCACCCTCCTCTTTTTGGATGACCCTTCTTGTAATCAGGTCCATATCGGAGGAGGAACGGGAGAAATTCAGGTACTTACAACCGAACAGCAGGGGAGGACAGGCCGGACGGATATGAACCTCCTTCGCACCGCTCTGGTATAAAAACTCCGTGGTTTCTCTTAGCTGTGTACCACGGACGATGGAGTCGTCAATCAGCAGTAAACGCTTGTCCTTGATCAGATCATGGATGGGAATTAATTTCATCTTTGCAATTAGATTTCTCTGGCTCTGCATCGTCGGCATGAAGGAGCGGGGCCAGGTCGGAGTATATTTGATAAAGGGTCTGGAGAAGGGAATTCCGGATTCATTCGCATAACCAATTGCATGAGCGGTACCGGAGTCAGGAACACCGGCGACGATGTCGGGCTTTACGCTATCACGTTTGGCCAGGAGCGAACCGCAGTTATATCTCATCTTCTCGACAGATACTCCCTCATAAGAGGAGGAGGGGTAGCCGTAGTAGATCCATAAGAAGGTACAGATTTTCATATCGGTACCGGGTAAGCTTAAGGTTGTGACTGCCTCCGGTGTCAGAACGACAATCTCACCGGGGCCCAGTTCCTTATAATCGGTGTAACCCAGGTTCAGATATGCAAAGCTCTCAAAGGCGGCACAGAAGGAGTCTTCCTTCCTACCGATGGCAACCGGAGTCCTTCCCAGCCTGTCCCTTGCAGCATAGATGCCCTTTGGTGTCATCAGAAGAATGGTAATAGAACCCTCGATGAGCTCCTGAGCATAACGGATTCCCTCGACAAGATTCTCCTTCTGGTTAATGATGGCGGCCACCAGCTCTGTAGCATTAATATCACCGCCGCTCATCTCCAGGAAGTGAGTATTTCCTGCCCGGAAAATTATTTTTTCGATATCATTGGTATTATTAATTTTTCCGACTGTAGTGATGGAATAGGTGCCATGATGGGAGCGGACAATCAAGGGCTGGGACTCGTAATCGGAGATACAGCCAAGACCCAGATTTCCTTCCATCTTATTCACATCCTTTTCAAATTTCGTCCGGAAAGGGGAATTCTCAATGTTATGGATTGCCCGGTCAAAACCGTTTTTTCCGAATACAGCCATACCACCACGTCTGGTACCAAGATGGGAATGGTAATCTGTTCCGAAAAATAAGTCAAATATGCAATCTGTTTTCGATGCTACTGCAAAAAAGCCACCCATTCTAATTCCTCCATTATAATATAAGTACGATTCTCTATTAAGAAAATGATATTACAGGGGAAATTGTTTGTAAATGTAAAATGGTGGCTTTATCTAGTATTAATTCTAATGTTATTTATAAGCAGACAGATATTCTTTGATCAAATCCAGCCTCCGTCCAGTCCGATGATCTGACCGGTAAGATATTCGTTCTTATAAGCCAGATGATAAACCAGATCCGCAACCTCCTCTGCCCTTCCAAGACGGCTGGCAGGGATTTCGGTAATCAGCTGCATCAGCTCCTCATCCTCCAAAAACCGGTTCATTTCCGTATCGATAGCTCCGCAGGCAACAGCATTTACCTGGATGTTGCTGGGGGCAAGCTCCTTGGCCAGTGCCTTTGTGAAAGCATTCATGCCACCCTTGGAGGCAGAGTAAACTGCTTCACAGGAGGCTCCGACATTTCCCCAGACGGAGGAGATGTTAACTATTTTGCCGGACTTGTTCCTCACCATATCAGGAACAGCCAGCGAGCAGCAGTTGAATACAGAGGTAAGATTGGTGGTAATGACCCGGTCCCAATCTGCGGGAGACATATCTGTGAATAGACCCACATAAGAGATGCCTGCATTGTTTATTAACACATCAACGTTACCATAGAGCTTCTTGATTTGTGCGAACAGCTCTTTCGCCTCCTCGTACTTACCCATATCTCCTAAAAAAGCATGGCAGGAGACCTGATATGTCTCAAGCTCTGCCTTTGTCTTTCGTAATTGCTCCTCCTGTTTGGCGCAGTTGATAACGACATTATAGCCCTTTTTGGCAAATTTCACGGCGATTGCTTTCCCAATTCCTCTGGAGGAGCCGGTAACTAATACTGTTTTTCTGTTCACTCCGATCATCCCTTCGCTATAGTAAGCTTTACTCCATAATTAACTTAATGATTTACTTAACCTGATTATATCATAACGCCTTCCCGATAGAAAGAGAAGTTGATAATCACTGCACCATATGATAAAATAAAACGGATAATGAGAGGTGATTACCTATGAAAAAAGCATGGAGGATGTTTATTAGAGGTTTAGCTAAATCCTTGATTTTTATGTGTATTCTGCTTGGAGTCGGTGTTCTGAGCTATAAGGCTGTGCTGCATTTATTACATATTCCGGTGAAGCAGCCCGAGGTTATAGCGGAGCCCGCTTTTAAACAGAAGGATATCACCACAGCAGCATTAGACGACATCTCAAAGAATCTGATTTTCTGTGTGGATGAGGATAAGGGTGATATCACAAAGCTGTTATTAGAGATATTCCACTGCGCTGACCAAAAGCTTTATTACATAACCATACCGGTCAACACGCAGTTCACAATGTCGGATACATTATATCGGGAGCTGGTACTGGTTGATCCTGCAATTCCGCAGGTAATCAAGTTTTCCGGTATCATGAATTATTTCCCGGAGGATAAAGCTTATGATTATGGAGTATTATTACTGGAGGATTTATTAGATCTTAAGGTGAGCTATTTTACTGTAATGCCGGAAAGCGTATATCATTCCATTTTTGTTACAGATTCCTCGGATACACCAAAGGAGATCTTTACCGGGGAGTATAAGGAATATATTCAAACACTAAAGACCGAGAAAAAGGTTACTGATTATCTGGACAGATTCTATGACACTGTAACTTCAAACCTTTCCTTAACAGATAAGAAGAAGTATGTTGAAAGCTATTTGGAACTGTCCGTGGAGGATATCAGCTTTGAGCTGATTGCAGGTGACCAGACAAATAGTGCCTTCCTCGTTGATACAGCCGGGGCAGCCGGACAGCTGGCCGCGATGACCGGCGGCATACCACGGAATTAAGGCTTAGGTCCCGGGATGGGACCTTGTTTATGTATAAGGAGCCTTAGAACTGTGTACCATAAAAATGCAGAACTGCTACACTATATGAAAGATAATGAGGTGCGGTTATGACCGTTCGAAAGAAAAGTAAAAAACATATTATTTTAATGCGGAAATATATGACGATTATTGTAGGCTCCATTCTGATGGCATTATCCGTGAATCTGGTATTTGAGCCAATGGGGCTGGTAACCGGAGGGGTATCGGGTCTGGGTATTGTCATTAAGAAACTGACGGAGCCTATTATAAAAGGTGGCTTACCCATCTGGCTGTTTACCGTGATGTGTAATGTACCGTTATTTCTGACAGCGATCAAGCTGAAAGGGTTTAAATTCATTATCTCTGTTCTCCTTGGAACCATATCCTTTATAGTGGCATTGGGTGTGCTTCCGGTTAATACAACGCAATTTGAGGATGCCTTATTGGCATCCATCTGCGGTGGTGCCATCAGTGGTATAGGCATGGGACTGGTATTCTCTGCTATGGCCTCTACGGGGGGGACGGACCTTTTGGCGACCTTAATTCATGATTATCAGAAACACATCTCTGTGCCCCAGATTCTGACTGTGATCGATTGTGCGATTATCGTGGTCGGCGCTATTGTTTTCGGTCTCGGCAATGCACTCTATGCCATCATTGCGATCTTCATCAATGCTAAGGTCTCGGACGGTATTCTGGAAGGATTGAAATTTGCGAAAATGGCATATATCATATCGGATCAGCATGCAGAGATCGCCGATTCGATACTGATCTCACTGGACCGTGGGGTTACCGGTATAAATGTTACCGGTATGTATTCCAACAAGGATAGAAAGATGCTTTTTTGCGTGGTTTCTAAGAAGGAAATCGCTAAAATCATTGAGATTTCAAAGAAAATTGACCCAGATTGTTTTGTCATAATTAGTGATGTCAGAGAGGTCCAGGGAGAGGGTTTTATTGAATATAGACAGTAAATAAAACATATTTTTAACGGATTATCGGTAAAAATACTTATTTTTGCTTGTAATATACAAATTATACAAAAGGGTAAAACTGATTTTGTTAAAATGGGATATGGTTTATAAAAGTTAAATGGTGTATCATACTACTATAAAATAGTACAAGAAATACAATTATTGTTGAATTGTAGAATCGTAGGAGGATGAAAATGGCAAGTTTATCTTTGAAGAATATCACCAAGCAGTATCCCAACGGAGTTATTGCAGTAAAAGACTTTAACCTTGAAATAGCTGATAGAGAATTCGTTATTTTCGTAGGACCATCCGGTTGCGGTAAATCAACGACACTTCGTATGATTGCCGGCCTTGAGGAGATTACCCAAGGTGAGCTCTGGATTGGCGATAAGTTAGTAAATGACGTTGAACCTAAGGATAGAGATATCGCGATGGTATTCCAGAACTATGCTCTGTACCCTCATATGTCAGTATATGATAACATGGCATTCGGTCTTAAATTAAGAAAGGTGCCGAAGGATCAGATTGATAAGGTTGTTCATGAAGCAGCTAAGATCCTTGATATCGAGCATTTATTAGATCGTAAACCGAAGGCACTGTCCGGTGGTCAGAGACAGCGTGTTGCGATGGGTCGTGCAATCGTTCGTAGTCCTAAAGTATTCCTCATGGATGAACCGTTATCCAACCTGGATGCTAAGTTAAGAGTTCAGATGCGTATTGAGATTTCCAAGCTTCACCAGAAGTTACAGACTACCTTCATCTATGTTACCCATGACCAGACAGAAGCTATGACACTGGGTACCAGAATCGTTGTTATGAAGGATGGTCTGATTCAACAGGTTGATACTCCTCAGAACTTATACGATAGGCCGAGAAACTTATTCGTAGCAGGCTTCATGGGTTCACCTCAAATGAACTTCATCGATGCAACCGTTGTGAAGAAGGGTGCTGATGCATATGTAACCTTCGGTAATAATTCTCTTAAGCTTCCGGAAGCTAAGGCTAAGAAGGTTCTTGACGGCGGCTATGACGAGAAGACCGTTGTTATCGGTATCCGTCCGGAAGATATTCATGATGAAGAGGTATTCATCAACAGCTCCAAGGATAGCGTAATCGAAGCAACTGTTAGAGTATATGAGCTCTTAGGTGCTGAAGTATTCTTGTACTTCACCGTTGATGAGAGTCTGGAGATTACAGCGCGTGTTAACCCTCGTACAACTGCTAGACCGGATGACACCCTAAAGATTGCATTCGATATGTCTAAGCTCCATGTATTTGATAAAGAGACCGAACAGGTTATCACGAATTAATAGAGATTACACTCAGGGAGTACGAAAGTACTCCCTTTTTTGTATTGCGTCTTATCCATTCATATACACTCCGGAGGGGGAACACATGACATGGATTGTCTGAATTTATTCATAAAACATATAAAGTTTAATAAATGAACAAAGTAACGGTTATCAATATATGAGTGATATTTGACAGTATTGTACGAAATTAATTATGCACTATTTATAAAATTGGTTTACTTTTGACGAAAACAATGATAAAATATGTTTTGTATCTATGAATTATAAGAACAAATAGAAATATAATATAGAAAAGGGAGTGAAAACATGATTTCCAATCAAATACTACAGAACACCATTGATGGCTTGAAAGGGATTACTCGGATTGATATCTGTGTTTTGGATACAGAAGGTAAGGTGCTTGCTACTACAATTGAAAATGCTGAGCAATATGAAAATGCAGTTTTATCATTTGTAAGTTCACCGGCGGACAGCCAGGCGATGCAGGGATATCAGTTCTTTAAAGTCTTTGATGAACACCAGCTGGAATATGTTATTCTGGCAAAGGGAGACAGTGAAGATGTATTTATGATAGGTAAGATTGCATCTTTCCAGATTCAAAACCTTCTGGTTGCCTACAAGGAAAGATATGATAAGGATAATTTCATTAAGAATCTGCTGCTAGACAACCTGCTTCTGGTAGATATCTATAATCGCGCCAAGAAGCTGCATATTGATACGGAAGCCAGAAGAGTCGTATATATCATAGAAACGAAGAACGAGAAGGATGCTAATGCACTGGAAACAGTAAGAAGCCTGTTCTCGGGAAAGACGAAGGATTTCATTACTGCAGTGGATGAGAAAAATATTATTCTGGTGAAGGAGGTTAAGCAGAGCGAAACCTACGAGGAGCTTCACAAAACTGCGAAGGTAATCCTTGATATGCTGAATACAGAGGCTATGACAAAGGTACATGTCGCTTACGGTACCATCGTAAATGAGATTAAGGATGTATCCCGGTCCTATAAGGAAGCCAAGATGGCGCTGGATGTGGGCAAGATTTTCTACAGCGGAAGGAATGTGGTGGCATATAATAACCTTGGAATCGGAAGACTGATTTATCAGCTGCCGATGCCGTTGTGCAAAATGTTTATCAAAGAGATTTTTGAAGGAAAGTCACCGGATGATTTTGATGAGGAGACACTTACCACCATCAATAAATTCTTTGAGAACAGCCTGAATGTATCAGAAACCTCCAGACAGCTTTACATCCACAGGAATACGCTGGTATACCGCCTGGATAAATTGCAGAAGAGTACTAATCTGGATCTTCGTGTATTTGAGGATGCAATCACCTTCAAGATTGCATTGATGGTAGTAAAATACATGAAGTATATGGAACAGCTGGATTATTAATCATTGATTAATATTAGCAAGGAATATCAGAAGAAAGTTCCTTGTCGAAGGCCATAACTTGCCTGGATTGACAGTAGGTAGGAGGACAGATATGAAGAAGAATTTTATGACAGGCTTTCTGTCGGGGCTCTTTGGAGCGGTACTTATTTTCCTGGCTGTAATAGCAGTCATTGCTTTTAAGGATGACAAGGAGATCGAAGCCCGTAAAAAGCCAGTGGTTACAGCGGAAGAAACGAAGAAAGAAAGTGAAGTACAGAGCTATGATAAGATCGTAGACAAGTTAGAATTCCTGGAGACACTGGTCGATACCTACTATCTGGAGAAGGTAGATACTTCTGTTTATGCGGATGGTATTTATAAGGGATTCATGAGCAGTCTGGACGATCCATATTCAACATATTATACCAAAGATGAATATAATGCTCTTATGGAAAGCTCTTCCGGTGTATATCATGGAATCGGAGCGTCTGTTTCCCAGGATGTCAAGACGGGAATTATTACTATCGTAAAGCCCTTTGCGGATGGACCGGCATATAAGGCCGGAATTCTCCCGGGAGATATTCTCTATAAGGTTGAGAATGAGGAGGTAACCGGCAAGGATTTATCCGAGGTTGTCAGTAAGATGAAGGGGATTGAAGGAACAGAAGTGCGTATTGCTGTTGTACGGACGGATATCAAGGATCCGATTGAATTTACGATCAAGCGCCAGGAGATTAAGGTTCCTACAATTGAGTATAAAATGCTGGCAGATAAAATCGGCTATATTACGATCACTGAGTTTGATGAAATTACAGTTTCGCAATTTACTGCAGCTGTTGATGACTTGGAAAAGTCGGGGATGAAGGGACTTGTAGTTGATGTAAGAAATAATCCCGGCGGACTCCTGGATTCTGTAGTAAAGATGCTTGATCGCCTGCTTCCGAAAGGGCTGATTGTATACACAGAGGATAAGTATGGAAAGCGAATGGAAGAGGACGCTGTTGACAACAAGAAAATATCGGTTCCGATGGCAGTATTAATCAATGGTAACAGCGCCAGTGCATCAGAGATTTTTGCCGGTGCAATCCAGGATTATAAGCTTGGAACTATTGTAGGAACGACAAGCTTCGGAAAAGGTATCGTACAGAAGGTAATTCCTTTATCGGACGGTACTGCAGTTAAGCTTACAATATCCAAGTACTATACACCGAAGGGACGTAACATCCATGGCACAGGTATCCAGCCGGATGTGGAGGTTCAGCTGTCGGAAGATCTGATTAAGATGGTTTCGATTCCGGTTGAGCAGGATAATCAGCTGCAGGAGGCCATCTCTATCGTAAAGGACCAGATAAAGTAACGTTATTAACTATTGCTATCAGAGCATATATCGCCTTGGCTTTAGCTACGATATTTGTATAAGTTGATTCTTTAAACTATTATCATTAGGCCTGCGGGGTTTCCTGCAGGCTTTTTTAGATTAGCTGTCGTAGCGGAGAGCCCGGTTCATGACAGGTGAAAGGATTACTTGTTTTATTCTTGCAAAAAGAGATATTATACGGATGCATAGGTGTTATAGGTGGATGATATCGGATTTTGTTAAGAAATTCTTTGAAATCTTTTCATTTATCTCTAATGTAAAAAGTAAATCTTCCGATAAATAATATAGAAGTTTAGCGGAAACGATTCGTTTAAGATTCAGATAGGTGGTGAGATTAATGCGTATTGATGCATTTAACAAGGTCAGTCAGCTGTATCAGACAAATAGTATGAAGAGTACGGCTAAGACGAAAAGCGGCAGCTTCAGTGATAAGCTGGAGATCTCTCAGATTGGGAAGGATTATCAGGTTGCTAAGCAGATCGTAGCTCAGACTCCGGATGTCCGTGAGGATAAGGTGAACGAGATTAAGCAGAGGCTGGAAGCCGGCACTTATGATGTAAGTAATGAAGAGGTTGCAGAGAAGCTGGTGGAAGCATATTTTAAATAACCGGTAGGATAGAAAACAACCTGCATGAGAAGAGGGGTTTACCATGGCAAGCTTAATAGAAGAATTAATTGACATCTTAGATCAGGAAAATCAGCTTTACCGGCAGCTGTTACCGATTGCGATGGAAAAGACGCAGGTTATCGTAAAAAATGATACGGCTGCCCTTCAGGAGATTACCGGGAGGGAACAGCTGGCGGTAGATCGTATCAACTCCCTGGAACGCAGGAGGGATGATGTTATGGATAACATTAGAACGGTCATCGGAAAGAAAGCTGGGACACTTAATCTGACTTCCTTAATCGTGCTACTTGGTAAGCAACCTAAGGAGCAGAGAATTCTTTCTACTTTACATGATAATCTAAAAGCTACGGTTCTGAACTTACAGGAGATCAATGACCGTAACAAATCTTTAATACAACAATCCCTAGAGATGATAGAATTCAATATGAATTTTATTCAAAGTACAAGGATGTCGCCGGGGAACAATACTTACACAAAGGGTGCGTCAACCTATGATGCGCCGGCTTTCGGAACAGGGATGTTCGATGCAAAGCAGTAAGAGATAAGGTGGTAAGGTGAGTTCATGAGTTCATTAGGCGGATTATATATCGGTGTTACCGGCCTGAATGTCAGTCAGGCTGCTTTGAATGTCACTTCGCATAACCTGGCCAATGTTGATACCAAAGGCTTTGTTAGGCAGCAGGCGGTATTGACCGATTTCAACTATATAAAATGGGGTGAATCCTATATCTCCTCTATGCAGCAGGGCTTGGGAGCCAATTTTGCTACCGTGAAGCAGGTAAGGGATTCCTTCTTAGATCAAGCCTATCGCCAGGAGACCGGCAGACAGGCTTTTTATGAATCCCAGTCATTGGCGGTGAATGAGGTAGAGGGGTTATTTGGTGAGCTGGAGGGTGTTTCTTTCCAGGATACGATGGAAGAGTACTGGATTGCTTTGCAGGAGCTCGGAAAAGAACCGGATAGTATTGTAGCCAGAGCATCCCTGATAGAAACTGCTGTTACTTTTATTGAACGGGCAGAGAATATCTCAAAGCAGCTGAATGATTACCAGATTAATTTAAATACACAGATTACCAATCAGGTAAACCGGATAAATGAGATTGGTGAGGAATTCAAGAAGCTGAATATTAAGATCCGGCAGTATGAGAGTACCGGAGTAGAAAAAGCGAATGATCTCAGGGATCAGAGAAACCTACTTCTGGATGAGCTTGGCAAGATGGCTGCGATTACATACAATGAGAAAACCGACGGCGTTATAACGGTGAACCTGGAGGGAGTACCCTTCGTGACCGAGGATATGGTCTTAAAGATGGCGACAGCCAGAATAAGTGATAACTCAGAGATGCTGAAGCCGGTCTGGGTTGCCCATGGTAATGCGGATGTCTTCAATCTGGACAAGGCACCTTCTGCAAAAAACAATACAGATATCGGCTCCTTAAAAGGACTACTGACGGCCAGAGGCGATAAACAGGCCAATTATACGGACATCCCCTTAAGAGAGAATTATGAGTCGGAAAGATTATATCAGGATGCAGTTTTAGAATATAACAATAAGATTAATCCTTCCGTTATCATGTCGGTACAGGCACAATTTGATCAGTTGATTCATGGGATTGTAACCTCCATTAATAATATCTTAAGCCCAAACAAAGAGGTTACCTTATCGGATGGTACCAAGGTAAGGATTCTGGATGAAGAGAATGCACCGGTAGGCATGGATACGGAACGGACGATGGGAGAAGGTCTGTTTAACAGAAAGTCCATGAGCCGCTATAGTGAGCCTATGGATATTGAGATTGAGAATGAATCGGGTGGATACGAAACCATTTACAATGCCCGTATCTACTTGGAAGAGGATCCTGCCGACAAGTATTCTCTTTATACCCTGGGTGAGATCGAAGTAAATCCTAAGATACTTCATGACAATTCCAAAATACCGCTATCGTCTAATACTGGTACCGGAGATTATGATATTAAGACGGCGCAGAAGCTATTATCCGAATGGCAGGAGCCCTTTGCAACTCTTTCTCCCAATACACTGACGAGAAATAATTACAATGATTACTATACCTCCTTTATATCAGAGATAGCTAATCGAGGGGAGCAGCTGAATACCATCAGTGATAACCAGGCTGCCATGGTAGAAAGCATTGATAACCAAAGGCTGGAGGTAACAGGGGTTTCCTCTGATGAGGAGCTGACGAATCTTATTAAGTTCCAGCATGCATATAATGCTGCTGCAAGATATGTAAATGTTGTAAGCGAGATGCTGGAGCATATTATAACGAGAATGTGATCCAATAAAGAGAGGTGATTGACATGGCATCAACTTTTTTCGGACTAAACATCGGTCAAACCGGCTTATATGCCTATCAGGCAGCAATGGATACAACTGCCCATAATATTACCAATACGGAAACGGAAGGCTATACGAGGCAGGTGATGGGTCAGAAGGCCGGGAAAGCATTACAGATGAACAGTACCTATGGTATGGCAGGCACAGGTGTCAGTGTCAGCGGAGTAGTTCAGCTAAGAGATGAGTACTATGATATTAAATACAGGAAGAACAATACCATATCCGGTGAGTATCAAAGCAAGGCCCATTATATGACGGAGATTGAAAACTACTTCAATGAGGTCAGCGTGGAGGGCTTTACCGAAACCTACAATTCTATGTATGACAGTTTGCAGGAGCTGTCCAAGGACCCTTCCAGTAAAACTGTTAGAACTCAGGTAACTAATTTTGCAAAGAGTCTGACGGAATATTTTAATTCCATGTCAGTGAATCTCAAGAGCATTCAAGAGGATTGTAATTTCGAGATCCGTAATCAGGTAGACCAGATCAATTCAACGGCCCAACAGATTGCTGCCTTAACGAAGCAGATCAATACTCTGGAGGTAAATGGGGGTGCAGCGAATGACCTTCGTGACCAGAGGGCCCTTCTGGTGGATGAGCTGTCTCAGATCGCAAGCATCAGTGTAAGTGAGAAGACGGTAGGTGCCGGGATTGGTGTTACAAGCTATATTATAAAATTAGATGGGAATACCCTTGTTGATGGAGGCAATTATAACACTCTCCATGTAATTCCCAGGGAAGTCAAGGTGAACCAAAACGATATTGACGGCTTATACGACATTGCCTGGCAGAATGAGCAGAGGCTTGATACCGGCAGTGCCACATTAGGGGGCTCGCTCCAGGCTTTGTTCGAGGTTCGGGATGGTAACAACCAGTTTAATCTTAGTGGGAATGTATACGCGGAAGCCGGCGATACCTATGTTACCATGACAGATACAACCATTAACGAGGTTACTAAGCTTAATATTCCTGAGAACGGAATGCTTACAATAGGAAATCGGGATTATATCTATAATGGTTTTGAAGTAAGCATTGATCCGGATAGTGGTAAATTCTCCTATACCTTTGAGCTCAAGGAGCCCGTTATTGCAGATTCACTGGATGTAACTGCTTCCGTGGGGACAAGTATTAATTATAAAGGGATTCCATATTACATGGACCAGATGAATGAATTTATCCGTACCTTCGCCCGTACCTTCAATGAGATCCACAGGACAGGTAAGGATTTGGAGGGTGAGTCAGGAATTGATTTTTTCAGTGCTACGAGTAAGGTAGAGGGTAGAAGCTATGTGTTCGGACCGTTGAAGGGCTCCGATGATTATGAGTATTACGATTTTAACTCCTTCAACTCCCGAACCGGTGAGTATTACGAGGAGGTTCCGGAGAACCAACCACTTTATGGCTCATACTATTTCATTACGGCAGGCAACTTTACCGTGAGCAGTGATCTTCTGGGAAGTCCGGAGCGTTTGGCCGCCTCCTCGGATGTAATTAACGGTGCAGAAAATAATGATGTTATCAGCAGATTGATTGCAATAAAATCAGATAAAAGTATTTTCAATCAGGGAACACCGGAAGCCTTCATGCAGACCCTGGTGGCTGAGATTGGTATCGATACCAAGAAGGTTACGAATCTGGCAGAGGGGCAGGAGAATATCCTGGGAGCGATTACAAACCAGCGATTATCTGTATCCGGTGTCGATATGGATGAAGAAGCAATGAACCTTGTAAAGTTTCAGAATGCTTATAATTTGTCGGCTAAGGTAATCTCTGTCATGGACGAGATTTATGACAAACTGATTAATTATATGGGTGTATAATGACATAAGACTCTTCTAAGATATCTGCTAATGCCGGATCAGATGAGTGTTTGCGATATACATTGCGGAGTTTGCCGGCCGGGTAAAACTTCATTATCTTCCATAGAGCTTACGGATTAAGAGAAAGGGATGGTGATTACTATGAGAATTACGAATAAGATGATGACCAATAACATGATGAATAACATCAATAAGAATAAATTTAACATGACATCCCTGGAGCAGCAGTATTCTACCGGTAAGAAGATTCAAAAGCCGTCGGATGATCCGATCATTACTGTCAGAGCTTTGAAGCTCAGAACTAACCTGTCAGAGCTGAAACAGTATTACGAGAAGAACATTCCGGATGCCATGTCCTGGATGGATGTAACTGAGAGTGCATTGAAGACGGTAAACGACATTCTGTCTAAGGTCAATACCTATTGTGTCCAGGGAAGTACAGATACCCTGACAGCTTCGGACCGTGCCTCCATCGTACAGAACTTAACCGAGATGAAGAACCAGATTTATCAGGAGGGAAATACGAATTATGCAGGCAGATATGTATTTACCGGGTATAAGACCGATAGCTCCCTGATTTTTACGGAGGATAAGGACAATTTAAGCTATGACATCACGGAGAGCTTCTCAGGTGAACAAATTCAGGTCGGTTCCAGGGTAACGGGAAGCTATTCCCTCAAGGATTTTGAAGATGCAACCGTGACCTTTGATGAAGCGCCTCAGATGGTGAATACCTATCGCATCCAATTATCCTATGATAAGCTGGAAAGCATGGATATGACACTCGGTATACGCTATAAGAAAGCGGTTACAGGGGAAGAACCGGAAGAACAGGTACCCTATAACAATGTAACAACGTTATCCTCCACTGATCCCATGGCATATCAGCCTGATCTGAATGAGATTCATTTTATTAAGGAAACGGGTGAGCTGATCCTTGGTGAGCAAGCCTTTCAAGAGTTCAGAACGGCGGAGGACATTAGAATAACCTATACGAAATCAGGATTTAAGAACGGAGAACTGAAGCCGGAGCATTATTTTGA
Source organism: Bacillota bacterium (assembly GCA_023409835.1). Classification (GTDB taxonomy): domain Bacteria; phylum Bacillota; class Clostridia; order Lachnospirales; family Lachnospiraceae; genus Mobilitalea. Next base: position 35,195 of record JAEYQV010000066.1, read on the forward strand.
CTGTGTTATGACTGATTCTGAAAAACCGGAGCAGGGCGAAATTTCTTATAAGAAGCAGGACCAGAAGATCCAATATGAAATAAACTATAACCAGAAGCTTACGATCAATACAGAGGGTTCTGATGCGATTTCCCATTCGATCGGCAGAGCGATCGATGATATCCTGAACAGCGTGAATGAGGTATCAGCAATAGAGGATATGATTACTGAGGTGGAGAAGCGCCTTCAGGACACGAATCTGTCGGAGGGAGACCGGCAGAGATACGAGAAAATGCAGGAGCAGCTGGACACCGATCTGGAGCTTAAGAAGGAGATAATGCAGGGTTATTTTTCGAAAGGCATTACTTTTTCCAATGCGGAGCAGGAAAAGGTCAACGTAGCAGTTGCTGATCTCGGAAGCCGGTATGTCCGCCTGGAGCTTACGGAAAACAGACTATCCAGTCAGAAGGTAGACTTTGAAGACCTTCTTTCCAAGAATGAGGATGCGGACTTGGTGGATACGATTATCAAGTATAATTCGGCTCAGACGATATACAATGCATCCTTATCCGCAGCAGCTAAGGTAGTGAAAACATCCCTGTTGGATTTTCTATAAATTAGTAATGCAAACTTAAGTAGGATAATGTATAATATTGATAAAAGATAGAAGGGAAGGCGGAAGGATGTTAATCAGAACAAGGCATTTTGGGGAAATTGATCTGGATGAGAATAAATTAATCTATTTTACGAACGGCATATTGGGATTTGAGGATTTTAAGAAATATACCCTTCTTTATGATAATGAGGGTGAAGACAGACCGGATATCTCCTGGCTGCAAAGTCTGGAGGAACCCAGCCTGGCAATCCCGGTCATCAGCCCCTTCCTTCTGTGGGAGGATTATAACCCTGAAGTTGAGGATGAACTGTTAAAGCCTTTGGGTGAACTGAATAATGACAATATTGTTGTTCTCGTATCAATCACGGTTCCCAGTGATATCACAAGGATGTCCGCTAACTTAAGGGCGCCGTTTATATTAAATGCGGATACCAGAAAGGGTTGTCAGATTATCGTGGAGAATTCGGACTATGAGATTAAGCATTATTTCTATGATAAACTACAGGCTATTAAGGCAGCAAAGGGGGACGTATAAATGTTAGCCCTATCCAGAAGAGTCAATGAATCTATTATGATTGGCAATGATATTGAGATTACCATATTGGAAGTGAAGGGTGACCAGATTAAGGTCGGTATCTCGGCTCCTAAGTCTGTTCCGATTTATCGTAAAGAAATCTACCTTCAGATACAGGAGTCCAATAAAGAAGCAGCGGGAACCTCGGTTTCGGATGAGGTACTGAAAAAGCTGTTCCAGTAACCAATCTGAGCGGGTAATACCCAATATATAAAGTAATGATAAAAACGTAAAGAGGTGCTTATTACAGCAGAAGAGGTGCGCTACGTAGGTACATGCAGCCCCTGTTTCCTGCTGTAATAATTGCTTTTTATACGTTTTTCTCATTTTTACAAATAAAAGCTATAAACTTTCTGTAGATTACACCGATATATAAAATAGATGAATATGCTGAGGAATAATAGTCAAGGAGGGCCGCTTCAGCATTAAGCCTTAGTAGGTAAAATAAACTCACATGGAGGTGTAGGAAATGGCATTAGAAGTTTTAACCGGATCTGCGTATCGTGCTGCAAGTGCTATGCAGAAATCGGAAGTGAAAGCGAATGATGTAATTGTACAGGAGACCGGTTCCGCTGGCATCAACATAACGGATATGCCGGTAGTTACGAAGGTGTCCGGAAGTAACCCCGGTGAACAGGGGAAGAGCTCAAAGGATCAGACCGCATCGGAGAAACAGATTAAGGACGCTATTTTAAGAGCTAACAGTAAGATGAAGAGGACAAGATGTGAATTCTCTTATAGTGAGGACACGAAACGAGTCTCGATTAAGGTGCTTGATCAGGATACGGAAGAAGTGATCAGGGAGATACCGCCGGAAGAGACTCTGGAGATGATTGAGAAGATGTGGGAGATGGCAGGTATTATGATAGATGAGCGAAGATAAAACCAGCCTATGCCTAATCGGCGATTAGGTATGGACCGGTAAAGGAGATTAGATTGAAATCACTTGAGCTTTCAATCGGCAAATTTGTGCTGCTGCCCAAATTCCTGGGGTTGCGGCAGAATGGAGGTTAGTATGGCAGTACGTTTAACGGGTCTGATATCAGGTATGGATACAGAAACCTTAATAAAGGAACTGGTTGATGCCCAGAAGATAAAGAACAAGAGGGTAGAAGATAAACAGACTCTGCTTACCTGGAAGCAGGATAAGTGGAAGGATCTGAATACAAAGCTTTATAAATTATATACCGAAGACTTGAATAAGATGCAGCTGCAGGGCAGCTATAATACGAAGAAGATAACTACCTCCAATGACAGTCTGGTCAGTGCGACGGTGGATACGAACGCACCGGAGGGTGCTCATACGTTGGTAATCAATAAATTGGCAAAATCCCAGTTTCTTACCGGTAATAAGATTACCACGGATAAGGATGGCAATGCCGTAAATACTACTACGTCAACGAAGCTGGAAAATCTGGGTGTTACAGCAGGTACAGTAATTACAATGGGTGTTGCGGGAAAGGTCAAAAGCCTCACGGTAACAGAGAATACGACCCTGCAGAATCTGATCGACACAGCCAAGAAGGCAGGGATGAACGCCAGCTTTGATAATACCCAGAAGAGGCTGTTCCTAAGCTCCTCTCAAAGCGGTATCAGTAATAGCTTCCAGCTATCCGCCAAGGATTCACTGGGTGCAGATGCCAATGACCTGCTGAATAAGCTGGGACTGGACGCACTGAAGCCGGATGGAACCAAGGTGGATCCTTCCTCTACGTTATCAACTGTAGTTGCAGCCTCCGACAGTGAAGTGATTTATAACGGAGCGAAGCTGACCGGTTCGTCCAATGTTATTTCGGCGAACGGACTCAAGATGACTCTGAAGGGAGCAGACGAGAATCAGACCATCAGTTTGAATATTACGAAGGATACGCAGGCTGCCTATGATATGGTGAAAAACTTTGTTAAGAATTATAATGCGGTCCTGAAAGAGATGAATTCCTTATATTATGCCGATTCATCGAGAGGCTATGATCCTTTAAGCGACGACGAGAAGGAAGCTATGACGGAGGAACAGGTTACTAAATGGGAGACAAAGATTAAGGATTCCATTCTTCGCAGGGATTCCACGTTGGGTTCCCTTTCTGATGTCATGAGGAGCACTCTGATGTCCTCTGTTGAGGTAAACGGCAAGAAATATGCCATGTCCAGCTTTGGGATAGAAACCTCGACCGATTATCTGGAGCGGGGACTATTACATATATATGGAGATGCTGAGGATGCGACTTATTCCGCAGAGTCGAACAAGCTGAAGAATGCCCTGGAGGAAGATCCGAATACGGTCATTACGGTATTATCCAGCATTTCAAAGAACTTATATAATGAAATGTATGATAAGATGAAATCGATCCCGAATGTAAGAAGTGCACTAACCTTCTATAACGATAAGCTGATGGTGGAACAGCAGAGAAAGTATACGGATCAGATTAAGGAGCAGGAAAAGAAACTGACAGAAATGGAAAATAAATATTATAAGCAGTTTTCCGCGATGGAATCTGCAATGTCCAAGATGCAGTCACAGAGTAACCAGCTGGCGGCTATGTTAGGACAAAGCACATCGTAATTTTGTGCCGATAGAATAATGGAGGAATTGACATGCAGATGAATGCAGCTCTTACATACCAGAATAATAAGGTGAATACGGCAAAGCCGGCAGAATTGACGTTAATGTTATATGAGGGCATGATCAAGTTTTGTAATATGGCTATTCTGGGTATTGAAGAAAAGGACATGGGAAAAGCAAACACCAATATTATTAAGGTAGAGAAGATTATTACCCATTTAAGAGCAACTCTGGACTTTAAGTACCCTGTAGCAAAGGATTTTGACCGTGTATATGATTATCTGTATGAGCGTCTGGTTACAGCTAATATTCGAAAGGATACCGCAATTCTTGAGGAGGTTCTGGAGCATATAAGAGGAATGAGGGATACCTGGAAGGAAGTTATGAGGTTAGCAAGATAGGCTTTAGACTAAATGAAGAGAGGCTAAGTCATGGAGAATAGAACTTACATCAATATCCTGACAGATACATTAAAGAAAAAACTAGCTATTCTGGAGCAGTTAATTGTGATTTCCACGGAACAGGATGGACTTATCTCTTCGGAGACACCGGACATGGACCGGCTGGATCATACCTTTTCTGATAAGGAAGTGTTGATCACACAGCTTAATCAGCTGGATGATGGATTTGAGAAGGTATATCAGCATGTAAAGGAGGCCCTGAAGGAGGATAAGGAGCAATTAAAGGAACAGATCCTTATGCTTCAGGAGATGATTCGGCAGGTTACGGATAAAAGTACTCAGCTGCAGGTGATTGAACACCGGAATAAGAATAGGTTCCAGCTGTTTTTTGCCGGAAGGAAGAAGGAAATCAAAAACTTTAAGCTGAGCAGCAGAACGGCAGACAGCTATTATAGAAGTGTTTTGAACGGACCTACGGGGGAGTCATTCTTTCTCGACAAAAAAAAATAAAATATTATAATATGGTATAAAGTTTTATTAAAAGTATCCGATATATATTATAAGTAAAATAAATATTTTCCTCCCGGTAACGAGGGTACGTACGGCCGGGATGAAAGGAGGAAGAATTATTTACTCAAATACAAGTAGCATGGAAGCTACTATAAATTCAAGGAGGAATGAATTATGATAGTACAACACAATATGTTAGCAGCGAACACAAACAGACAGTTAGGTATCACAGGCGGAAATCTTTCTAAGTCTACTGAGAAATTATCATCCGGTTACAGAATTAACCGTGCCGGTGATGATGCAGCTGGTCTTTCTATTTCCGAGAAGATGAGAGGACAGATTAGAGGTCTTGATCAGGCTTCTGCAAATGCTCAGGACGGTATTTCCTTAATCCAGACAGCAGAAGGTGCCCTTACCGAAACTCACTCCATTCTTCAGAGAATGAGAGAGCTGACTGTTCAGGCAGCGAATGATACCAACGTATCTACAGACCGTACTGCTATCAAAGAAGAGCTCAAAGCTCTTACCTGCGAAGTTAGCCGTATCGCAAAAGAAACTGAATTCAACACCACGAAGTTACTTAGTGGAAAGTTCACTGACAAGAACCTTCAGGTTGGCGCGAATAAGGGTCAGAAGATCTCCTTCACAATTAAGAACATGACAGCTACAGGCTTAAGCATTCAGAATGTATCTACTAATGTTTCTTCTTACACGAAGGCTACAGCACAGCTGTCTACCTTAGATGCAGCGATTAAGGCTGTTTCTACACAGAGATCTAAGCTCGGTGCTTTACAGAACAGATTAGAGCATACTATCGCTAATGCTGACAATACATCTGAGAACTTACAGGCAGCTGAGTCCCGTATCCGTGACGTTGATATGGCTAAAGAGATGGTTTCTTACTCTAAGAGTAACATCCTGCAGCAGGCAGCTCAGTCAATGCTCGCTCAGGCTAACCAGTCTACACAGGGCGTATTATCACTGTTACAGTAATTTAGCTCGAAGCAGAATTAAGGTGGGGCTGACCTATGGTCAGCCCTACTTTTATACCTAAATACCCTGCTGCCGGAGGCGGCAGGTAAGTACGAGAGATAGGAATGAGCCCTGGTCGAAAAAGTATTGTATGAAGGATAGATCGGAGAATTATGGACGAATTAAAGAATAACATCTTACTGGTATTAACAGAGATTGAACAGATATCGGACCATCTATATCAGCAGAAGTTTAATAAAGGCTATGATGGACTGAATAGTACCCTGGGCAAGATTATGGATATAACGGACAGACTATTTGCCCTCTCTGATGCGGGGCTGCTTCTATTTGACGGGCAGAGATTAATCGACAATCTGACCGGGGCAATGAATGCCATGGAAGAGAAGGACAGCGTCCTGCTGGCGGATATCCTGATTTATGAGATTGCCGGACAGCTTAAAGAGTTACCCTTAAACTAAAACTCGTGATCAAAACGAATACCATAGCTTTCACATACGAGATAATGAATATGGTATTCGTTTTGCTCATGAGGTAAAGAGGCTTAGCGCGAAATCTGATACAGAATGAATAGGTAGTAACAAAGGAATAATCAAAGGTAGAATTCTAATAAACAGGCTGCATACGACTTATTGGGTACCGTACGGGGCAGACTGCTTTAGGCAGCAGGGAGAGAGTTATGATATATTACGAGAATAATATGAGGGAGATCATGCGTACGAAGGACTTCCTCAATAAAAGAATACAGGAAAAGCCGGATTACAGTAACAGCAATAGACCAGATGCAATTGAGATATATCCCACGCTGGATGGGGATACGACATTGGCGGTTACTCTGAACGGTGAAATGTACCGTCTAAACAGCCTATATTCTCCGACCCATGAAGCAGAGCGATGGGCTGCCCAATTTGAAGTGAAGAATATTGGTATCGTCACTACCATGTTCGGGTTAGGTAACGGCGTCTTTGCCAGGGAGCTGCTTAAGAAGCTGAACGGCAATGGGGTACTGTTAATCTATGAACCCTGTGCCGAGCTGTTTTTTTATGTTCTCGAGCATTACGACATCACGGATATCCTGGGTGCAGCCAATGTATCTGTCACTGTGGAAGGAATTAATGATAACGAAATCAAGAACCTGCTAAGCAACCATGTGGCTTGGATTAATTTGAGGTCTCAAATAATTTGCAGTCACCCGCAATATGAGCAGGCCTTTGAAGCAAGTAAGAACATCTTATATAAAATAATCCAGGACAATAATAATCGGGCGGTTGTGAATAAGAATACAGATGTGGCCATTAGCCGGCTTCTGATTACGAATACGTTGACGAATCTGAAGTATATTAAGAAGAGTAATCTGGTTACCGATCTGATTGGAAGATTTCCAGAGGAGGTTCCTGCCATCATCGTCTCAGCGGGACCTTCACTGGATAAAAATATAGAAGAATTAAAAAGAGCCAAGGGAAAGGCTGTCATATTTGCTGTGGATACTGCTATGAAGTATCTGCTGGCACACGATATTATCCCTGATTTTATAGTAACTCTTGATCCGAAAAAATCTTTAAAGCATATGAAGGATCCCAGATGCTATGAACTGCCGATGTTCTGTCGTACGGATTCCAGACCCGCAAATCTGGATGCCAATCACAAGAATATTATATGGTATAATCTGGAAGGTTATATGAAGACGATCTATGAAAAGCTCGGGAAGGAGACCGGATTCTTTCACTCCGGCGGCTCCGTTGCTACCGGGGCCTTCTCTATCTGTGATACCCTTAAGTTTAAGCGGATTATATTAGTCGGACAGGATCTGGCTTATCTTGGAGAAAGTACCCATGCCGGAGGGGTATCTGTAGACTACAGTAATGGTAATTCGGCTATAGAAATGGTAGAAGATATCTATGGCAATCCGATTAGAACCCGATATGACTGGTATGTCTATATCCATTGGTTTGAAGATGCCGTTGATCTGTTTGAGGGAGAAGAGGTAATTGATGCTACTGAGGGTGGGGCTAAGATACATGGAACCACAATTATGACACTTAGGGATACCATTAATCGTTATTGCACCCACAGGGTGGATTGCGAACAGATTGTAGCAGAATTAAAGCCCTCGATAGCTCAGGAGGAAATACCACTTCTGCTTCGTTATATAAAACAGGATATTTCTGATTTAGATGTTATAATAAATAGAGCCGGGGAAGCTACCGACATTTGTAATAAGCTGATAGAGAAATATGAAAAATCCTTGCAGGAGACGACCTCCAGCTTAAGGAAAAACCAGCTCTTAAGTGATTATAATTCAGAGATTGAAGCAATGGATGTATATGAACTGGTAGATTGGGACATAGCAGCCGCTACTTCAGAGCAGCTATCGAATCTCTATGTATATTCTAAGGATGAAAGGAAGAATAAACTAGCTACCTATGAGCATGCGAGGACCATCTATCAGGCGATCGGGGAAGCTGCACTACGAATTAAGCCGCTATTGGAGGCTGGATTTGCTTCAATAGAAGAACCCAACCCTCATTCATAATAATAAACCGAGTAGGAGATGCCCATGAACATCATTGCTATTATACCAGCCAGAAGCGGGTCTAAATCCGTCCCCCACAAGAATATACGAAAGCTTGCCGGGAAACCCATGCTGGCCTATTCCATTGAACATGCCAAAAAATCCAAATACATCAGTCGAATCCTACTGAGCACGGATTCGGAGGATTATGCAAGGATTGGAGAAGATTATGGGGCAGAGGTGCCCTTCCTTAGGCCGGAGGAATATGCGACTGATTCGGCACTGGATATCGACGTGTTCTATCATTGTCTGAATTACCTCAAGGAGAAGGAAGGCGTTGTTCCGGATATTGTAGTACAGCTGAGACCAACCTACCCCATCCGTAATCCGGAGGATATCGATCGTATGATAGAGCTGTTGCTTAAGAATGAGGAAGCTGATTCTGTAAGATCAATTGCACCGGCGAAGGAGATTCCTTATAAGATGTGGCATAAGGATGAGAATGGAGCGCTGTCCCCGATCATGAAGGATATCCCGGAATGCTATAATATGCCGAGGCAGAGCCTTCCGAAGGTTTATTACCAGAATGCCTGTATTGATGTTGTAAGGGGCAAGGTTATCCTGGAGCAGCATTCCATGACAGGAAGCCATATTCTTGGTTATGAGATGGATAAGAATTATGATATCGATACGGAAGAGGAATTCCGTCGGGCGGAAGCCTTCCTAACGGTAGCTCAGGGGGGAAAGCGTTTTGTATTTGACATCGACGGAGTCATTGCCAAGCTCCAGCCTAAGAATGATTATGCCCTGGCAGAGCCTAATACGGATATGATCCGTGTAATCAATAAGCTCCATGAGATGGGAAATCAGATTATTCTTCTGACAGCCCGTGGCTATGTAACGGGAATCGACTGGGAGGATACCACCAGAAAACAGCTGAAGGAATGGGGACTATGCTACGACGAGCTGCACTTTGGTAAGCCCAATGCGGATTACTATGTGGATGATAAAATGATCGATATGGATGCTCTAAAGGGAATATTGATGTGATTTATATCGAATGAGCTGATTTGACGACTTCGATTCATCACCAAAGCACAAATGTACAAGCACATGAAGAAGAGTGAGTTTATTTTATATATAAGCACTTGACTATCAAAAGGCATTTGTTGTGCGGCAGCACAAAATGCGTGGGATTGGGGATAACATGAATATACTGTTATATGAATGGAATACCTTCGGTCAGAAGGATCTGGAGGATACTCTGATCCGTCTGGGTCATAAGGTGGACAAGATTAAATATGTATTTACGGATTTTGAGAAGGATGAGATCTTTGAGAGGAAGCTTTCTGAGCTGTTACTTCTGAAAAGGTATGATTTTGTTATCTCCTTCAATTTCTTTCAGGTGGTCTCCAGGGTCTGCAATGACTTCTGTGTTAAGTATATTGCTTGGGTATGGGATTGTCCGTTGCTAAACTTAAACTCCACTGCCATCTATAATCCCTTTAATTATATCTTTATTTTTGACGGCACCCTGTATCACCAGATGAAGTATGAGCTGCACGCGGATACGGTATATTATCTTCCGCTGGCGGTGAATACGGATCGATTGGAGCAGATGCCTATCCTAGAGGGGGACGAGCAGGAATACCGGGCAGAGGTATCCTTTGTCGGTAATCTCTATGAGAAGAGAAATCATTATGATGAGATATCGAACCTGCCGGATTATCTGACGGGCTATTTTGATGGAATTATGAGGGCCCAGATGAGAATCTACGGCTATAATTTTATTAAGGAAATGCTCACGGATGATATCATGAGTGAGCTAAATAAATATATTCATATCAATCCGGGGAAGAACTTCGTGGGGGATGTCAGGGATATCTTTGCTGATCGTTTCCTGAATGCGAAGGTTACAGGACTGGAGAGAAGGACAATGCTTGGCAGCCTGTCCGAACATTATGATGTTACGCTGTATACCGGCAGTGATACCTCCGATCTTATGAAGGTTCATAACAAGGGTTATATTGACTATTACAAGGTGATGCCTAAGGTATTCCGCTACAGTAAAATCAATCTTAACATGACCCTTAGAACTATTAAATCCGGAATTCCCTTAAGAGTATTTGATATTTTAGGTGCCGGAGGCTTTTTGATAACCAATTACCAGGCTGACATCGCAGACTATTTTAACATCGGAGAGGACTTGGTCTGCTATGAAAACGAAGAGGATCTAATTCATAAGGTTGGCTACTATCTGGAACATGAGGAGGAGCGGAAGCAAATTGCGGAGAACGGTTACCGTAAGGTGAAGCAGTTCCATAATTATGAGGTAAGACTGAAGGAAATCCTCCGGATTGCCTCTGAGAAGGAGGATGGATACGTGCAAACCACCGGCCGCGAGGAACCGGATACCTCGGGAATCATAGAACGTATCGGGGAACTGGTATGGGAGGGGTTTGTTGAGGAAGCGAAAACGGAATATTACGGATTTTGCAGAAGCAATCCGGGTACCGTAACAGACGCTTCGGTCAAGGATCTGGATATGCTATTTCAGATTCATTCCTACGAAAAGCTCCGAGGCCAGAATACCCTATTTGATTACTCCAGGGAGCTAAAGAAGGTCCGGGAGCATTACGAGCATCTGAAAGAACTGCTGCTGCGTCTGGAGGAAAGCTTTGATGATAAAGCTTCCACTGATCAGGTACGAACCGAAGCTTCCCTGGTCCGCTATGTGGAAGCCAACCGGGTATCCTATACAGCAATCGAATTCATCATCAACCGTTTTTCCGAGCATAAGGTTGAGCTTCTGAACCGCGTGGCCTGGGCTTTTTATGAGGCTGAGAGAAACGAGCTGGTGCTTCCGTTCCTATCCCGGGCGGTTGAGCTGGCACCGAAGGATGATACGACCTTAGCCCATCTTGCCCGGATACTATACCGGCTGGGCGAATATCAGATGGCATATGATTATATCAATGAGATCAGCATCGCCTCACCGGAGACCATGGAGCTGATGGAACATATTTTAAAGCAAATATAAGGAAATGCATAATTTCCTTATTTTTTTACCCTCGTGCACTTTACAGAGAGGCGGTTTCAGTCGATATATAGGATAGAAGGTAATTCTGTGTTAACCGGGAAGCAACAGACTAGGAGGATTAGACATGAACGAAGTCAAGCATATCTATGATGATTTATTTATCTTTGAAATGGCAAACAGCCATCAGGGCAGTGTAGAGCATGGTATTGATATAATCAACGCGATGAGCAGGATTGCCAGAAAATACAATATTAAGGCAGCGGTCAAGCTACAGTTCCGCAACCTGGATAATTTTATCCATCCCGATTATGTGAACAGGACGGATGTAAAGCATATCCCCCGGTTTTTAAGTACCAGGTTAAACTATGATCAATTCAGCCAGCTGGTGGATGCAATCCATGATGAGGGAATGATTGCCATCAGTACTCCCTTTGATGAGGACGGAGTTGACTGGTGTATGGATATGGGGATCGATATTATTAAGGTGGCAAGCTGCAGCGCTATGGACTGGCCCCTCCTGACCAAGATTGCCCAGACCCATAAACCGGTGATTATTTCCACCGGTGGGAAGACTCTGTCGGATATCGATAAGATATATAACTTCTTTACCCATAAAAAGTGTGAGTTTGCCTTCCTTCACTGTGTTGCAGAATATCCTGCTCCGAAGGAGAGGCTGCAGCTGGACTTCATCACCCGTATGAAGCGCCGTTATCCTGAGGTGACGATCGGATATTCCGGTCATGAGGATCCGGACGATAACATCGTACCGATGCTTGCCCTTGCCAAGGGAGCAAGAATCCTGGAACGGCATGTCGGACTTCCTACCGAGTCCATTACCTTAAACTCCTATTCCATGAATCCCGAGCAGGCGGATCGCTGGGTGAAGAGTGTTCTCGAAGCGAAAACGATCTGTGAGATGAAGAAGGAGGACACCAAGTATGTAAGCCAGGAGGAGGTAGATTCCTTAAACTCTCTGATGAGAGGTGTATACTTAAAGAGGGATATCAAACAGGGAGAGCCGATTATGCAGGAGGATGTGTACTTTGCAATGCCCTGCGGCGACCGGCAGATGCACAGCGGAGATTTCAATGAAGGAATTACAGCCAGTAAGGATTATACAACAAACAGCCCGTTGATGGAGAAGAGAGTTATTACGGATATCGGCCTGGTACGGAGTGTGGTGCATGATGCCAAGGGTATGCTTTATGAAGCAGGGATTGCGCTGGGCAACAGCTTTGAGGTGGAATTGTCCCACCACTGCGGGATGAAGCATTTCCGCCAGATCGGAGCCATCATCATCAGTATCATCAACCGGGAGTATTGCAAGAAGCTGTTGGTTATTCTTCCGGGACAGAAGCATCCGGTACATATGCATAAGGTTAAGGAAGAGACCTTTCAGCTCCTATACGGGGATCTGGAGATCAATATTGAAGGAAATGAAAGAACCTTAAGGCCCGGTGACATCCAGACGGTGCTTCGGGAACAGAAGCATTCCTTTACCTCCGTTAAGGGAGCAATCTTCGAAGAGATCTCCACAACCCATGTGAAGAATGATTCCTACTACGAGGATCCTGCGATCAGAGCTCTGGATCCGATTGAACGAAAGACCATCTTAAAGAAGTGGTAAAGTAAGAGAAGTGTAGCAAATCCGGATATACGTTTTGCTATAATACATAATGCTTTTGTTTATGATATTAAGATAAATGGCACAGAGTTTCGGGCTATGGTAAAAGCTTCGAGATACTGTGCTGTTGTCGGACTTGGGGAAGATAACTCTGTAAGAGCATAGGAAGATACTTATATGAAGAGAGTATGGAAGGAAATCAAATATTGGTGTCAGCTTTTTCTACTGCCGTTATATGGTTTATCTTATCTCGTGCCAAGAAATAAGAAGCTATGGGTATTCGGCAGTACCTTTGGACGTAGATTTGCGGATAATCCGAAGTACTTCTATCTATATCTGTATAGGAATAGACCCGAGGGGGTCCGGGCAGTCTGGATTACTAAGAATAAGGAGATTGTTCGGTTTCTGTCGGAGAATCAGCTGGAGGGCTATTATCTGTACAGCCTAAAAGGGGTATGGTATTCCCTTCGGGCTAAGGTTTATCTTTATGACAACTACTCCAAGGATATCTGCTATTCCCTGTCAGGCGGTGCGGTCAAGATTAATCTCTGGCATGGGATTCCGTTAAAGAAGATACAGCAGGATAATATCTTTGACCGGTTCCGTAATCCAAGGAGCTTTAGGGAGAAGCTGTACACAATCCCCAGGAGGATTTCTGACGAGAAGCCCTCCCATTATGTACTGTCTGCTTCCGCCTACTGTAAGGGAATCTTTGCTTCTGCATTCCGAACAAAGAAGGTCTTGGTAACCGGCTATCCCAGAAATGATATTCTGCTAAATGATAAAACGGAGGCTGTACTGATAGATTCCGATAAGAAAGCAGTAGAAAAAATAGCTGCCAGGAAGGACTATCGATGTATCCTGTATATGCCCACCTTTCGTGAAAGTGAGAAGAAGTTCTTTGAGGTCCTGGAGCTGAAGGAGTTTGTCTCCTTCCTCGAGAAGGAGAAGCTGTTGTTCTGCGTTAAGCTCCATCCGAAGTCCGGACTTCAGGCTGAGTTTGCCAAGCTGGAGAGCAGGAACATCATAATTGCTGATCCTAAGGGAGATCCCTATCCGCTGTGTAAGCTGGCCGATGTTTTAGTTACGGACTACTCCTCCATCTATTTTGATTTTCTTCTGACGGATAAGCCGATGGTGTTCTTCCCCTATGATTATGAGGAGTACTTAAGCGGTTCCAGGGAGCTATACTTTGATTATGAGGAATTTACCCCGGGCATTAAGGTGAGAAACCAGGAGGAACTGAAGAAAGCCTTAACAGCGAAGGACAGCTTTAGGAGGGAACGACAGGAACTGAAGGAGAAGCTGTTCGGGTCTTCTGTGGAGTGCGGCAGTGAGCAGCTATTCCGGAAGATATGGGATGGGGTAATATAGCAGACTGACTCTGAATTAAGAAATACGTAATCCGTTATCCGTCAAAGGATGGAATGAGCTGCTGACAATAGGAGACTGACAAGAAGAATAATTGTTAAAATAACAGATAGGGTATGGTTCAAAGTTGTACCTATCAGTAAGGAAGAGAGTGAACCGGATGTTTGATGAACGCTTAAATACAATATTACATAGAAACGGAATCGAGATCATTGATGAGAGTAAGATGAATGATAACCTGGAGCTCTCGGTTAAGGGAATTCTAACGGAGTTCTGTGCCGGAAAGAAGTGCGCTCTGTGGGGTGCGGGGCGGATGAATACGACCTCCAGTCATACGGCCATTCTGATCGGTAAATACGCTACCTATCTTCAGAACTTAGTATGTGTTATCGACTCTGATCCGGATTTTCAGGGTAAGAAATTCCTGGGATATCCAATTATCGCTCCGGAACAGATTAAAGAATATGCACCCGAGATTATCGTCATTTCCTCTAAGAACAGCGGGAAATCCATCATAGAGAGCCTGCTTAAGATTTCTCCGGAAAGCAGTTATGTGGACATCTACGGAGAGCTCAGGAAGAAGGGCCTCGAGGTTTATAATAATTTCTTTGATGAGAGAAGTATCTATACGCAGATTTTTGAACTGCAGGAAAACTTAAGAGCAGCCGGTACGGACGGAGAGCGGTCAGCAATCATAAAGACGCTGATCAGCTATTATTTTGGCATAAGGGATTTCTATTATGCCTATTTTTATTTAGATCATTATGTCAAAAAAAGATATGAAGGTTATGAGAAATATATTATACTGAAAGAACAAACCGAGGAGCTTCTGGAAGAGCTAAGGACCATCAATTCAAAGAAGACCGAGGATGTCTCTATGTTCTATGTAGATGCCCTGCGGGAGATGGATGTGATTGATGCTAAAACGGGACAACCGAGGGTACTCTTAAGATATATCTCCAATGCCGATGTCTATACCAATGTATACTCCACCGGAGCAACTACCTATGAGAGTATGGTCTCCGCAATTCTTGGTAAATACCCACTGGAATGCAAGGTATATTCGCAGAATTTCCTCCGTGGGGTCGATGAATTCGAAGCTTTGAAGCAGATTGATGTGAGGGGCTACAAAATCAACTGGATGGTATCCGATGCATACCGGTTGATTGAGGAGGATGAGAGGCTTCAGCCTGACATCCAGATCTATATGTCTAAGAAGCTGTGGAATTTAGCCTGCAATTTGGCTGAGTCCGTGGATAAAACCTTTAATTTTCTCTATTTCCCCTACGAGATCCATTGCCCGATGCTGTGCGGCTTCCACAAGGAACGGCCGGTCATCCGGGGCTTTAGTAATATGGGAATCGAGCATTTTCCGGAGAGCATTACGGAGCAGTACCGGGAATGTGTCGATTATATGGACAAGCAATTCGATTTCTACTATGAGCTGCTGGGACCGGAAACGACGAAGGTAATCTTCTCCGACCACTCGCAGGTCGTATACCGGAGCGATAATGGGACGAAGACCTACAATATGTATTATAAGGATAAGGAGCTTTGCACCCATATCCCGATGATTGTATCGAGTAAGGGAAAAGCGGCAAGGTATTACGACGGATTATTAAGCCTGGTGGACTTTAACCGGATGATCCTGTCAGCTGTGGAGGGAAAGGACTTTACAGGTCTTGCGAAGGATATCCTCCGTTATCAGTATTATCCGATCCACAGTGCTAAGATCAGGCTGCATGCTAAACAATGCGGCTACAGTGACTATATTGACGGGATGGATATCTTCCTCTCGAAGGAGTACATCTATATCAAGACCGGAACCGGTAAGGAAGAGGTGTTCCGGCATGAGGATCTGGAAAAGAACCTGATCGATACGAAAGAAGGTCAGGAATTTACCTATAAAGTTGAAAAGAACTACAAGGTAGCTTTTTAAGGAGGTACATGGGGTGGGAAGCAGTAAATTCTTTAAAACGAAGGGTGCCATCTATGAGTACGGAGACTATTATTTCTCCTATCAGGATGAAATTACAAAAATCCTTAAATACTATCAGGGAGAAGGCCGAAAGACTGCCATCTGGGGAGCAGGCCTAAAAGGAACCGCTTTTCTAAATCTGATTGATCCTAAAGGCAGATACATCACCTTTGTGACTGACATGAATAAAGAGCTTCATGGAACTAAAATTACTCCCAGACATACGGTTATCAGCCCTGAGGAGGTTTGGAAGGCGTCCCCCGATGTCATCCTCATCATGAATGCGGCTCATTATGCAGATAATTATGCGATACTGAAGGAGAAGGGATATGAAGGAATTATCCTTGATCTGGACACAATCATAGAGAATCACATAGATCCTGATATCATTATTTCAGGGAAGGATTTTGAGAATAAGAACACGCACAATTACGATCTTAAGAAGATCCACCTTCAGGTTCTGGATATCCTTCAGGAAATTGACCGGATCTGTAAGAAGAATAATATCACTTATTTCCTGTCTGCCGGAACTGCGCTGGGTGCAGTCCGCCATAAGGGCTTTGTCCCCTGGGATGATGATGCGGATATCGGAATGCTCCGGGAGGATTTTGAACGGTTTCGGAAGATAGCCAAAGAAGAGTTGGGCGCAGATTATTATTACCAGACCATGGGAAAGGGAAGCAGCTTCTACCGGAACTTTGATCAGGTGGGCAAGAACAATACCTCCTTCGTCCTATATAACACGAAGGATATTAAAATCCATCATGGGATACATGTGGATGTATTTCCTTTCGATTATGTGTCGGAGGATGAGGAGAAAAGGAAAGAACATGTTAAAGTGGTCCAGAAGTACAGGAAACTGATCTCTAATAAGTTAATTCCTCATGTGGTAAGCACGAAGAATCCCTGGAAGCGGCTAATCATTAACCGGGAGTATTATCGTATGAAATTTACTTCTCTTCGGACTTTACAGGATAACATAGAAGGAGCCTTAACCCGTTACCGAGGCAAGGAGGAACAATATGTTGCTGACTTGCTAACCCACTATAAGAAAATTATGTATTTTAAGAAATCTGATATACTACCGGTCAAATATGTAGACTTTGAAAACCTGAAGCTTCCCGTGCCGAATAATACGGACGCATATCTTTCGATGATGTATGGGGATTATATGACACCGCCGCCGGAAGGAAAACGAAACCAAAGACACAGGCTGGTGGATTTGTCTTATGATAAGGCATATGCTAAGGACTTGAAGTGGTTCGGGCAAAATTAACATAGAAAGAAGGATGGTTATGAAGAAGTTATTACGTGTTTTAAAATATGCCCTGGTTCTTGCAGCAGGTGTAATAGCCGGAGCTGTTGGTATGATGAAGATAAAAAATAAGGATCTTGACAGGGTAAGCAAGAAGGTCAATAAATTCCGCAGCTATTATAATGTTTTAAATCAATGGATGATGCTTAAAAATAATGGTGTTCCGCTCAAGCAATACTTTGAAGATAATGGGTATCAGTCCTTGGCAATTTACGGCATGGGCGAGATCGGGAACCGTTTATACGAGGAATTAAAGGATACGGATATTAAAGTGGAGTATGCAATTGATCAGAGTGCGGGAAGTGCTTTCGCTGCATTAACTGTGTATGGTCTTGAGGATGAGCTTCAGCCGGTGGATGTCATCGTTGTTACAGCAGTATTTGCCTTCGATGAGATTGAAGATGAATTATGCGGGAAAACGGACATTCCGGTGATCTCTCTGGAGGAAATAGTTTTTGGATTAAAATAAACATGGTAAAGTCTTAATAGCGAGGTAAAAGGACATGGATCAAGAATTTAGACAGTTCGCTTTAGATTTTAATAAGATAGAAAACGAGAATAACTTATTTTGTGATAAGGTGAATGGGATTGAGATATGGAAATATATACGCAGGGAAGTATTCCGAATTCTTTTAAGCAAAGAATATGATGTATTCCATGAAAGCAAGGCGAAGAAGGAATACAGGAAAAAGAATACGATAACAGCGGACTATAGTAATTTATTACAGGATCTTCTGGTAAAATACCGGAAAAGAAAGATATTTTTACAGAAGAAAGACATCCTGTTTTTTACCATGGATCGAAGATTATGGGCGGATGGCCGATATCTCTGTCCGTATACCGACTTAATCCTGGATAAGCTGAGCATCAGCTATACCATTATGCAGATCGTAGCAGATGAAAATATGGCATTAAAAACGAAAACCAGAAATTTAAGATATCTGGATCAGGATGCTGTATTAGAGAAATATGCAGATCTGGAAGACAGGGTAAACCGGGCAGAAGCTAATGCATTGATACAGCGACTTGAGAAGTGCTTTCAGATAACCTTTGACAACAATGAGAAGAGGGAAGTCGGTAAAAACATTGAGGAGGCAATCCGATATCGCAGGATATATAAGGCATATTTTAAACATGTCCTTAACAAGCTGAACCCTAAAGTAGTATGTGTACTTCCTTCTACCAGATATATCATGATGCATTTAATTGAAACAGCCAAGGAATGTGGAATACCTGTTGTAGAAATGCAGCATGGTGCGGTAAATGACATTACAATCCATCATAATTATCCTACAAAGCAAGATATCAGTACTTATGCAGATTATGTATTTGAATTTGGAGAGAATTTAATGAAAGGGGTCAGGTATCCGATTGATGATAATAAAGTGATACCGATCGGATATTCCTATCTGGAGTATTTCGGGGCGAAAAGTAAAGAAAAGGTCAAGAAAAACAGTAAGCTTAAAACAATACTAATCCTGTCCAGCAGACAGGATAAGCTGCAGGAGCTGGCTATAAAATTATCAGAGGATTTGGACCCTGCAAAGTACAGGATCATTTTTAAGCTTCATCCGCACGAGTATAAAATATGGAAGGAGCGCTTTCCTCTCTTAAGAAGGTCCAAGGTAAAGGTAATCGGTGATGATAAATTCAGCTTATATTATTGCCTGGCTAAGGCTGATATCGTACTTGGGGTAAATACAACAGCCTTATTTGAAGCTGTCATGTTTAATGTTAAAATCTTAATTTATCAGGACTCCGACTATCAGATTTCAAAGTTCTTATACGAGAATGGCATTGCCGAATTGATAAGCAACTATGAACAGCTACAGGAAGCAGTAACCTCGAAAACTGAGATCTCGGGAGGTCTGTATGATAAGGTATTTACCCGGAATAGTATTGATAACTTCAACCGTGAAATAAGAAAGATTATCAATCAGAAGAAATAGCCATTACCCATATACAGGATGGAGGAAATAGATAGATGAAGACAACAGCAATTATTCAGGCAAGAATGGGATCCACCAGATTATTCGGTAAGGTGATGAAAATCATTCAGGGGAAAACGGTTTTAGAGCATGTGATCGAGAGGGTTAAGCAGGCAGAATTGATTGATGAGGTGATCATTGCAACCACAGTCCATAAAAATGATGATGTCATTGCAGAGGAAGCGCTGCGCTGCGGAGCCAAGGTATTCAGAGGCAGCGAGGAGGATGTATTAAGCCGTTATTATTTTGCGGCTAAGGAAAATGACTCGGAGGTTATTATCCGGATTACCTCGGATTGTCCTTTGATCGATCCGGTGATCGTAGACAAGGTGGTACATATGTATCAGGAAAGTAAGTATGACATCGTAACAAATGCCGGAAATGATCTTTCCAAGAGAACCTACCCCAGAGGACTTGATACGGAGGTATTCTCTTACCGGGCTTTAGAGAATGCTTATCTGTTAGCAACCGAAGCCTATCAGCGGGAGCATGTTACTCCTTACATCTATGAGCACGGAACCACAGGCTATTATGTAAATGATAAGAATTACTCCAAGTACCGGTGGACCCTGGACACAGATGAGGATTGGCAGCTGATCAGCATTATTTATGAAAAGCTATATCATGGGAAGCATGACTTCTATCTGGCCGAAGTGTTAGCATTAATGGAGCAAAACCCTAAGCTGGAACAGATTAATCAGCATGTAGAGCAAAAGAAGCTAAAATAACAGCCGGATTAAGAAGGCGATGAAAGAAGGTGATGGCTTGCGAAACGTTTTTATTAAAAATAGATGCATTGGCGGGAATCATCCTGCATACATCATAGCCGAGATGTCCGGAAATCATGCCGGGGACATCAACCGCGCGAAGGAAATCATCCATATGGCTAAGGAGTGCGGTGCGGATTGTGTTAAAATTCAGACCTATACCCCGGATACGATCACGATTTGTTGTGATAACCCCTTTTTTCGGGTCCAAAACGGAACCTGGAACGGAGAAAATCTTTATCAGCTATACGGAAAGGCATATACCCCATGGGAATGGCAGAAGGAACTAAAGGAGACCGCCGATCAAGTAGGTATTGATTTCTTCTCCACCCCCTTTGATAAGACAGCAGTCGATTTCTTAGAAGAAGTTGGCGTTGAGTTCTATAAGATTGCATCCTTTGAATTGGTAGACGTACCGCTAATAAAATATGTGGCAGCAAAGGGCAAGCCGATTATCATGTCAACCGGGATGGGAACCCTGGGTGAAATAGAGGAGGCGGTAAAAGCAGTATACTCCCAAGGAAATGATCAGCTGATTTTGTTGAAATGCAGCAGTGCATATCCGGCGATACCGGAGGATATGAATTTAAGAACGATAAGGAATATGTCTGAGATATTTGATTTACCGGTGGGGCTATCGGATCATTCCATGGGCTCCGTCGGAGCAGTGACAGCGGTTGCCCTGGGGGCATGTGTTATAGAGAAGCATGTCTGTATGAGCAGGAAAATAGATAATCCGGACTCCTCATTTTCCATGGAGCCCTTGGAGCTAGAACAGATGGTTAAAGATATCCGGTCAGCAGAAAAAGCATTGGGTAAAGTATCCTATGAGGTGTCGGAATATGAGAAAAGCAGCGTTGTATTCCGTAAGTCCATTTTTGCTGTAGGTGATATTAAAAAAGGCGATATCCTTACAGAGGATAATGTCAGAGTAATCCGGCCGGGATATGGTCTGGAGCCGAAATATTATGAGCGGATACTCGGTCAAAGAGCTTTAAAGGACATTGACAGGGGAACACCGATATCCTTTGAGCTGATCGGAGGTATGGATACCTATGAAGGAAACAAAGCATTATCATTCGGAGGGAACAATTTTATTTCTGACCAACAATAAGAACACCTACGATTTATATCTCTGGCTTCAGAACAGGGGGGAGAAGGTGGTTCTCTTTGAAGATAAGCTGGATTTGGATATTGTAAGGAAAATAGCACCTGTATTAATTATCAGCTATAATTACTCATTCATCATCCGGCAGGAGGTAATTGATTATATGAATCGCAGGATTATTAACCTGCACATATCCTATCTGCCCTGGAACAGGGGGTCTAATCCGAACTATTGGAGCTTTATCGAGAATACGCCTAAGGGTGTTACCATCCATCTGATTGACAGCGGTTTGGATACCGGTGATATCCTTTTGCAGGAAAAAGTAGATTTCGTGGAGGAACAGGAAACCTTTCAGAGCAGTTACGAAAAGCTGACTATGACAATGATGAACTTATTCATGGAGCATTGGGAAGATATCAAGAATAACAGGATTATACCAAGAAAGCAGCTTGGGACAGGAAGCTCCCACAATATGAAAAATTTTCGAGAGCTGACTGAGATGTATCCGGTGGAATGGCAGTTTAATATCGCAGAGTATAAAAGCAAAATAAGAAATGCTATAACATAAATGCAGTATATGACATAATTGGAATGGCCTTAAGCAAATGCTGATGAGAGGATTGGTCCGGTTATGCGGAAGCTTATGAGCTGATACGAATGTATACTAGATAAAGAGGGTGTAAGATATGCATTATATACCATATGGAAGACAGAGCATCGACCAGGACGATATCCGGGCAGTGATTGAAACACTGCAGTCGGATTATCTCACCACCGGGCCAAAAATAGCGGAATTCGAACAATGTGTGGCGGAATATGTTGGGGCAAAGTATGCGGTAGCTGTTTCAAACGGTACAGCCGCTCTTCATGTTGCCTGCCTGGCAGCAGGAATTGGAGAAGGAGATGAGGTCATAACAACCCCGACAACCTTTGTAGCCTCCGCCAATTGTGTCCTTTACTGTGGAGCAAAGCCGGTCTTTGCTGATATTAAGCCGGATTCCTATAATATTGATCCGGAGGAGATCCGAAGGAAGATTACAAATAAGACAAAAGCGATAATTGCAGTCCATTTCACGGGACAGCCCTGTGAGATGGAGGAAATACATAGGATAGCAAGGGAACACAAGCTGATTGTAATTGAGGATGCTGCCCATGCCCTGGGGGCTGACTATAGAGGAAAACAAGTTGGAAGTCTGTCTGACTTAACAACCTTCAGCTTTCATCCGGTTAAGCATATAACGACCGGAGAGGGGGGAATGATTACTACTAACAGCCGGGAGCTGTATGAGAAATTAGTGCTATTTCGATCCCATGGCATCACCAGAAATCCTTCCCAGCTGCTTAACAATGACGGAGATTGGTATTATGAGCAGCAGGAGCTGGGCTATAATTACCGAATTACGGACATTCAATGCGCATTGGGAATCAGTCAGATGAAGAAGCTGGAGGGCTTTATTCAGAAGCGCAGGGAAATTGCACTGAGATATCAGGAAGCTTTTCAAAATTGCCGCGGCTTGCTTCTTCCTAAACAGATTGAGGGATGTAATAACAGCTGGCATTTGTTTGTCATTCAGGTGGTGGATAAGGAGAGAAAGTCAGTGTTTGATGCACTGAGAGCCGGAAATATCGGAGTCAATGTCCACTATATCCCTGTGCATACCCAGCCCTATTACCGTAACCATGGATATGAAGCAGTGAAATGCCCTCATGCGGAAGCCCTCTATGAGAATATCATCAGCCTTCCGATCTATGCAGGGTTAACCTTGGAGGAACAGGAGTATGTGATCGCTAAGGTGAAGGAGCTGATCGGATAAACTATGATAAAAGGTGGTAACAGTATGTTTTACTTTCGGGCGGACGCGAATGCTAACATTGGCTCGGGACATGTGATGAGATGCTTGTCCATCGCTCAGGCGCTGTTGAAAAAGGGGTATGACAGTACGTTTATTACTGCGGATCACGAGGCGGAACAGCTAATAATCTCCCGTGGGTTTGGTGTGCTCTGTCTGAATTCTATCTGGTGTGATCTGGACACGGAGACTGATCAGCTGACAGCACTGATCCAACAAGAGGATATCCGTACTCTGTTGATCGACTCTTATTATGTGACTGAAAACTATTTAAGCAGGCTACAGCAATATACAAGAACGATTTATCTGGACGATATCAATCAGTTTATATATCCGGTGGATGTTTTAATTAATTATAATATTTATGCGGAACGTATCCCATATCGACAGAGCTATAAGGACAAGGCAACCCTACTGTTATTAGGGTGTGAATATGCCCCCTTGAGAGCTGAATTTACCGGAAGAACACCCAGGCAGGGGAAGACAGTAAGTGATATTCTCATATCAACCGGCGGGTCAGACCCCTATCATATGGCAGGGAAGCTGCTGGAGTATCTTATTTTAACCGGAGATTTTCCGGCAATCCGGTTTCATGTGGTTGTCGGCAGCTTTAACACACACCGGAAACTGCTCATGGAGCTTGCGGATAGGCAAAAGAATATTATTCTGCATGATCAGGTAACAGAGATGTCGAAGCTGATGGAAGCCTGTGACTTAGCAATTACGGCCGGCGGCTCCACGTTATATGAACTATGTGCCTGCGGTATTCCGGCTATAAGCTATTCCTTTGCGGACAACCAATTGGATGGCGTTCAGGAATTTGATCGGCAGAATATCATATATTATTCCGGTGATATCCGGGTGCAGGAAGAGGAATGCTTGAGGAATATACACGAGAGGCTGTGCCGGCTGATCTCTGATCATCAACTACGAGGAACAATCAGTGTACGCATGCAGTCTCTGGTAGATGGATTGGGTGCAGTACGAATTACAGAGCATTTGTTGCAGAATACGGAGGGAAAATCATGCTAAACGGAAAGAACATATTGATCACCGGAGGAACCGGATCCTTTGGAAAAAAATTTTTGGAGATGATCTTTGCGAATTACAAACCGAATAAGGTTATTATTTATTCCAGGGATGAATTTAAGCAAAGTGTCATGAAGTCAGAATATAAGGACAAAGTGGACATGTCCAGGGTGAGATTTTTTATTGGTGATGTCAGAGATAAAGAACGTCTCTATCGTGCTTTTGAAGGGGTAGATTATGTCATTCACGCAGCAGCAATGAAACAGGTTCCGACCTGCGAATATAATCCCTTTGAAGCGATTAAAACCAATATCCATGGTGCGCAGAATGTGATCGATGCTGCACTGGATAAAGGAGTAAAAAAGGTAGTTGCATTATCAACGGATAAAGCTGTAAACCCGATCAATTTATATGGAGGGACCAAACTGGTCTCTGATAAGCTGTTTATTGCTGCTAATGCCTATTCCGGCTTGAAGGATACCAAGTTCTCGATTGTCCGCTATGGTAATGTTGCAGGGAGCCGCGGATCTGTTATACCAATCTTCCGGGAGCTTATTGAAAAAGGAGAAACAGAGCTGCCAATCACGGATACAAGAATGACTCGCTTCTGGATTACTTTGGAGCAGGGAGTTGAGCTTGTGTTTAAGGCGTTATCAGAATCTAAGGGTGGGGAGACCTATATCTCCAAAATTCCTTCCTTTTATATTACCGATTTAGTAAATGCGATGCTGCCGGGTGCTAAAATCAAAGAAATCGGAATTAGAGAAGGGGAGAAGCTCCATGAAGTAATGGTAACGAAGGACGATTCCAGACTTACTTATGAATATGACCAGCATTATATCATTTATCCTAACTTTGAGTGGATGGATATCAAGAAATCCATGCTTCCCGGTGGTAATCCGGTACAGGAAGGCTTTGAATACAGCTCGGCTGATAATAAAGAATGGTTAGATGTCGCAGCTCTTAAAAAAGAGCTGAGTAAGCTGTAATAAGACAGTCATAAGTAGTTTCCTTATACGTATTCGAGTTAGTTAGGGGGAGGGAGAGGTTACCGATTGGATAATAAGTTGAAAGACCTGATGATTAATAACAAGATAATACTGGTTGAAACGGAAAGAACTGTACAGGCTTTCCGCGTACAGAATTACGACAAGGCATTGAGAAAGTCCGCAAGGCTGCTGGATCATTTGAATATCCTATTTGAACTGCTGCCGGCTGTACAGGAACATTTAGATCAGAATAATATCTGGTTTGATCAAGAACTGCTACTGAATATTCTACAGGAGCTACTCCAAGCCCAGAGCAGAAAGGATTATATACTCCTGGCTGATCTTTATGAGGTTCAGATGCTACCGGTATTGTATCAATTTCAGCAGGCGCTTCTTTCCTATGAAGAGTTTAGTTATGACCATGATAATTTAATAAAAAACATTGAGCTAATAGAGCAGAGAGATGGTACTCTTGCTAACCTTCTCAGCTCGATCGAAAGGAAGGGTCCCATTGCAGGTTATTCTGTTGAACCGGCCTCTACCGGGGACCTTACGGTTGGAATCGGGGAAGGAGATAAGAAATGTTACCTGCACAGCAATATTAATGTCTGGAAGGAAGGGGCAGCCCTGGCAGGCGATTGGTATCAAAAAGATAAAAATACCATGATTATATATGGTCTTGGCCTGGGGTATCATATCGTAGAGCTTATTCTTCTTGATGCCACTCTGAATGTTGAAGTTTATGAAAGCGACCTTAATATGCTTTACCTGGCTTGTTCCTGTACGGATAATATCAGGCATATATTGAAACCCCAGATTAAGCTGATGTATGATCCGGACTTCTCCAGACTTTCCGACCGAATCACACGGATGGGGGAGGACGAAGAATTTGTCATCCACTATCCCTCCCTTCAGGTGCTTCCCCAGGGACCGGTCAAGGATAAATTGGAGAATTATTTCATCCAATACAGCTCTGTGAAGAGCCAACTGCCTCTGTTAAAGGGGAACTTTAATCGTAATATACGGCATTATGACGGGCTGTTAGAGGAACTGAAGGAAGTGTTTCGGAATAAAGTCCTCTTTATTGTGGCAGCAGGTCCCTCCCTGGATAAAAACTTTCTTCAGCTGAAGGAGCTTGGTGGAAGGGGAATTATCCTTGCAGCAGGAACGGTATTTCAGAAGCTTCTGAAGGAAGGAATTAGGCCGGATTATGTGCTGGTAACGGACCCCAATCCCAGAGTTTATAAACAGATTTCGGGATATGAGGACTGTGATGTTCCCATGCTTTATCTTTCAACAGCCTATTATGGCTTTGCGGAAAACTATAAGGGCAAGAAATATATGCTTTGCCAGAAGGATTATCCGAAGGCGGAGGAGTTTGCAGAAAGTCATCAGCAGGAACTAATTCAGACCGGTGGCTCTGTCAGCACGACTGCTTTGGATATTGGAATTAGCTTAGGCTGTAGCCGTATTATTTTTCTGGGTCTTGACCTGGCCTATACGGATAATTTTGCTCATGCCAGTGACACCTCCCGAAGGAAGGCCGTACAACAGCAGGATATGCGCCAGGTGGAGGACATCCACGGCAATATGGTAACAACCAGCAGAAGCCTGGATATCTTCCGGAGCTGGATAGAGAACCGGATCAAGGACGTGAAAGAAATTGAGTTTATTGATGCTACCGAGGGAGGAGCCAGGGTTCATGGAATGAGGATAGCTAAGCTTGAGGAAGTATTAATGGAGCTGTAACGCGACTAATGAAAGTAAACATCTCGCCTATCAGAAAAAGAAACAGTAGGGCATGTGGGTCATCATAAGGAAGGGTAATCCATAGCTAGTAAAAGAGCCGGTGAAGTCAGATGAACTCACCGGTTTTATATTATCATGTCAGTGGTATATATGATTTTTGTTCTGTCAAAAAATACTCAAAGATGCTTTATAAAAAGTATCTTAGAAGACGCTTTTCCTTGTTTTTATCATGAAAATGGAATAAAATATATGTATAGAAAAAGGTTTATGAATAGAGACAATCAGCCGATATGTATAGTAAGGCATTCAATCGCATGTCTTCTTAAGAATATTGCAGCTATCATTCATAGCTTGTTTGTTATTGATAGACACAGGACGGAGGTAATACATATGAGAAAGAAACTATTCAGTAAAACTAAGGTCATCTTAGGGTTAGGATGCTTATTCACCGGACTTTTATTTCTTCCGAATCACACCGCTTCCGCAACCACTCTGGTGGAGCCGGTAACGGTTCATACGGTAGATTATGAGGAAGAAGAGATTGTAGTAAATAATAATAAAAATACTAAGATTTATTTTGCTACGGAGACAGATGCCGCAAAAGGAATCTGGGAGGTTATGCCGGCTGATGCAGGTGATACGACAAGAATAGATTTCTCCTGGGTATCACCGAATCTGACCAATATCATTAAGATCAAGGGTGATTTGTCTGAGACCCAGTCCCGAATCGTTCTGCCCCAGAGAACAACGAAGCTGGATATTACAATTAATTATACGAATATTAATTCTCTGCCCGATCAGGATACGATTGCATCTCTGGTTAACATTATGTCCTCCGCAGGTACCGGCGCCCAGCCGATTACCTTTCAGGATCTGGAGTGGAGAAAGGGAGAGAACGGTAAATGGAAGGCCATTCAGCTGCTTACGATAGCCCAGCTGGAAAAGTATCAGATTAAGGGAACCGATATATATTTCAGAATCAAGGCAGTCAACGATATTACCAGAACCGATGGAAGTGGGAATAAGGTTTATCCGGATGGCAGCAAGGGAAGACGTTCCAGTACGGAGGTTAAGGTGAAGATCTCCAAGAAGGCTACGGCGATGGTGGTAGGTATCGATGGAAGTGATTTCTCAGCTGATATAAGATACGGTAAGGAGTACCGTGTGACAATAGATGGGGACAGTACGGACTGGATTCCGGTACTAGACAAGGTGGTGAAGAGCATAGAGTTAAAGAAAATAGTAAGTAAGCTTGGTGACACCTCCGACGGAATAACGGACCCCTTCCCGCCTATGATGATAGAAATCAGGGATTATGCTACTTCAAAAGCAGCTGCCTCCAAAATAACTACAATTCAATTGAAGGAACAGAGAGTCATCAATAGCTCCAGGCTGGTTGAGGGTAAGAAGCCGAAGGAGTCCACCGCCACAGATCCTAATATATATATATCCTATAACGGTAACAGATATCTGATCGTTGCCATACCCTCTGCTTCTGCCAGTAACCCTTACGAATATTGTGTGGTTAAGCCCGGTGAAAGCTTTGACATTAATAAGGCAGCCTGGTCCTCAATTACGAAGGGAACGGATGTGAAAATTCTTAGCAGTAAGGCTCTTGATTCAGGTAAGTTGTACATAAGACAGAAGGAAGTCAAAGGAAGAGAGGCAACAAAAACCACGAACGGGGTAGATTATGAGCTGGCCTCAACTGTGGTAAAGCATAATATTAAGTATCCCTCTAATCCGGTCATTGAAAAGAAGAACTTTACCTATGTTAAGACATTACAATATGTATCGGAGGATTTGATCTTTGATATAAAACTGAATGATGTCGGCAGGGATGCGTTTGAAACTAAGATTAAGAATATTAAATTAGGTACAAAGACACTTAGCTTCACACAGACGATAACTCCTGAGATCAGCGCTGAGCATCCGTTTGATCCGAACGTACAATATAAACTTAGCATACATCTGAATTCAACCCATTGGGAGGATATGGCGAGCTGCCTCAATAAACCGTTGACTATTACATTTGAAAACGGAACCATCGATAAAACCTCTGTAAAGGTAACCATTAAGGTTCCGACGAAGGCATTAACCCTGACAGCCCTGCCTAAGAAGGGAACGCTAACAGGAACGACGGCATTCGATATCACAGGCTCGTTAACGCCGGGTAATGCATATTGCTATTATATCGGCAGCCAGTCAATGGAGAATAAAATATATACGGAAGACAGCATCACTTACAATCCGGGTTGGAAACCATATACAGCGGGGGACAATATTGCAGTAACTGCAGGGAACTATGTAACTATTATTGAGTATAACCCTGTAACCGGTAACTTCGTGAAATACAAGAGCATTCAGATAACAGCGGATTTTATCGCTGCGACAGATACGATAGGATAGGAGAAACAGCGTTATGATTACCATCAGCGTGTGTATGATCGTAAAGGATGAGGAAGCAGTTTTAAGCAGGTGCTTGGATTCCCTGGCTGATCTGGCAGATGAGATTATTATCGTGGACACCGGCTCCGTGGATGCTACGAAGAAGATAGCCGCTAAGTATACGGATAAGATTTATGATTTTCAGTGGATTGATGATTTTGCGGCAGCTCGAAATGCGTCCTTTTCCAAAGCGACGATGGATTATATCTATGTAGCAGACGCTGATGAAGTAATCGATGAAGAGAACAGAGCCCGCTTCCGGATATTAAAGCAAACACTGCTACCCGAGATCGATATTGTCCAGATGAAATATGCCAATCAGCTGGAGCATAATACAACCTATAATTTTGATGAGGAATATCGTCCCAAGCTTTATAAGAGATTACGAGACTTTCGATTTGTGGACCCTATTCATGAAAGCGTTGTATTATACCCTGTCATCTATGACAGCGAGATCGTTATCCGGCATATGCCACAGAACAGTCATGCGGAAAGGGATTTCAGAACCTTCCTTAAGGTAATACACAGGGATGGAAAGCTGTCTCCAAAGCTGTATGAAATGTATGCGAGAGAATTATTTATCGCAGGTACACAGCAGGACTTCTATGACGCGGCAGCTTATTTCGGGACTTTTGCGGAGCATATGGAATGCAGTGAACGGGAACGTAAGCTGTTTGAATGCGTACTATCCAAGGTTTACCGTCTGAAGAAGGATCCGAATAATCTGATGAAATTCGCTCTGAAGAATATGGCGGAAGGAAAGGCGTCCGCAGAGGTGTGCTTCGAGCTTGGCGAGTATTTTTACGAGCTTGGAGATTATAAGGAGGCTGTGATTTGGTATTACAATGCGGCTTACGAAACAGAATGTGAATTGAATATCCGTTATGCCGGGGATTATCCGTTACAAAGGCTGGCGGAATGTTATCGACTTCTTGGAGACCGACAGCAGGAGGAAGCATATCAGGCACAAAGGGATGCCTGGTGTAAAGAAAACATGAGGTGATGATACTTGACGGAGAACATCAGGAATATCTTTGATCAGAACATAAGACTTCTAAAGGGCCTGGATCGTGCAGTTTATCAGTTCCGGACAGGGTGCTGTGACAAAGCGCTCGCAGTGGTAGCCGATTCCATCGGACAGATGAAGTATGCCATTGAGGCAATCATCAGAGACCGGGATTATTTCAATCTGGTGTCTACGGATACGGTGCTTGAGATGCTAACCGGAATTCTGAATGCCCAGAAGAAGAGAGACTACATACTGCTGGCAGATCTACTGGAGCTTCAGCTGGTAAGCTTTCTATGTGGAGTTCAGGAGCTGATCATCAGCAAGGAAGAGATTGAATTTGATGAAGTAAAATATCTTGAAAACATGCAATTGCTTAAGGAACGAGGAACCGGTTTCTCCGGTCAGGATCTTTACACCATCAATCCGGGACAGCTGTTGAAGCAGGGCTATCGGGTGGAATTTACCTCAACAGGGCTGATGACCCTGGCAGCTGAGAATAACGGAGCTGAGTTCTATTTTCATACGAACGGCCGGATCTATTCGGAAGCATCCCAGTTAACCGGTTACTGGTACAGGGAAGGTATTAAGAGATATATTGTGTATGGCTTCGGTATGGGCTATCATGTGGAGGAGCTTATGAAGACGGCTCCGGAAGCAGAAATAGAGGTATATGAGGCTGATCTTAATGTAATCAAGCTGGCCTGTGCTTTCCGGGGAGTGAAGGACCTAATCTGTGAAGATAGGATGAAGCTGATATTTGATCCGGACTTTCAAAATCTAAACGAACGATTGAAGCGATTAAGCATGGAAGAGGCTTTTGTCATCCATTATCCCTCCTATCAGAACATCAGGTACGAAGAGGGCAGGGAAATGATGGAAAAACTGATACCCTGGTCTAAAACACTGGAATCCTGTTGATACTTGTATAGCAGATATCTACTAATTCATAACCAAGGGGTTATGTGAAAAGGCTTGTCTGCCTGTGGCAGCCAACCAATAAAAAGTGGGGTTGCCTATGGCAGCCCCATCTAAGAATATATCCTGGGTAACAGGATATTTATCCGATCGTAGGATCTATAATTTATGCGGAAAGCGGTTGCTTCTGCAAATAAATATAAGGAGGAGTAGAATATGCTATATATCCTGATTATTGCAGCTATAGTTCTTCTGGAGTGCAAAATCAAGAAGAAGGTCGAAAGTAAGCTGCAGATTGGTGATAGGAAGGAAATCCTTCAGGGGAAGATTATCCTTAAGAAGCAGTATAACCGGGGGATGTTTTTAAACTTTATGGAGGATAAGGTGGAGCTCGTGAAGAAGACCTCCGCAGTAATGCTCGGTATCCTGCTGATTATCTTTACCTTTGTGCTCCCCAGACAGCATAACAAGCTTTTTAAGCTTGGATTATCCCTGTGTCTGGGAGGAGCCATCAGTAATGTTTCAGACCGCATCAAACGGGGCTATGTGGTAGACTATTTCAGCTTTAACTGTAAGAGTTTAAAATCGGTCGTCTTTAACCTCGGAGATATCTTCATTTTTCTCGGATCCCTGCTCATTCTAATTGCGTCGGGTTTTAAAGGAGAGAGCTGCACCGACGAAGCCGTGAAATAACGGATGGGGCTTATTCGGTCTGGACTTGAATTCAGGATGTGCCTGGGTTCCCAGGAACCAGGGGTGTTCTTCGAGCTCAATCATTTCCACGATTCTACCGTCAGGAGACAGACCGGACAATCTCATACCATGGGAGGTAAAATCCTTACGGTATAAGTTGTTAACCTCATAACGGTGACGATGACGTTCGTTTATGATTTTAGAACCATACAGCTGAAATGCCTTCGTATCTTCCTCTAGAATACAGGGGTAGGAACCAAGCCTTAAGGTACCGCCAATGTCTTCAATACCATCCTGCTCCGGCATCAGGTGAATTACCGGATGGGTTGTGGAAGGATCCAGTTCCATGCTGTGAGCGTCCTTGAAGCCGAGGACATTTCTTG
Organism: Bacillota bacterium; assembly: GCA_023409835.1. Taxonomy (GTDB): domain Bacteria; phylum Bacillota; class Clostridia; order Lachnospirales; family Lachnospiraceae; genus Mobilitalea. The sequence goes on from JAEYQV010000066.1 coordinate 67,593, forward strand.
CAAATTCAATTAGTGCCAGCTGCATGCCTAAGCACAGTCCCAGGAAGGGAACCTGATGCTCTCTGGCATAGCGGATGGCATTTATTTTGCCTTCGATACCGCGGTCACCGAAGCCACCCGGAACCAGAATGCCATCCACGTCCCGGAGGAGATCCTCCACATTATCCGTAGTTACGGATTCGGAGGGGAGCCATTTGATGTTAATGGAAATATTATTTGCCACTGCGCCGTGCTTTAAGGATTCGACAACACTGATATAAGCATCATGGAGCTGTGTATATTTACCGACCAGAGCGACGGTAACCTCGCCCTTTGGATTCTTTAATGATTGAACCATCTTCTCCCAGTCGGAGAGATCAGGCTTGGGACAGGGTAAATGAAGGCAATCCAGAGCCACATCTGCCAGATGCTCCTGCTCCAGTGCCAGAGGAGCTTCATATAAGTATTCCACGTCCATGTTCTGGAGAACATGGGTGCTGGGGACATTACAGAACAGGGCAATCTTATCCTTGATCCCGGGCTCCAGAGCATGCTCCGTCCGGCAGACGATGATATCGGGACGGATGCCCATGCCCTGCAGCTCCTTAACACTGGCCTGCGTCGGTTTGGTTTTCATCTCACCGGAGGCCTTCAGATAGGGAATCAGGGTAACATGAATTAGAATAACATTGGAATCCCCCATATCCTGCCGAAATTGACGGATTGCCTCCAGGAAGGGCTGGCTTTCGATGTCACCGACAGTGCCACCGACTTCAATGATAGCAATATGGGTATCTTTACTTTGGTCATTTCTGTAGAAGCGGCTTTTAATTTCATTTGTGATATGAGGAATCACTTGAACGGTACCACCGCCAAAATCACCGCGTCTCTCCTTAGAGAGGACGGACCAGTATATCTTACCTGTTGTCACATTGGACTTTTTGTCCAGACTCTCATCGATAAATCTCTCGTAATGTCCTAAATCCAAATCTGTTTCAGCTCCATCGTCCGTTACAAATACCTCTCCATGCTGGATTGGGTTCATTGTACCGGGATCTATGTTGATATAGGGGTCGAATTTCTGCATGGTAACATGATAGCCGCGGGCTTTCAGCAGCCTGCCCAGGGATGCCGCGGTAATTCCCTTTCCCAGTCCGGAGACTACACCGCCTGTTACAAATACATATTTTACTGCCATATGATTTCCTCCTTTTATCTTTGTTATCGTATCATAAATCTGGCTTTCTTAATGCTTCAAAACACAACAAAAAAAGCCAGGGACCAAAGATACTTCCTTGGTCTAAGGCATTTAGGGGTAGGGGTAGCCAGCTGATCCTTTTGGTGGACCTTAAACCATGTCCGGCTCCCTTGCTGGATTATTTAATTATATTTTTATAGTATATATCAGGTTAATCAATATGTCAAACATAAATAGGAAAAGATATGTTTCATAGCTATGTCAAACAAAATTAGGAAAAGATTGATTCATTAGAATAAGTTTGAGCCGAGGAATACGCAGGCTCAAACTTGGAAGAGTGATAATAGTTATGTCAAGCATAATTAGGAAAAGATTGATTCATTAGAATAAGTTTGAGCCGAGGAATACGCA
>JAEYQV010000099.1 GCA_023409835.1 Bacillota bacterium
ACTCCATACGTACCATCGGCAAATCCGCTTTGAAAGCTTCGGATATCCGCCAGATAGATGTCAGCCACATAATAGGTGACCTTGCTCCTGTCTAAGCCCTTCGTATACCGGTTCACCGTAACTGAGAGATTCCTGCTGGAATAGGTTGTTTCCGTCGCCACTACGGTCTCTGTAAAATGATCTGCAAAACGGTCTCTCAGGCTATTCATACCCGACTCTTCGTGAGCCGCTTCAGAAGTACTTTCTTCCAGGCTGGTCTGTGCTCCGGCCTTTACCGGAACCGTACTGACCCCGCTGCTGTTAAGCTTCCTCGGGACCAGATAATACAGACCGTAAAAGCCTAGGACATATACAGCAATCACCATGAAATCTATAAATAAGATGAGCCAAACCGGCAATAATTTTCTCTGTTGCTTCATAAGCCTTCCGCCTCCTGAAATCTACAATAGCATAATGGTAATATTTTGTAAACGGTACTACACAATCTCTTCACAAACGAAGCTTCACAGCCCAAACCGAAAAGTGCCCCAAATTCCCATCCGGACGACGGAAATCTGGGGCACTGAATCCTATCATTCAACTACAGATTAGCCCTGATATTATTACATACCTTATTATATTTCTGCTGATACATTCTGTAATCTGCAATATGCATACAATCCTCAATTGTTGTATGTGCATCCGGATAGATCAGATTCCAGCCATAGCTTACATATACATCAAATTCCGATTCATCGCTGGCATTAAAGCGGTTCAATTCCTCCACAAACCGATTCGTGAACTCGGTCATCTTATTCTCATCGTAATCCATTCCGATTGCCATGAATTCGTCACCGCCCAGCCGGATACAGATCTCATCGTCATTGGCAGCACTCTTCAGTGCCCCGGCCAACGCCTTCAAAGCAGCATCCCCGCGGGAATGGCCAAGATTATCGTTGATCGTCTTCAGCTTATCCATATCAGCGATAAAAATCATGAGTCTGGAATTCTCCCTTTGACTCTGCTCCAGAATCTGCTTGCCCAGGGTATCCAGTACTCTGCGGTTGTAAAGACCCGTCAGGTCATCACGGATGGACATATCCTCCAGCTGAAATAAAAGTCTTTTTACCTCCAATTGCATTCGGACGTTCTCCAGTACGCTGCCGACATTATTCAGCCAGGCCTGCAGGGTAAACATACTGGTCATCTCATTTTTAAAACTGAAAACAACATAGCCGAAATAGTGCTTCTGATAGTGCAGCAGAGCGAAATAATAGGTTGTCGGAAGATCTCCCTCCAGCCCGGCAGGTAGCAGCTCCTTAGAAGAGAATTTTACCTTTTCATAAGTCTGATTATCCTTAAAGCCTCTCTGCATAATCATATTATCATTGGTATCCTGTTCGGTAAGATTATCCGTAAAGCTCCAATTCTCCCGCAGACAGATATAAAATAACGAAAGGCTTCCCTGTTCAAATAGATAGTGTTCAATTCCTTCAAAGGCGTCCTCAAGAGTTCCTAAACCGGTCAGATCAATCGACATCTGAGCAATTCGCATAATTTCGTTCTGAAGTGTGTCATTCGAGGCTATCTTCCTCAGCCTTCGCTCGCTGACCTCAAGATACCATTCCTTATTGCAGCCACAGGAAGCACGGAACGTGGTGGCAGGGGATTTGACATAGGAGTTCTCGGTCTGCTCAACCCCCATATGATATGTATGTATCTTATTCACTGCTTCGATACCCATCTCGAGAATCGGCAGTCGGACAGTTGTAATCGATGGAATAAACTCCTCAGAGAATTCAATATCATCACAACCGGAAACCGCGATATCCTCCGGAACCCTAATTCCTCTCTTGGTCAATGCCCTGCAGACCGTCATAGCCATGAAATCGTTGGCACAGACGATGGCCTGCGGCCATGGGAGTGGACCATCCAACCATTGCTCCACCGCCTTATAGCCTTCTCTTTTCCACAGATCACCGTAGTATATCCTCTCTTCTTCCACAGGAAGTCCATGCTCCGTGAGAATCCGTCGATAGGATTGTAAGCGCTTTTCTATTTCAAAAAACCCTTTAGGGCCCGATAGAAAGTTAATTCTGGTGAACTTATGCTCCTCTATGAAATGTGTGATAATCTTATCCAGAATAGTATCATCATTTATTAATACATTGTAAAAGCCCTTCCGTGCACTGCGGATACTGATTACCGGGCAATTACTCCTGCTTCTGATTCGTTCGATGTATTGTTCCTCCAGCCCCTTTACATTCATGGTATCCGGTGCCAGGATGATTCCGTCAAGCTCCTCATAATTGGGAAGGTTTACAATATTACTCTCCCCGATATCATATATTTCCTGACCAGAGCCTCCGAAATTCGTAAAGACAGCAACATTATAGCCAAGCTCCTTTGCTCTCTTCGATATTCCCCGGCAAAGGAGATTCTGGTATTCCTCATTAATCTGCTGTATGAATACACCGATTGTTTTCCTGCCATTACCTAACACAATTATCCTCCGTCCCGGTCATTATCCCATGGAATTACATTTATAAACATATTATAGTAACATAATAATCTATATTTTACCATAAGTCAACGAATTGATTCTGAGTTATTCGGTTCGCAGGTGTCATTTCCTTATATAAAAAGGTTGAAGAGCTTCTCCTCTTCAACCTTTTATTACCACCGGTCAGCTTCAGGTTGCCTCATCCTAACCGAAGGTTAATATAATGTATTCTCAAAATCTACTTCATCATTGTGCAGACTTTTTCAATGCCTGTTCCAGATCATAGATCAGATCCTCCGAATCCTCAATTCCAATGGATAAACGAATCTGATCCAGTGTAATTCCGGCTTCTCTCTGCTGCTGCTCGTTCAGCTGGGAGTGGGTAGTGGTGGCAGGATGGATCACCAGAGATTTGGCATCTGCCACATTCGCCAGCAGCGAGAATATCTCGAGGCTGTTGATGAAGCTCTTGGCTGCTTCAAGCCCACCCTTAATACCAAAGGTGAAGATGGAACCTGCACCCTTAGGAAAATATTTCTGCGCGAGTGCATAGTATTTGCTCTCTTCCAGACCAGGGTAATTCACCCAGGCTACCAATGGATGCTTTGATAGGAACTCAACGATTCTCTTCGTATTAGAGACATGTCTCTCCACACGGAGAGATAGCGTCTCCAATCCCTGTAGCAGCAAGAAGGAGTTAAACGGGCTGATCGCCGCACCGGTATCCCTCAACAGCTGGACTCTGGCCTTAAGAACATAAGCGGCTGCGCCGACATCCTTTGCATAGCTAATGCCATGATAG
>JAEYQV010000045.1 GCA_023409835.1 Bacillota bacterium
TTGCCTGTTTCTTATCCTTTACGAGCAAATTCAGTACCGCAAAGGATACAAACGTCAGGATACAATAAGGAATCAGTATAAGGTAGGTGTCATAATAGGAATTCAGTTTAGCATATATGTTTCCCATGAACAGAGGGCCAATAAAGGTACTAACCAAAGTAAAAAGTCCCTGGATGCTGTAATTCTCCGAATAATACTTTGGACCAAACACTTGAAGCGTATATGCGGAGGAAATCGGATGTACCGCACCGAAGCAGAAGCCCAGCAATAAGTACCCGATCGTGAGTGGCAGCACAGCTCCTTGCTTTAGCCCCAATAAGATAAACAGAATACTTGCTGCTAGAAACAACATCGATATGACCATGGAAAACTGCTTTCCTTTTTTATCGTATATCAGCCCATACAGGATTCTGCTGATGGAATTAAACAGGGAAATCAGACCTGAGTATAATGCAGCAGAGGCAGAGGATATCCCTATTGACAGGGCAGAAGCCACGGAATTGCTTGCCACAGTCATGCAGATTGCGGACATGAAGATGCACCAGACAAAGAATGCCCAAAACCGGACCGTAACCAGCATCTGTCCTGTTTTCATACCATTCACTTCCGATTTATCTTCCGATACCGTTCGATTGGTTCGGTTGAAGGGATCCTTATCATAAGGCTTTACTACAATGATATTGAGAATTAGGAATACAACTGTAATCCATCCTAAGAAGAGAAAGGCATTTCTCCAGCCATAATTTTCAATCCAATTATTTAAGGGCAGGTTAAATATCATAGCAGTTAAGCCGGTTCCCATGAATAAAACGCCCGAGGCAAATCCCGTTTTCCCGGGAAACCATGCAACCATAGCTGTCAACTGTGCCTTATAACCAATGCCTGCTCCAAATCCGTATAACACGCCGAAGGTAAGATAGCATGCTTCAATCGAGGGTGCTTTGGCTGACAGCAGAAGCCCCAGTGTTATCATTACGGTAGATATTAAAAATTGCAGCTTAAGCTTCATGATATTATAGATATATCCGCTGACGAGACAGCCGAGACTGAACATTACCAGGCAAACGGTAAAAACGGTAGAGGACTCTTTCGTAGTACAAGAAAATGTTTCCTCCAGGGGCCTTGTAAAAACAGTCAGAATAAAGCCATACCCATATAAACACATAGCAATTGTTGAAACGACAAGATATAGATATCTGTTTTGTTTCTTCATAGTAATCCTCCATGTTGCCGGTACCCGTGTCTTAGGGTATCGGTACATAAAAAAACTTCGCATTACAAGCTATGAGCGGAAGGCCTCTGCAACAAAATCACAGCAGTAATGCGAAGTACTATTCATTAAGCATAGTATCTCTTTAAATCATAAGGAGAGAAAATACCCTTGTCGGTAATGACTCCATCACAGAGCTTAGGAGGTGTAATATCAAATGAGGGATAATATCCCTTTACTCCCTCCATCGTCAGCTTTCTACCCATTGCCTCTAAAACCAGCTCCGAATCTCTTTCCTCTATTTCCACTGTATCAATCTTCGGATGACCCAGATTGGGCGTACCTGTTGCAAAATATGGTACTCCCCAATACTTTGCTGCTAAAGCAATCTGGAAGGTTCCTACCTTATTAATGATATAGCCATCCATGGTAATAACATCAGCTGCAGAGGTAAATACATCTACCTTCTTCTCCTTCATTGTATAGCCCGGCATATTATCTGATATTACAGTAACATCAAATCCCATATCGCAGGCAACACTGGCAGTTAATCTGGCACCCTGGAAGTATGGTCTGGTCTCCGGGCAGATTACTTTGATCTCATTCCCCTTCTCCCTGCATTCCCTCAGCATGGTACCGATTACCGTCTCTGCAAAGCACTGCGTCATTAAGGTACCATTCTGGGGTATCTGTTCCGCAAGCAGCTTACCGATCGGAATATATCTGGAATAAGTATTTTCGATTTGGCGGAACGCATTTTGAAACAGCGCCTCTACCAACACCTCGCCACTGTTCCCCTTCGATACCTCTTCTCTGACCACAGCCATTGCACCGCTTACTACCTTCTTCATTCTCTCAACGGTAGTCGGCCGTGCATGGGAAAGGGTATAGGCTGCCTTTTCCATGTATTGTATTAAGTCATTTTCCTTCTTATCCTTAGCTTCATAAGCAGCCAATGCCATTCCCATTGCAGCTGCCGTATAAGGTCCGCCGCTCTGCGTAACCATATCTGCGATTGCTTGCGCTACTTCCTCATGCTTTTTGCAAACTACATATTCTGTCTTGATCGGATAAATACGTCTGTCCAATATTCGAACCTGTCCATCCTCATACCAAGCAACATTCTCATACTGCAGCATGAAAGCCATTCCATGATCTGCTCTAACCATGATATCCCTACTTTCTATTGATTAATCTGCCCGTCTTCTATAACAGGTTTCTGAATAAGGTTTCAATCTGCTCCTTAGATGGCTGTACCGGATTATTTGGCAGGCTGCCATCCTTAAGTGTCTTCTCTGCCAGCAGGCTGATATCCTCCTCTTTCACTCCAAGGGAGGCAAGAGGTACCCTGGTACCAATTCTTTGTGACAGCTCCTCTACCTTTTGAACAAATAGAGCAGCCTTCTCCTTCTCTTGTTTACCAGCAGCCTCTAAGGGGAAGATATCCTCCATAAGCTCGGCATATTTCTGCTCTGCCTTTTCATTCAAGCAGTTAAACTTAATAACCTCCGGTAACAGGATCGCATTACATAACCCATGGGGCAGATCATAAACTGCACTTAATTGATGGGACATAGAATGTACCAAGCCGACACCGCCATTACCAAACGAAAGACCTGCCAGATATTGAGCAGTTGCCATTACCTCACGATTGTCCTCCTTCGGGGATAGAACTGCCAATTCCAAGCTCTTAAATACTAATTTAATTGCTCCTAAGGCTAAGGTAGAAGTAATGCAGAAGCCGTTCTTTGAGGTATAGGCTTCTACCGCATGGGTTAAAGCATCCATTCCTGTTCCGGCAGTCAAGCCCTTGGGCAGCCCCATCATAAGCTCATGGTCATCCACTGCAATGGCAGCCATTACATTTTTATCTCTGATGCCGTATTTTTCATTGGTTTCTTCATCAAGAATTACATAGGCTCTGGTGCATTCGCTGGCTGTACCGGCTGTCGTGTTCACCGCTACCAGGGGAAGGGGAGGTACTTTGCTCATGTCCATTCCTCTATAATCTTGAATTTTACCGCCATTGGTAGCCAGAATACAGATGGCCTTTGCACAATCATGAGCAGAGCCTCCGCCAATGGATACCACAAAATCACACGAATTCTCTTTAGCCACTACAAGTCCGTTTTCTACGTTTCTTACGGTTGGATTCGGCTTCACACCATCAAAGATAAAGTAGGGAATCGAATACTCCTCTAAAACCCTGGTTACTTTTCCTGCAATCCCCATTTGGATCAGGGAAGTATCGGTAACCACCAGCGCACGGCTGTAACCATTACTTACTATTTCTTTTCCAAGTGCTTCTAAACATCCATAACCAAATAAGGTACATTTGGGGGCATAGTATTTGAATGAACTCAAGTCATTTACCTCCTATTTCTTTTTTCCTTCATGGCAGTCACAAATTTCTCAGGCACCAGCTGAACGGCTCCGTTGCTTTTTGCCAGGGAGTAGATTTTTGCTGCATCCTCTACATAAACTGCTCTAAGATGGGTCTGCTCCATATTCTCACCGATAGCAAGTACTCCGTGATTAGCCAAGAGGCAGGCCTGACTTTCCTGCAGAACCTGTAAGGCTTCTAAGCCCATCTCCTCAGTTCCCGGTAAGGCAAACTGTGCCAACGGGATCTCTCCTCCGATGAAGGGGATCATTTCGATGAGGATAATCGGGATGTTCTCTCCATTAACGGCAAAGGAAGTGGCATAAGGGGAGTGAGTATGAATCACCGCTCTTATCTCCGGTCGATTCTTATAGACCGCAGCATGCATACGCCATTCAGAGGAAGGCCTGTTTTTTCCTTCGATAATTTCACCATCTAACGTCATCAGCACCATGTCCTCTGTCTCTAAAGTTTCGTAAGCAATGGAACTGGGTGTTATGGTCATAATACCGGTTTCCGGATCATACATGCTCAAATTGCCGCTTGTACCGGCAAATAAGGCCATTTGATAAGATAACCGAGCGGTATCAATTATTTTTTGTTTTGTTGCTTCATATGATTTCATATTTAATCCTTTCGATTTAAATACTAACTGATAATAATATCTGTTACGCCATTAACCCTTGGCTTAAATTAATAGGCTTTGGCTCTTTTCTCTGCTTCCTTAAAGATTTTGATATATTGTTCGCCTTCCTGACAAGCAGCACGGTTCATGATAAACTCTTTTGCTGCCAGAACGCAGATTCTTTCGGCCAATTCTCTTTGCTCCGGCACGTTGATCCCCGCAATATCCTTTACCTTGGCGCTGCCAACAATTCTGCGGTTCATTTCTAAGCCGGCTACTCCTGCCGTATCGGATAGAATGTCGGATACGTACCATTGAGCAAATCCAGGGGTAAGAGCCATCCTGTCCGTGCTTTCCTTTTCCAGAATATGAATTGCTTTTTCTCTGAACAAATCAACCATATCCCGGATGGAATTCTCTATCCACTTAAGAAATTCTGCTTTCTCCTCACCGTCCCGGAGAGTAACAGTTGCATTGGCCCAGGCAAAGAATAGATTAGCAATTACATTACCTACGTCGTAGCCCATGGGGCCGTAGAAAGCAAATTCCGGATCCAACACCTTGGTGGACCCTTCCTTCACAAAGATGGATCCGGTATGGAGATCTCCATGAATTAACGCCTGTGCTTTTGATTTGAATTGATCCTTCAATTTCGCAACTTCAAGATGAAGTGCCACATCCTGATATAATTCTTTCGTGAAAAATTCTTTATTTGGCTCAAATAAGACGTTACGACCTGAATGGTTCGTATAGGGATCTGTATATACCAGTCGTTCTGATACACCACATAGATCCGGGTTAATATACATTTTAACTCTTTCTTTCTTTTCCTCCGGCGCTATGATATTATCTGTGGTCCGGATTAAGGTCTGTGCTAAAAAGGTTGAGATATCCTCTGCAAAGGTAGAAAAGCTCTTATGCTCAATTAAGGCATAGCGCATATTTTCATAATCCTTTAAATCCTCCATTACGATAATGCACATGACAGGATCGTAAAGATAAACCTCAGGAACATAACCCGGTGCCAGCTCTCCTTGAAGCTTTAGTATTGCTGCTTCAATGCGGTTTCTGTCCGTGCTTGCTTTCTGCATAGATGATCTGATGAAATCATCCGCGTGCTTAATGATAACCGAATAATTTGTATGTACATCCGTTACTCGATAAACGAAATTTATATTACCATCACCAATTTCTTTGCAGGATAGCTCCGCCTCCGGCGCAAATAAATCCAGCTTTTCGCGGACATAGGCAATCACATCCTGGTCTTCCATATGGTAGTTATGATCAAATTTTGACACGATACCAGCTCCTTTCCTGTTCGTTGATGATTAGTCTTCCTTCGCTGAGTAGTAGGTAGATGCTAATGCAAGCGCTAATACAATACCCTTAATCGCATTCAAAGAATAATAAGGTACGCGCATCATGATCAATCCATTGTCCAGAATTCCTACCAGGGTAGCACCGATCAGGGTACCGATTGCGTTTGGTTTACTCTGACCTGCTACAGATCTTCCAATGAATACGGCCGCCAGTGCGGGCATCTGGAAGGAGTTTGCTCCGTTAATCTGAGCAGACTGATTTCTGGAGGCAACTAAGATACCACCGATGGCAATACAGACACCAGCCATCACGCCGGCAATAATTCTATACTTTTTCACCGGAATACCGGACAGCTTAGCTGCGATACGATTACCTCCAACCGCATAGATATATCTTCCGTACTTTGTATACTTAAGGAATACATGAACGATTAAAACCAATACCAGCATGATGATAATAATCGTAGGTGAGGTTCCAAGAACCTTAAAGGCCTGGGGCACACCTCCCAGTGAAGCTTCTCCGTTCGGTCTAGGCATACCGGCACTGATTGCACCACCGCCTGAATAGGTCAGGCATAAGCCCTCCAGGAAGAACATCGCTGCAACCGTTGCCAACAGATCCGGTATCTTACATTTTACGATCAGGAACATATTCACCATGGTGATAGCCAGAGTTCCTACTATCGTCAGTAAAAGTGCAAGCCACATATTCATATCGTACCAGATGACAAAGCTCATCATAAAAAAGCTGGCCATAGTAGCTGTTGAACCTGCGGACATGTCGAAGCCGCCCACCGATAAGGTCAGGGTAAGTCCCATGGCAATTACGGTTGTAATAGAGATTGACCTTAAAATAGTGGTGATATTACTGGATGTCGGGAAGATATCCGGCATAGAAATGGAAAAGAACAATAGCAGAATAACTACAGTGATTACTGCCGCCCAATCCGTAATAAATTTTCCTATATGAAATTTCTTCTTACTATTTGATTTGTCTGCCACTTTATTTGCCTCCTGTTGAATAATACATAATTTCTTCTTCTGAGGTTTCTGACGTTTTCAACTCAGCCATAATTTGTCCATTATACATTACATAGGTTCTGTCCGATATTGCCAGAATTTCATTGGTCTCAGAGGTTGCATACAAAACACATTTTCCGGACTTAGCAATGTCCTGAATCAGCTGGAAAATATCTCTCTTCGCTCCAACGTCTACACCCTTCGTAGGCTCATCAAAGATATAAACCTCACAATCAGCCGCTAACCATTTTCCTACGGATACCTTCTGTTGATTTCCGCCGGACAGATATCTCACCAGCTGATGCTCAGAGGGTGTCTTAATACCAAGAGATGATATATAGCCCTTTGCGTTTTGGATTTCACTGTTTTTGTTAACAAAACCAAACTTCGAACAGAATTTTGATAAGGCTGCTGCTGACAAATTAAAATATACCGGTTCGTCAACAAGAATGCCTTCCTTCCTTCGTTCCTCCGGAACCAATCCCAATTTTGCCTTAACCGCATCCGTAGGTGATTTGATATTCAGCTCCTTATTGTTTAGGAAAATTTGTCCCTTAGCTTTTTTATTATCTCCAAATAGCAGCTTGCACAGCTCTGTCTTACCTGCACCTACCAGACCGGCAACTCCTATGATCTCACCCTTACGGATATAGAGGGAGACATCCTTGACCATTTGATTCATATCGGACAGGTTCTTTACCTCCAGGGAGATATCACCGGGAGTCAGTACTGCTTTAGGGAAATTCTCATCAAAGCTTTGTCCCAGCATTTTCTCAACAATCATCTTTATAGTAAGGTCCGCTGTGATCGGCTGCTCATCTACGATCTGCCCATTTCTCATAACCGTAATAGTCTTACATAGGTCTTTTACTTCCTGGAGTCTGTGTGAGATAAACAGTACTGCGATATTCTCTGTTTTCATCAGTCCATTTACTATATTAAACAGCTCCTGAGTTTCGGTAATACTTAAGGGTGCGGTGGGCTCGTCCAGAATTAAGAAATTACATTTCTCTTTTACAGCCCTGGCTACAAGAACCATCTGCTTTTGTGCCAAGCTCAAATTTCCGACCAGCTGATCCACATCCACGTCTATATGCAAACGGTCTAAGACCTCTCTGGCCTCTTTCCTAATCTGCTTCCAATTAATTGCACACTTTCCCTTCATTCCTCCGACCATCTTGCTCATTAAGATGTTTTCAGCTACCGTCTGGGCCGGAAACAATGCCGTATCTACTTCCTGATAAACAATTTCAATTC
>JAEYQV010000057.1 GCA_023409835.1 Bacillota bacterium
GAATAAAGGTTATGGATGGCGATGTACTCGAGGCCGGTGACGAGCTGACCGAGGGTAGCGTTAACCCTCATGATATTCTAAAGATCAAGGGTGTTCGTGCTGTTCAGGACTATATGATACAAGAGGTTCAGAGAGTTTACCGCCTGCAGGGTGTTGATATCAACGATAAGCACATCGAGGTTATTGTACGTCAGATGCTGAAGAAGATTCGTATCGAGAACAATGGAGATACCGTCTTCCTGCCGGGCACCCTGATTGATATCCTTGAGTTTGAGGATGAGAACAACAGGTTACTTTCTGAGGGACTTGAGCCTGCAGAAGGCAAACAGGTTATGCTTGGTATCACGAAAGCATCCCTGGCAACCAATTCCTTCCTGTCAGCAGCTTCCTTCCAGGAAACGACGAAGGTTCTGACAGAAGCAGCAATCAAGGGTAAGGTAGATCCACTGATTGGTCTGAAGGAAAATGTTATCATCGGTAAGCTGATCCCTGCCGGTACCGGTATGAAGAGATACCGTTCCGTGAAGTTGGATTCCGATCTGCAGGAAGAATATATGCTGTCAGAGGATCTTGAGGGTGACGGTAACTATTCCGATGAGTTTGATACCTTTGAATATTCTGAAGATGATTACAATTCCGAAGAATTTTTTGACGAGGATCAGGAACCCTATGATGTTGATATTGAAGACGGAGTAGCGGAATTTGTTTATGATGAGGATAAATACGAAAAGGAAGAGGATGACCTGCAAAGAGAGGATGCAATTCCGGGAGTTGATGACGCTCATGTAAATTATGGTGAGAACAGCCATAATGACGGTGACTGGACGGAGACCGAATTCAACCTTAAGGGCATCGATGAAGACGACTACAGTGACGGGTTATAGGCACTGATTGCTCTGAGTTATTCACTTATCCTGATATCAATAATAATATAAGTAAGGGCTGTCATCCAACCGTAAGGCTGGAGGGCAGCCCTGATTTATTCCTTCGGCTACAAGCGAATGGCCTGAACTAAAAATTGAAAGCGTTGAAAAACGGTGCTTTAGAGCGATAAAAATAGGTTGCTTTTAGCAATAAAGCATTGTATCATGATACTGTATGTTTTTGGGGATAATCTCCCACAGTGGAATCTCCTTGGGAATGGAAGTAATGAGTGGTATTATTAGAACCTTGATGCAAGTCAAATTTCATTCATATGATATGCAGTTAACGTATGCATTCGTATGAAAGCATGCTTTCATATGAATACATGCATGTAAATGAAGATATAATCTACGAAGGTAGATACTATGTTGGAAAGGAAGAGGTTTAGAGTATGGAATATGAATTAAGATATCAGGAGTGGTTAACAAACCCATACTTTGACGAGGTTACCAGAGCTGAGCTGGTAGCTTTACAGGGAAATGAAAAAGAAATTAAAGAAAGATTTTTCCGTGATCTGGAGTTTGGTACCGGTGGTTTAAGAGGAATCCTGGGAGCCGGAGTTAACAGGATGAATATATACACTGTACGCAGAGCTACGCAGGGACTTGCGAACTATATCAGGAAGCAGGGTGGTGAGAGCAAAGGAGTTGCAATTGCCTACGATTCCAGAAGGATGTCGCCGGAATTTGCACTGGATACGGCTTTATGCCTTGGAGCAAATGGGATTAAGGCTTACCTTTTTGAGTCTCTTAGACCAACTCCGGAGCTGTCCTATGCTGTCAGGGAGCTGGGCTGCATCTCGGGTATTGTGATTACAGCAAGTCATAACCCGGCTGAATATAACGGCTACAAGGTATATTGGGAGGATGGGGCACAGATCACATCACCCAAGGATGTGGAAATTATTCAGGAGGTTAATTCCATCACAGACTTTTCTAAGGCGAAAACCATGACAAAGGAGGAGGCCCTGGCGAAGGGACTGCTCGTGGTAATCGGAAAGGATATTGATGAAAAATATATCGCAGAGCTGAAAAAGCTTGTTATTAATCCGTTGAGCGAAGAGGGGAAGAAATTAAGCATTGTCTACACACCGTTAAACGGTACCGGTAATCTCCCTGTCCGCAGAATCTTAAAGGAGCTGGGCTTTGAGAATGTATATGTGGTTCCGGAGCAGGAGCAGCCGGACTCGGAGTTCTCAACCGTAGGATATCCGAACCCGGAGGATCCCAAGGTATTTACTCTTGCCAGGAAGCTGGCAGAAGAGGTCGCTGCAGATCTGATTCTGGCCACTGATCCTGATGCGGATCGCTTAGGAATACAGGTTAGGAATCCGGAGGGTGAGTTTGTTCTATTTAACGGAAATATGACCGGAGCCTTAATAGCTGAGTATGAATTCTCCCAGAAGGCGGAGAAGGGACTTCTTCCGGCGAATGCAGCCCTGGTTAAGACGATTGTTACCGGTAACATCTCAGATCGGATTGCAGAGCATTATCGGGCCAGACTGATCGAAGTCCTGACCGGCTTCAAATATATCGGAGAGCAGATTAAGCTCTTTAAGGAAACGGGCTCCAATGAATTCATCTTCGGTTATGAGGAAAGCTATGGCTGTCTGATCGGTACTCATTCCAGAGATAAGGATGCAATCGTTGCAGTGATGGCTCTGTGTGAGGCGGCAGCATATTATAAATCTAAGGGAATCACCCTGTATGATCAGATGATAAGGATCTATGAGAAGTATGGTTACTATATGGAGGATCTGGTGTCTGTCACCTTAAAGGGTATTGAAGGTATAGAGAAAATCAAGGCAATTATGGAAGGCTATCGAAGCAACCCTCCGAAGGCGGCCGGCGGCTACCGGATTCTTAAAATCCGGGACTACAGGGAAGATACGGTGAAGGATCTTATAACCGGAACGGTTACCCCGACCGGACTTCCGAATTCCGATGTATTATATTTTGAACTGGAGGAGGATGCCTGGTGCGCAATCCGTCCCTCCGGTACAGAACCGAAGATTAAGTTTTACTTCGGTGTAAAGGGAAGCACTGCGGAGGATGCCAACAACAGGCTTCAGAGACTGATGACGGATGAGGTATTCCGGGTAAGCTAAGTACTGTGAGGAATTACTAAAACATGAGGGTTATTGCGTGAGCTTCTTGCATATCAATATGCAACAGTTCTGCAATAACCCTTTCTAATTCATAACATGGGATGTTTCATCGTTTCATCTTGTTAGCGATTAGCTGCCACAGGCAGACGATCCGATTATTCGGCTCATTCGATTCCAGGTGCTATAGATAAGCAGGTACAGTATCCAACCTCGGTGTTAGCAGGGAGAATGGAGTATTATAAATATATACCCTGTCCAGACGATCGCCTAATCTGCTGAATAGCTCATTGGTGATACTTCCGGAACGAGCGGCAACTTCCGGGGCCGTTATTTCACGGGAGCCATCTCTTCCGATTAGGGTAGCGATATCACCGGGCTTAACCTCCGGAATATCTGTTACATCCACTAAAAGCTGATCCATACAGATTCTCCCGATAATCGGTGCGATACAGCCATGAAGCAACACACTGCCTGCTTCGCAGGAGAGGCTGCGGGGCAGACCATCTGCATAGCCGACGGGAAGCAGCGCCACTCTGCTCCTTCGTTTTGCGGTAAAGGTCCTCCCATAGCTTACAGGCTCCCCCTCCTCGACCTCCCGAATGAGGGCTACCCTGGCCTTCATAGACAGAACAGGAAGCAGGTCAGGATGTAGTCTGGTATGATCGTTTGGATAGCTGGAAGCACCATATAAGGAAATTCCTATTCTGGCATAATCACAATGCAATTCCGGATAATTGAGAAGACCGTAGCTGCTTTGAATATGGAGCTTTGGAAGCTTCACCGACCGTTCGGAAAGCTCCTTTAACAGAGCAGAGAAAGCTTTCAGTTGGCTGTTCGTATACAGGACATCATCCGGCTTAATGCTGTCGGCAACAGATAAATGCGTATAAATCCCGCGAATTCTCAGATTATGAAACCGAAACAGCTGATTGATATTATCGGTATCCTCTGCAGGAATGCCAATTCGATGCATTCCCGTATCGATCTTTATATGAACCGGCAGAGGTCTGCCGCATTCCTCCAGCTTAAGGGCGTAATCGTAATCAATCACGGTCTGAGTCAATCTATAATGTATCAGCTCTTCAACCCGGGCCACATCTGTATAACCTAAGATTAGGATCTCACCATGGATGCCACGCTTTCGTAGCGCGATTCCCTCATCAGCCGTTGCAACACCGAAGGCTTTGATTCCGATCGTGTTTAGGCAATGGGCTATTTTATCTGCTCCATGCCCATAAGCATTTGCCTTTACGATTGCCATCATTTCACAGCCCTTAGGCATGATTTGCTGCAACACCTGGGTATTGTGTATTAGGTTCGTAAGATTAATCTCCAACCAGGACCTGTCTCTGCAATGATCCCTTACAGGAGCGGACTGCTGTTTCTCTGTCTTATCATAATTCATTGTCTTTCCTCCATAGGGTGATAATGATACCATCCACATTATTGCCCGATATCTGATATAATGAATTTTCCGGAAGCTTTATTCTTGTGCGTACAGCTGCAGATAAATTAATATAATATATTTCGAAGAGGTGTGCACAGTGACTGATGGTTAAATGCTGTCCCGTACTGGGATAATCCTTCAGATAATCGATATATTCCTCCAAGGATAGATTCTGCTCATGCATCAGTCTGGAATGAGGAAATCCGACATACCGGAAATGCCAGGGTTCAGGGGCGATACCGGTGACTTTCTCCTTGCCGCTTTGATAACGTTCCACAAAGCCATAATCAGGGGCTTTATTCCTGAACTCATTGCAGATTCCTTCGTAGGGAAAATCCGGGCAGATAAAATCAATCTGCTCCTGCAGGTGTGCCAGATCAATTGCTAAACCGGTCTGGTGCTCACTATGGCCCGGAGGAGCCACATATTTTTCAGTAAATTCTAAGCCCAGCTCGGACAGGGAACTGAAATATATCTCCTTCTGCTCGTAGTAGGAACGGTACCCGCTGACGGGGAGTATTACATCAGAGCCGCTTAGCTCCGTAAGCAGATGGGATAATACAGAAGCAGCCTTTACTTCCAACAGTAGCTCCGGGAATTTATGATTGAGAGGTACTAACGGCGGACGGTTATCCTGATCAATTAAAGGGTAATCCTTATTGATTAATATAAGGTTGCCCTTATGAATATCCATCTGGTCTAAATAAACCTCCGTCATATGGCAGAACCCAGCTCCACCAGCTTATTTAAAATCTCCTCGAAGGATATACCGATGCCTTTCATCATATTAGGATAACGACTGTGTGAGGTAAAGCCGGGTATGGTATTGACCTCGTTAAATACAATCCTTCCATCCGGGGTCAGAAACATATCCACCCGAGCGAAGCCTTTGCATCCAAGGGTTCTGTAAATGACAGCGGCAGTTTCTTTAATTTTATCTGCTGTTGTGGTGTCAATTCTTGCAGGCATGTGGATTTTGGAGGTTTTCAGGGTATACTTCTCCGTATTGTCAAAAAATCCGTCGGTCAGTTCAATCTCATCTACTTCGCCGATGGTCAGCTCCGTATTCCCAAGGACGGCGCATCCTACCTCAAAGCCCTCCACATTTTCCTCCAGGATGACCTCGTCATCGTGCTCAAAGGCTGTTCTTACAGCTGCCGGTAAACACTCCTGCGAATATACCTTAGTGATACCAAAGGAGGAGCCGGCCTTCATGGGCTTAACAAAGACAGGGAAGTGGAGGTGGCTTGTCCTCTGATACAGCTCCTCATCAGATACCGATCCGGTTAGAACCACTGCTTCAGGGACGGCAATTCCTGCAGTGGAGACAAGCCGGTGTGCACGGTCCTTGTCCATACACAGTGCTGAGGCCAGAGTACCACACCCAATCAGAGGAATGCCGGCAAGCTCCAGTAGTCCCTGGATGGTCCCATCCTCGCCGTTTTTCCCGTGTAATACCGGGAAAACAGCATCCAGCTTCGTTCTTTTTATTCCACTCTTGGAAAGCTCTATGATAGCATGGCTGAAGCGATCCGGTGATATTGTGACGGGGACACACTCCTCCGGCATGGTATACCAGGTATTCTCCGGGATTTTATCCGGGTCGCCGTAATATCGATACCAGGAGCCCTCCCTCGTAATACCGATACATACCTTTTCATAAAGTGAGGGATTGAGTCCTTTGATTACAGCATAAGCAGACTGAAGCGATACCGGATACTCTGACGAACAACCTCCAAAAATAATTCCAATTCTTTTTTTCATTAAAGTAAGCCTCCTATGTTCATGATGGTTGTATCTATCGGCAGCTCATAGCCGATTCTACATATATTATCAAAAAGATAATGCTTGGTCATCTTGCCGGTATTTGTATTAATTTTATTACGGAAAGCAGTTAACCGTCGGTATACGTAATCTCCCTTTTTAAAGTAAACCATATCCTGATGATATACCTCATATACAAATACCGTCCATTTATCGGAGAGGATACTTCCGTATAGCTGATCCTCGTCTACGGATAGCAACAGCTGATAATTATAGCCGGTCTCGTTCTTTACCTTCAAGTCCAGCCAGCCTTCACAGACGGCTGCATCCATTCCTGCAGGTATGGATAACTCACCTTCAAAACATTCCATCAAGGAATGGGGATGCCTCTCGATTACGGTTAAAGGAGAATGAAGAAAAAGCCAGAATAGCAGGCTGCTTAGCTGGCACAGACCATCGCCGTAGTCGCTGTCAATATTGCCATGCTTTTGCGGGAAGCCCTCAGTAATGGTATGACTGAGGCCGGCATGCCTGACCAGCTGCCAGAAGGAGAAGGTCTCGTTCGGCCGGATGACCAGCTTATTTAAGGCCTCCACAGCAAGCTTGAGATTATGGAGCTTATCGGCGATCAGCTGGGGACTGGAAGTATGATCCCTTCCGGCTGTTATGGGGCCTGCTTCAAAGACCTTTATTGGGAGCAGACTGCCTTCCTTACACATTGCATAGTGGTTTTTATCAAAATGCATTTTTGTATAGAAACAGATTTTCCGCTGTAGTCTCCTGACCGGCAGGAGGTATGGAAATGGCGGTATCATGTTAGTGCAAGACATAGATTTCAAATCCTTTCTTATGTAAGATCCATAGCTAAATCACGCAGGCGATACCGTTTTAAATTAAAAAAACATTCTCAGCCCTGATACTTAAAAGTATAGCAAAGCAGAGAATGTTCTTTATTTGTTTTCTATAAATAATAACTGTATTTTATATTAATAAAAACTACATTTTTACCGACAAAATTCTTGCGAAATTCTTAAGGAAGTTTCGGAAGGGTTATATGGAAGCTTATGATATCATTATCACTGGTGGCAGTAATTGTACCGTGATGAAGCTCAAGAATCTCCTTCGCTATCGCCAGACCAAGACCCGCACCGCCGGTTCTTGTCGTTCGTGCAGTATCCAGCCGGTAGAATTGTTCGAAGATACGGTTGAGCTTTTCCAGTGGAATGGTATTACCGTGATTTTTAAATTCCAGTGATATAACGTCTCTCTCCGGGACTGCGGTGATCTCGATACAGGTACCGGGGAAGCTGTAATTCACTGCATTCCTGAGCAGATTATCAAATACCCTCTGCAGCTTATTGACATCACACTTAATCTCAATATCCCGGGCAGCCTGTAAGCTGCACGTAAGATTCTTATCCGCCAGTATCGGTTTGAATTCATAGGAAATCTGCTCAAGCATACGGGAAAGGTTAACGGTGCTTAACTCCAGAGTAAGATTCGTCAGGTTAAATCTTGTTATTTCAAAGAATTCGTTGATGAGCTCCTCCAGGCGTTCTGCCTTCTCTAAGGATATGGCCAAATATTTCTCCCTAAGCTCCTCTGAAATCCTGCCCTCATCCCGTAGCAGCGTCAAGTAACCGATGACTGAGGTAAGAGGGGTTTTCAGATCATGGGCAAGATATACGATCAAATCGTTTTTCCGTTGCTCTGCTTCCTTGGCAGCCCGTTCATTTTGACGAAGATTAAGCTTAATCTGGTTCATCTGGTTCTCAACCTCCTTAAGCTCGGCAGGGAGTACAACCAGTTCATCCTTGGAATCATACATATTTGCAGTCGCGTGAATTACATCATCAAGGAAGCCCAGTGTTTTGCGCCAATAGATAATAAATATGATGATAAAACCGATACTGAATATAATAAGAGAAAAATCAAAGCTATGTTCCGAAATCCAGTGCAGCATAGGGTATAAGAGATCGGAGGAGTACCATGTCCACTGGCTCAGGATAAATTTGGAGAATAATAGCAGCACTACGATGCAAATCAGGTAAATTACGACAGTATTAAAAAAACGGCTTATTATTCTAAGAGTTAATTCACGCTTAAAATTCTTACTTCTACTCAATCTGATAGCCAACCCCCCATACGGTTTTAATAAACTTTGGATTCCGGGATGGTTCATGGAGCTTCTCCCTTAGGCGCCCGATATGAGCCATGACCGTATTATTACTATCAAAGTATTTTTCACCCCAGATAGCTTCAAAAAGTTCCTCCGAGGAAACAACCTTTCCCCGGTTCTCGCAGAGATACCATAGGATGGAGAATTCGATCGGGGTAAGCTGCAGCTGTTTGCCATATAAGGTACATTTATGAGTATCCCGATTGATCACCAGGCCCCTGATATCCAGCTCATTCAGAGTCTGGGCAGCAGGTTCCGTATGGTTGTACCTCATATAACGCCGAAGCTGAGATTTTACCCGTGCTACCACTTCAAGTGGATTGAAGGGCTTAGTGATATAATCATCTGCCCCCAGGGTCAGGCCCATAATTTTATCGATGTCCTCTACCTTTGCGGTCAGCATGATGATCGGAAAGTATCTGCTTTCCCTTATTTTCTGGCAAATCCGGAAGCCGTCAATATCGGGCAGCATTACATCCAGAACAGCCAGATCCAGTTCGGTTTTCTTGATGCATTCCAGTGCCTCAAAGCCGTTATAATATTTATAAACCCGATAACCATCGTTAGTCAGGTATAATTCCAAAAGATCGGCGATTTCTACCTCATCATCTACCACTAAAATACTCTCATTCATCGTTTATCTCCTTGCTAAAGATGTCATTTTACTTACCTTATAATACCATTCCTGCTTTCCGAATAATGACATTATAACATAAATTACGATGAAATCCATATAAAGAATAAATTATTGAGATGCAATAGGGCAGCTCTAAGAAGATAGGCTCTACAGGAATCACTACTTATGAAAAAGAACGTATTGCACATAAAGCATGCAATACGTTCTTAAGCTCCTTATGATATATGTTATCTGATCCTTACACCTGCGTTCTGTTTGATTTATCCTATATCAGCTTCTGGCCGCAATTCGGGCAGAAATTAGCAGCACCGGTCTTCTGACCACAGTTCGGACAGAAGTTAGGCTTCGTTCCGGATTGTCCGGACGGGGCAGCATTAGGCTGCTGTGCGGCCTGGTTCATGTTCTGCAGCATCTGGTTGGCATAGGTCATACCCATCATCATGCCTGCCATATCGGAGGCGGCACCGCCTCCCTTAACCTTGCCGTTCGTGACACCCTCCGTCATTGCAATTGTCTGATAACGGTTGAGATCGCCGACCATGCTATGAGATGCGTTCTTGTTGATCATTGCCTGAATCTCTTCCGGATAGGTAAAGCTCATGATGTTGAAGCCTGTAACCGATAATCCGGTATCATAAATCTGCATATCCAGATCCGTTTTGATTCCGGAGGCTATATCAAAGGAGTTGGCCTGAAGATTGAACATATCCTTGCCTTCCTTGGAGATCCACTTCATCAGAAGCTGATCCAGAACCGAGACGATCCTTAACCGTACATCCTCTACTGCATAATTGGTTCTGACCCCTGCAATCTTATCGATTAATTTAACATAATCCGTTACCTTGAAGGTAAAGGTTCCGTTTGCTCGGATCGGCATACCGCCGGGCAGTGACGGGGTAGGGATATTAATTGCATTCTGGGTGCCCCATTTAGCAATGAATTCCTTCGTGTTGACAAACAACACCTCTGCACGCATACCGCTGTTGAACCCGAATTTGAAGCCCTTTAAGGTAGACAAGAACGGGATAATCTGGGACTCGATATCGTAATCACCCTCATCCTTAAAGATACCCTCTATCTTACCGTTATACAGGAAGATAGCGTCCTGACCGGGACGGATGATCAATCGGCTCCCCTTCTTAATCTCGTCGTTACTCCACTTGTAAAAGATCATATCGTCGCGGAACTCCTGCCATTCAACGACATTTGCGAACTGCTTTGAAAATAAACCCATACGTCTTCCTCCTATTCCATAACATAAAGCATATTGTATTCTGTTATATCGGCTCATGTAAATTCATGCTTCCATTATATAATGGATATGAATGAATATCCACTAAAATTTACCTCTGCTGGTGCTGTGGGAATGACCAACGGAGGATACACCGCCTCGGAAGCCCCCGGCATTAAAGCCACCCCGACTATTATTGTTATTATTCTGAGGCTTGCGAACTCGTGTAACCGTGGTACGCAGATACAGGTCTCTTCTTCCGATTAGCCCCGAATGATTTGAATCCATATAAGTATTACCACCGGCTGTCATTCTGCCACCTGCATTATAAGCCATAACACCTACCGCAATACCTCCGATTCCTAAGGAGATCAGGAGCTGGAACCATAAATTGGTCAGCACGTTTTTAGCCGGGTCATTATATGTGGAACCACCTTCATAAACGTAGTTGCCTTTACTGTCATAGCTATAATCAAAATCATAGTTTAGCTGGGAATCATCCTCCATATAAGCGGCTGATCTTTCAATAAAGATTTGAAATGCAGTGCCATATTCTCCGTCGGAGAGATAAGGTGTAATTTCTTCTCGGATGACATCTCCGCGACCGGAATGAATATAGCTTTCTGCGGTTCCGTACCCTTCAATGACTACATCCCGATGATACATATCAATCAGCAGAAATACACTATTACCATAATCCCCGTTATCATAGAAGTTCTCGATATAAACCTCAGCATCTACTGCATCCGGATTATCATGGGTTAGTATGTAGATGCCGATTCCGGCCTCCTCACCATAATCCAGGCTCA
>JAEYQV010000054.1 GCA_023409835.1 Bacillota bacterium
GACTGTGAGAACTAGATTTTCACAAGTTTGAATTTGTGTATAAGCCCAAATTCACGGATTTCTGAAAGAACGGAGATTGTTTATGCTTTTTACGTCATATCGATTCATACTATTTCTGGTGATAACAGTGACCGTATACTATCTGATCCCAAAAAAGTACCAATGGATGCTGTTATTGCTGGCAAGCTATGTGTTTTACTTGTTTTCCGGCCCGGTATATCTTATCTATATCCTGGCAACGACCCTGTCAACCTATTATGCAAGCCGGAGAATGGACCTTCTTCAGAACCGTCAGGCGGTTTATCTGAAGGAGAAGAAGGAGGAGCTTTCCAGAGAAGAACGGAAGGCTTATAAGGCCAAGATGAAAGGAAAGCAGAGAAAATGGCTGATCCTGTGTCTATTATTCAATTTTGGTATTCTGGCAGTATTGAAGTACTCGGATTTTACGATCTATAATATCAATTCGGTTTTCGATTTGTTCAAGATGGATACACAGCTGCCGATGCTTGGTTTTGTCCTGCCCCTCGGTATATCCTTCTATATCTTCCAAACCATGGGATATATCATTGACATATACCGTGATAAATACCCCGCCGAGAAGAATCCCTTTAAGCTGGCATTATTTATATCGTTTTTTCCGCAGCTGATCCAGGGACCGATCAGCCGTTTTGATGATTTGAAGGAAACGTTATTTTGTACACATACCTATAATTCCAGGAACATATCCTTCGGACTGCAGAGAATTCTTTGGGGCTTCTTTAAGAAGCTTGTGATTGCAGACCGACTTTTTATAGCTGTCAGCACCATAGTCCATCAGCCGGAGGAATATCAGGGAGTCTATGTCCTGATCGGTATGTTTTTCTATGCGATTGAGCTGTATGCTGACTTTACCGGAGGCATTGATATCGCCATTGGTGTGGCGGAGCTGTTGGGAATCCGCCTGAAGGAGAACTTTGAGAGACCGTATTTCTCTAAATCCATCACGGAGTACTGGAGAAGATGGCATATCACCCTGGGCACCTGGTTTAAGGATTATATGTTTTATCCGATCTCCGTCAGTAAGACCATGCTGAACCTGTCAAAGAAATGCAGGGCAAAGTTTGGAGATGAGATCGGTAAGAGAATACCGGTCTATATTGCCACGATTATCGTATGGTTTACAACTGGGTTTTGGCATGGAGCTGCCTGGCATTTTATTGTCTGGGGATTGTTAAATTGCCTGGTGATTCTGGTTTCTCAGGAATGTATTCCGTTGTATAATAAATTTCACGAGAGATTTAAGGTAGGACATACCTTCTGGTACCGGGCATTTCAGGTGATCAGAACCTTTTGGCTGATGAGTTTTCTAAGAACCCTTGATTGCTATGTCAATGTGAGAACAACCTTCCGTATGTACGGAACCATCTTTACAAAATGGAATCTTCCTGAGCTGTTCCGGGGAGGTCTTATGCAGCTGGGGCTTACGATTGCGGACTATGTAGTATTAATACTGGCGGTTTCCTTACTGCTTGTGGTCAGCCTGCAATCAAGAGATGGAAGTATGAGGGAAAAGCTGGCCGGACGGCATCTGCTGCTTCGTTACACCGCCTACTTTGTCCTGTTCCTGGCGGTATTATTATTCGGAGCCTACGGGATCGGCTATGACTCGAACCAGTTTATCTACAGCAGGTTCTAAGAAAGGTTATGAAAGCATGAAGAAAAAATTACTGATTAATATAGCAGCAATCTGCTTCCTCATAGTTTTCCTTGTATTTCTGCAGAGATTACTGATGCCGAAGTATATGACGGAGATTCATGAAGGCAGCATGATTGAAGAATACTATGATGAAGTGAAACAACATGATGTGATCTTTATCGGAGATTGTGAGGTGTTCTCCAATATCTCACCGGTCACACTATGGGAGAAATACGGCATCACCAGCTACATCAGGGGAAGTGCTCAGCAATTGGTCTGGCAGAGCTATTACCTGCTGGAGGACACCCTGACCTATGAAAAGCCGAAGGCTGTTGTATTTAATGTTCTAGCTTTAAAGTATAACGAGCCTCAGAAGGAAGCCTACAACCGTCTCACCTTGGATGGGATGAAGCTGTCCAAAGCGAAAATCGGAGCGATTAAGGCTTCCATGATGCCGAACGAGGATCTGATTACCTACATCTTTCCGCTTCTAAGATATCATTCCAGATGGAATGCATTGACGGGGGAGGATTTTAAATACCTGTTCCAAAAGGATACGATCACTCATAATGGATACCTGATGCGCATAGATACCAAACCGGTTACGATTATTCCGGAGGGAAGAAAGCTTCCGGATTACCGCTTCGGCGACAACGCTTATGCCTACCTGGATAAGATAACGAAGCTTTGCAAGGAGAATGACATCCAACTTATTTTAATCAAATCACCCAGTGTTTATCCTCATTGGTATGAGGAATGGGACCAGCAGATGGTGGATTATGCCAAGGAGAATGATCTTACCTATATTAATTTCCTGAAGGATACGGATAAGATGGGGATAGATTATACCACCGACACCTATGATGCCGGTCTGCATCTTAATCTGTCAGGAGCAGAGAAATTCTCGGATTACTTCGGCAGGCTGCTCAGCGAGGAATATGGACTTGAGGATCACAGACAGGATCCGGAGCTAACGAAGATCTGGGAGGATAAAATCGACTTCTACTATGAGATGAAGGCCGATCAGGAGAGGGAGCTGAAGGAATTCGGTTATCTGAAGAGCTATGGTGCCGCGGTCCAGACTTCGGAGTTAGAGGAATAATACTTTCACCGTACGAAGAAACTAACCGGAAAAGCTTTCATCGGACGAAGGAGTAAACCGGATAGTTTTCACCGTACGAAGAAACTAACCGGAAAAGCTTTCATCGGACGACGAAATTAACCGAATAGCTTTCTGCGCGAAATTCACTTGCATATAATAAATATATTTTGAATTAGTGCAGAGAGTCAGGGGTAAGATGCATTAGGAAAGTAAATTTTTACTTAATAGTATATAGTTTATCAGCCGTAAATCAGCGGCAGAATGGAGAATCATATGAAAAAGTTATTGATATGTATCATGGCAGCATTACTTCTGACCGGTTGTGGCTCTAAGAATCCGGCAGATAATTCTGAAGATCAGAGTAAAACGAAGCAGGGGACAGAGGAGAATGCAGCGAAGGAAGCTACCTCCAAGGATGTGGTAAAGCCGGCACCGGGCTTCGAATTTGATTATAATGGGACAGCAATTCAGATGAACACGGATGCGACCTCCGTTTTGAAAGCCTTGGGTGATCCGCAGGATTATTTTGAAGCAAAAAGCTGCGCCTTTGACGGTATGGACAAAACCTATTACTACAGCGGTATTGAGTTAACTACTTATCCTAACGGAGATAAGGATTATATCTCCTCCCTATATTTCAAGGATGATTCCGTAAGTACTAAGGAAGGAATCTACATTGGTTCGACTCTGGAGGAGATGCTGGCAGCCTACGGTGACGATTATAAGGGTGAGAACGGATCCTATACTTATACCAAAGGGGAGTCCTCCCTAATGTTTATTGTGGAAAATGATGAGGTTACATCGATTACCTATCTGGCTGTGGTCGAGGGATTACAGTAAAGAATATGCTTTTGTGGCAGCTTTGGCTTTGGAATACTCAAGGTCGGAGCTGCTTTTTTGATGCTACACTTCCACAGGTACAGGGAATAATCTTTTGATCAGGGGTTAACCTAAGCTTAAATAAGCATAGGAAAGGATGCTGCTCAAATGAAGGCATTGGTATACGAAGGTATAAAAAAAGTAAAATTATCAGAGGTGGAGGATGCGAGGATAAGGAAAGCGGATGATATCATTGTCAGAGTTACGATGACTGCAATCTGCGGTTCTGACCTGCATCTGTATCACGGATTTGTTCCGAATATGCCCAAGGGTTTTATCCTGGGACATGAGACCATGGGCATCGTGGAAGAGGCTGGCCCTGAGGTTACGAAGGTAAGGAAAGGAGATCGGATCATCGTTCCGTTTCCGATTGCCTGCGGACATTGCTGGTTCTGTGAACATGAATACTGGAGCCAGTGTGACAATTCCAATTCCTATGGGGAATGTGGAGGTATCTTCGGCTATAGTAACACCTATGGCGGGTATGACGGCGGACAGGCCGAGTATCTTAGAGTTCCTTATGCCAATGTGGGGCCGGTAATGGTCCCGGAGGAGCTTAAGGATGAACAGGCATTATTCCTTACCGATGTACTTCCAACCGCTTACTGGGGAGTAGAGAACGGAGGTGTTAAGCAAGGAGACACCGTCATAATCCTGGGCTGTGGTCCGATCGGACTGACAGCCATCAAATGGTCCTTCCTGGCCGGAGCGAAGCGTGTAATTGCAGTGGATTATATTGAATATCGTCTGAAGCATGCCAAAACCTATGGTGCAGAGGTTGTTAATTTTGAAGACTATGATGACACCGGTGAATATCTCCATGAAATAACCCATGGAGGTGCAGATGTGGTATTGGACTGTGTCGGATTGGATGGCAAGGCATCTAATCTGGAAAAGGTAGAGACGCTGCTAAGACTTCAGGGTGGTTCCAAATCAGCCATAGAAATGGCTGCAAAAGCAGTCAGAAAATGCGGAACCGTTGTACTGATTGGGGTATATGGCACCAGGTATAACCTGTTTCCGCTGGGGGATTTCTTCTCCAGAAATGTTACTCTCAAGATGGGGCAGTGCCCTGTTCATCGCTATGTACAGCCGATCCTTGAGCAGATTAAGTCAGGTAAATTCGACCCGACGGATATTATCACTCATAGGGTTCCCTTGGAGCAGGGGCCCCAAGCCTATAAGATCTTTGATAAGAAGGAAGATAACTGCATCAAAGTTATTTTACAGCCATAAGATAGGAACCGGTAGAATACACTATGATTACTAAACCGGAGCGGGAGAGATTTCTCGCTCCGGTTTGCAGTGCGCCTGGCGACACACATTTCCAAAAGCAATGCAGAATATGGTTACCGGTTAAGGATGTAGCATATAAAATGATAGAGAGCTTAAGTAATCGGGTATGGTAAAGACGGTAAGCAGAAAGAATGGAACGGATCGCCGTAAGATTATTCAGTAGACAAATATTATGCTTTTCATTATAATAGTACGGTATCGGAGAAGAAATGGGCTGAAAGGAAGGAGGAGGAAGATTATATTTCCGAAGGGTATCGAAAGGAATTGCAGGACTGTGGACCTGAGGATCCGAAGAAATATGATATTCCATGAACATAGATGAAAAAAGGACAGGTATATGAAGGGATAGTTAATAGAGTGGATTTTCCCAATAAGGGGAGACTTGAGCTGGAGGGGGAGAGGGCTGTTGTAAAAAATGCACTGCCCGGTCAGAGAATCAGCTTTGCTGTTACGAAGAATCGAAATGGGAAGGCAGAGGGCAGACTGCTTCAGGTTCTTGAACAATCACCGTTAGAGACCAGATCCGGTGCTTGCAGAAGCTTCGGAGACTGTGGAGGCTGCAGCTATCAGACACTGCCCTATGACACCCAGCTAATGATAAAGAAGGAGCAGGTGAAACGGCTTCTGGATGAGGTGTGTACGAACTATCTATTTGAAGGAATTCTTGGAAGCCCGGTTGAATGGGGTTACCGAAATAAGATGGAATTCTCCTTCGGAGATGAATATAAAGACGGGCCGCTGTCCTTAGGACTCCATAAGAAGGGGAGCTTCCACGATATTATTACCGTGGAGGATTGTGCCATAGTGGATCAGGATTATAACAAAATATTAGCCTGTGTTTTAGATTGCTGCACCAAGCAGGGACTGACTTATTTTCATAAGCTTTCCCACAAAGGGTATCTGAGACATCTGTTGGTACGAAAGGCAGTAAAAACGGGAGAAATTCTCATTAATGTGATAACGACCACACAGGAAGCTGCGGTGGAGTTACAAGATAAAGAAGAAGCGATGGCTAAGCAGGAGTTCTGGAATACACTGGTTCAGCAGCTGCTGAAACTCAATCTGGAGGGAGCCATTACGGGGATTCTCCATACCTATAATGACAGTCCTGCAGATATTGTAAAGAGCGACCGAACGGAGCTGCTTTATGGCCGTGATTATATCTATGAGGAGCTGTTAGGACTTAAATTTAAGATTACCACCTTCTCCTTCTTCCAGACGAATTCCCTGGGAGCCGAGGTTCTATACTCCAAGGTGCGGGAATATGTCGGAGATACGAAGGAGAAGAATATCTTTGATCTCTATAGCGGAACCGGAACCATCGCCCAGCTCCTGGCTCCGGTAGCCGGTAAGGTAACCGGTGTTGAGATCGTTGAAGAAGCGGTGGAGGCAGCGAAGGAGAATGCAGCCTTAAACGGCCTGAACAATTGTGAATTCATCGCCGGGGATGTCCTTAAGGTAGTGGATGAGCTGAAAAGTAAACCGGACATCATTGTACTAGATCCGCCGAGGGATGGAATCCACCCGAAGGCTCTGGACAAGATCATCGATTTTGGAGTGGATCGGATTATCTATGTATCCTGCAAGCCTACCTCCCTAGTCCGCGATCTGGAGGTGTTGCAGGCAAGAGGCTATCAGGTTGAGAAGGTATGTGCGGTGGACATGTTCCCGCAGACGGCGCATGTGGAGACGGTAGTATTAATGTCACGGGTTCAGAAATAGAAGAATAGAAAAGACTGGAAAACATAGGGCATCCAGGCGTTGAAGGCTCGCTGATAAATGAGGGGAAGTTGTATGATTACAATTTTTGATTGGTTTGGGTATGTGGTTCCATATAAGGAACGTTATCAGCTAATTAAAACAGCGGGATTTGATGGAGTTTTACTTTATTGGAGTGATGAATTTGGTAATGTTGATTATAAACATAACGTTGAATTAGCAAGACACGAAAGTTTGTTTGTTGAGAACATTCATACATCATTTGATAATATAAATGATTTTTGGTTGGATAATTTGAATGGTAATGAAATTACTGATTATCTATTGCAATGTGTTGACGATTGCAATGAATTTGAAATTCCTACAATGATTGTCCACATTACAAGTGGTGAGAATCCACCCAAAGCAAATATGATTGGTATAAATAGAATAAGAAAAATTACTGAGAGAGCTGAACAACGAGGCGTAAATGTGGCTCTTGAAAATCTGAGAAATATTGATAATCTGGGATACGTATTTGACCATATAAATTCAAGCAGATTAGGATTTTGCTTCGATAGCGGGCATCAAAACTATCGTTCTAAAAATACTGATTTGTTATCAATGTATGGAGATAAATTAATGGCCCTACATCTTCACGATAATGATGAAAGTGCTGACCAGCACCGTATGCCATTCGATGGTAATATTAATTGGGGTGTTGTGATGAAAAAGCTTAACGATATTGGTTATAAAGGTCCTACTGCCCTCGAAATTATGAATAAAGGATATGAACATATAAAGGAACCAAGGGAGTTTCTTGAGATTGCTTTTGAAAGAGCAAAAAGATTGGAAAAACTAAGATGATTTAATGTGTATAAGAAGCATAATCGGAAAAAGTGAATTGAATTTAAGCAATGAAAATAAAAAATATTCTGCGGTGGTGATTAAATATGTTTTTATATCATTATTTTGATAGAAAGATTGGTCCCTTTATAAATATATCAGAACTTTCAATGGAGCAGTCAAATAACATCCTTAATAGAATTAAGGAAGAAAAGCCAACTACACAGAGTGCACAGCGTGATTCGGAATATATGTTTAGAAGGCATATGTATGAAGATATCATTAGAAAAGAATTTCTGAAAAAAGGTGGAACTATAAATAGAAATGTACCACATTATATGGTAGTTGAGCATAGTCCATGGCTAAGTACTTGGTTTGAAGACTGTGCTTATATAAAGATTCCTATCGAAGAATTTGACCTAAAAACAGTTTCTTTTACATACGGCGATTCTCATCCAACATTCAGCCCATGGCCAAGAGATGACGATTGGAAAGAATACAGAAGAAAGCTATATACGTATGATGAAATTTTGGTAATTATGAAAAAGTATGGTTTACCGCAAGATTGGAATAACGATGGAAAATTTGGTCCGGAAAGATATATAGAAGCTCATATCTGGAGTGATGAAACAATTAATAAATACCGTACGCTATAGACATAATAGTTATGGTATTTCTCAACGACCATCTGCTGATAGTATAATGAATGCTGTAAATGCTAAAATAAAGATGTTCAATTAGTGGAAAATAAAAATGTACAAAGGCTTTCCCAGTTGATATCCTTTCTCTAGGAGGGATTATCAATGGAAGCAGCTTTAGTTACTCAGTTGAACATCA
>JAEYQV010000062.1 GCA_023409835.1 Bacillota bacterium
GAGGAGGTCTATCTTAACGTTCCATACATAACGGAGGAATGATCCGAGCCAAACAGTATAAAATTGCCAAAACAATAGCATTATTTTGTTATTGCGTATTCATACAGAATCCTATTCATGTTATTTACTATAAAAATGTGCAGTACATTGCAAGGAAGTCCTATTTAACCTGTGATATATTGTATATGTAATAATTGAATTTAATGTCATAAGGTGTATTGACACTATATTCAGTAGGAATAACAAATAAAAGGGAGGATTTATTGTATGAAGATAAAGGTAATAGGTATTCTTCTTTGCGTAGCTATGATCGCATCCTTATTCGTAGCATGCGGCAAGAAGGATGACGAAGCAACAGGCGGTAAGGGCGGAGACAAGACCATCGGTGTTTGTATGCCTACCAAGACCTTACAGCGTTGGAACGCGGACGGCGCTAACATGAAGAAGGAATTAGAGCCAGCCGGCTACAAGGTTGACCTGCAGTATGCAGATGATGATATCCCGACTCAGGTTTCTCAGATTGAGAACATGATCGCTAGTAATGTCAGTGTACTAGTTATCGCTTCCATCGATGGTGATTCCCTTGGAACCGTTCTTGCACAGGCGAAAGAGAAGAACATTCCTGTTATCGCTTATGACCGTTTGATCATGAACACAGACGCTGTTTCCTACTATGCAACCTTTGATAACTATATGGTTGGTACAAAGCAGGGTCAGTATATCGAAACTGCATTAGACCTGAAGAATGCAGCAGGCCCCTTCAATATTGAGCTGATTACCGGTGATCCTGGTGATAACAATGCTAAGTACTTCTTCAATGGTGCTATGGATGTTCTGAATCCTTATATCGAAGCAGGCAAATTAGTTGTTAAGTCCGGTCAGACTGATTTCGCAACCGTTGCAACCGCTGGTTGGAAGACAGAGAATGCACAGACCAGAATGGAAAACATTATCTCTTCCTTCTATGCAGATGGAACACAGCTTGATGCAGTTATGGCTTCTAACGACTCAACAGCACTTGGTGTAGCCAATGCTTTAACAGCATCCTATACCGGAAAATGGCCTATCCTGACCGGTCAGGACTGCGACATTGCTAACGTTAAGAACATGAACGCTGGAAAACAGTCCATGTCAATCTTCAAGGATACCCGTACCTTAGCAACTCAGGTTGTTAAGATGGTAGATGCAATCATGAAGGGTGAGAAGGCTGAAGTAAATAATACTACAGACTATGATAATGGTAAGTTTATTGTTCCTTCCTTCCTTTGTGAGCCTGTATTCGCAGATGTTAATAACTACAAGGATCTGTTAATTAAGTCCGAATATTACACAGAAGATCAGTTAAAGTAATCCTAAAGTAATTGCAATAGCATAATATACAGGCAGGATGTTATCCTGCCTGTTATATTAAAATGTATCATCCTGGGAATACAGTATTCAAGCAATAGATCAGCCGTTATTGCAGGCATTATCGATATCCGTATTGAAGTCCTGCATTTTTTCAGTGTAATACTAATATGTTTAGATTTTGGAGGGGGATACAATTGGCGAAAGTACTACTGGAAATGAAAAATATCACCAAAACTTTCCCTGGCGTTAAAGCACTTGATAACGTTAACTTAAAAGTTGAAGAGGGCGAAATACATACTCTCGTAGGTGAGAACGGTGCTGGTAAATCCACACTAATGAATATATTAAGCGGCATCTACCCACACGGCTCCTATGAGGGAGAGGTCGCCTATAACGGTGAAACCTGCCACTTTACAAATATCAAAGACAGTGAAGAAAAGGGTATTGTTATTATACACCAGGAGTTGGCCCTGATTCCCTATATGACCATTGGCGAGAATATGTTCCTGGGCAACGAAAGAGGAAAAGCTTTTGCAATTGACTGGAATGAAACATATGATAAAGCAAATAAATATCTTCGTATTGTAGGGCTTCAGGAGTCCTCTCGAACCTTGGTAAAGGATATCGGTGTAGGAAAGCAGCAGCTTGTTGAAATAGCGAAGGCACTGGCAAAGAATGCAAAGCTATTGATTTTGGATGAGCCCACCGCTTCCTTAAATGAAAAGGATTCAAAGGCACTTTTGGATTTACTGATACAATTTAAAAAGGAAGGAATGACTTCCATCCTTATATCTCATAAGTTAAATGAGATTGCTTATGTTGCGGATAGTATTACAATCATTCGTGATGGTTCTACTATTGAAACCTTGAAAAAATCTGTAGATACAATTACAGAGGACCGCATTATTAAGGGTATGGTCGGAAGAAGTATATCGGACCGTTTCCCGAAAAGAGAGCAAAAAAATATTGGCGATTTTGCCTTGGAGATAGAAAACTGGAATGTTTATCATCCGATTTATGACGAGCGTAAGGTGGTTGATAATGTAAGCCTGAATGTTAAAAAAGGCGAAGTAGTTGGGATTGCCGGACTAATGGGCGCCGGACGGACCGAGCTGGCTATGAGTGTATTTGGCAGAAGCTATGGTAAAAACATTACCGGTAAGATCAAAATCAATGGAAAAGAAGTGCATTTGCATAATGTAAGTGCTGCAATTCAACATAAATTAGCTTATGTCACAGAAGACAGAAAAGGGAATGGCTTAATCCTGTCGAATTCAATTAAGCATAATACGACACTCGCCAACTTAAGAGGAGTGAGCAATTTAGGTATTATTGATGCAGATAAAGAATATGTGGTGGCACAGAATCAGAAGGAGAAGCTAAATGTCAAATGCCCGACGATAGAGCAGAAGGTTGCTAATCTAAGCGGAGGAAACCAGCAGAAGGTATTATTGGCAAAGTGGATGTATGCAGATCCTGATATTCTGATTCTGGATGAACCGACCAGAGGTATTGACGTTGGTGCAAAATACGAAATTTATTGTATTATTAACCGCTTAGTTGCAGAGGGAAGATCCGTCATCGTAATTTCCTCCGAGCTTGCCGAGGTTATCGGAATGTGCGATCGCATCTACATTATGGATAGCGGCAGACTCGTCGGCGAGGTGGAAGGTGAAGGTGCAACGCAGGAAAATATTATGGGGCATATTCTGAAAACAAGTAATAAAGGAGCGTAAACCATGAACAAAGCGAATGCTATGCCATTAGTTAAATCGAATATATTGAGTAAAGAAAAGATAATGACATTTGTAAAAACGAATACAATGATTGTTGCGTTGATCTTAATTACTGCATTTTTTGTATGGCGGACAGGAGGAAAGATTCTTCTTCCGCAGAATGTAAGTAACTTAATCTCACAGAACGCATATGTATTCATATTAGCAACCGGTATGCTGCTCTGTATCTTAACGGGTGGTAATATCGATCTTAGTGTTGGTTCGGTCGTATGCTTCGTCGGTGCGACAGGAGCAACCCTAATGGAAAATATGGGTGTGAATTGGATTATTGCAATTATCTTTATGCTGATTATGGGTACCGCCATCGGAGCATGGCAGGGCTTTTGGATCGCCTATGTCCGTGTCCCGCCATTTATCACAACCTTAGCAGGCATGCTAATCTTCAGAGGACTTTCCAACGTAGTTTTGGATGGCTTAACGGTTTCCTTAACGAATAACACCTTTATCAAGATGTTTGGTGGTGGAGCGGACTGTTATATTCCGGATTTTTTCAATGTGAAGGGTTTCAATCTAACTAGTATGCTGGCAGGAATAATTGCCTGTGTAATTTATCTTACGATGCAGATTCAGGGTAGGATTAGAAAAGCTAAAAAGGGCTATGAAATGGAACCCCTATTAAATATGTTTGCGAAATCAGTACTTATATCTGCTGTTATTATAGCCTTCTCTTACCAGCTTTCCAGACATAAGGGTATTCCTACGGCCTTAATTATTGTAATCATTGTAGTTATAGTCTATGGATACATAACCTCGAAGACTACCTTAGGACGTCATTTTTATGCAGTGGGTGGCAATGAAAAAGCGACTAGACTTTCCGGTATTAATACCAACAGAATATATTTCCTTGCATATACCAATATGGGCTTTCTGGCTGCTTTGGCCGGCATGATGACCATTGCCCGTATGACTTCAGCACAGCCCTCCTACGGTCAGAACTATGAGATGGATGCAATTGGTTCCTGTTTCATTGGTGGTGCTTCTGCCTACGGTGGAACCGGAAAGGTATCCGGAGTTATTGTCGGTGCTCTGCTAATGGGTGTTATTAATCAGGGTATGAGCATCAGCCGTGTTGATTCTAACTGGCAGAAGGTTGTAAAGGGTGGAGTGCTTCTGTTAGCTGTTATATTTGATGTTATATCAAAGAAGAAAAACAGTTAGGAGTAGAAAACAACAAGGAGTGCTTTGGACAGTATAACCATAGGAATTAGCAGTTACATAGTCAGTTATAAGGCCTATAACCAGATAAAATATCTCCTTTTAGATGGAGGAAGGTGCTGTTACAGGGAGTAGTAACAGCACCTTCCTCTTTGTATATTTTATATAGTCGATCAATTACTTCAAGGGGATCCGAGGGAATGCTTTTACTGTTTCCTATAAATACTCATATGTAACTTGCTCTTTGTGGCAGTCTCATGATAAAATTATTCAAACTATATTCGAGTAGATTTATAAATTAGACGGATAATATTCATGTGTTTGTAAGTATCCTAAACGAAGGTAATTAAGGTAATAAGGAAGTCCAACGAGATATGAGATAATGGAGGAAATAGAGCATGAAGGAAGAGTTGGGAGATCTGGATTTGTATCTTAAGGAATTATTTATGGGATCAAAATTTGATGAGATGAAGGATATTCTTAAGGATAAATCGGATGAGACGGTTAAGGAATTGACGGATTATAGCTGGAATATTATTAAAAAGTATTATGACATGGAGAATTACTCCCTGTTGTTTCAGTATTACAAATTTGTAGCTTACACCTGCTTCCTTGTGGAATACTCCCACAAACGCGGGCTGATAAGCAATGAGGCCTTTGGAATTATGATGTCAATCTATAATGATATCTATGAAATGAAGCGGAAGGAGTCACACTAGGGATTCCTGTATACAAATAATGAAGCGGGGGGTAGCCGCACAGCATTGACAAAAAAAGAATATACTTGTAAAATGTGCTACAGAGCATATTTTGCAAAATCGTAACGATAGGGAGGTAGGATAATGAATTTGATTATCCCTGACGGCTATAAGCCGGCATTAGATATTAAGGAAACTGAGATTGGTATTAAGCACGTTAAGGATTATTTTGAACGGGAGCTGGCGAAGCAGCTGAATCTTACCAGAGTATCGGCACCGCTCTTTGTGAAACCGGAGACAGGCTTAAATGACAATCTGAATGGTGTGGAACGTCCGGTTAGCTTTGGAATTAAGGAGCAGGATGATGCGGCTGTTGAGATTGTACACTCCCTGGCAAAATGGAAGAGGCAGGCGTTAAAGCGGTACGGCTTTCCTATGGGAGAAGGTCTATATACAGATATGAATGCGATTCGCAGGGATGAGGATACCGATAATATCCATTCCATCTATGTGGATCAATGGGACTGGGAAATGGTAATTGAGAAAAGCAGCCGTAATGTTGATACCTTAAAGAGTATTGTAAACCGGGTATATAACGCGCTTCGTAATACGGAGAAATACATGGCCTGCTTATATGACTATATCGAAGAGATACTTCCGAAGCAAATCAGCTTTGTGTCCTCACAGGAGTTAGAGGACCGGTTTCCGGGACTTACTCCGAAGGAGAGGGAGTATGAGATTGCGAAGGAGAAGGGTGCGGTATTTATCATGCAGATCGGAGGAGCCTTAACCTCCGGAGAGCGCCATGATGGCAGAGCACCGGACTATGATGACTGGAAATTAAATGGTGATATTATCGTATATTACCCGATTTTAGACATCGCGCTGGAATTATCCTCCATGGGTATCCGTGTGGATGAGGATTCCCTGCTGGAGCAGCTGAAGCTCAGCGGCTGTATGGACAGGGCTGAGCTTCCCTTCCAGAAGGCACTGATCAACCGTGAGCTTCCATATACCATCGGCGGCGGTATCGGCCAATCAAGAATCTGTATGTTCTATCTTCGTAAAGCACATATTGGTGAAGTACAATCTTCTGTTTGGCCTGCTGAGGCTATGGAAGAGGCAGAGAGGAAGGGGCTTCCGCTTCTGTAAATAAGCGAAGCTATTCCGAAGATAAGGAAGGAACATAAAATGGTGAACCTGTATCTGATCCGTCATGGTAGACAAAATAGCACCCTGTGTAATGTCGATGTGGAGCTTGCTCCCGAGGGACAATATCAGGCTGAATTATTAAGGGATCGTTTGAAAAATTATCCAATTGATGCCCTGTATTCCAGTAACCTGCGTCGAGCCCGACAGACAGCGGAGATTATTAATCAGACCATACAACTTCCTATCATGATCCGGGAGGAGCTGAAGGAGATATCCTTCGGAAGGCTGGAAGGAATGACCGAGCAGGAGATCAAAGAGCAGTATCATGATTTTGAAGAAGAGCAGTCAAAGCTTTTGGACGATATACCTTATCCCGGAGGGGAGAATGGTGCCATGGTATATGAAAGAGCAATGCCTGCTATCCGGGAGATCCTTCAGAGTGGGAAAACCAATATCGCTATAGTGACTCACGGAGGTGTTATCCGAGCCTTGCTTGCCGAACTCTTTGGTAAGAGCCAGGCGAAGCGTTTTTTGTTCGCCGTGTCCTTAGAAAATACAGGAATTACACAGCTTGTTTTTAATCCGGAGAATGACCGATTCTATCTGGAACGGTTCAATGATCTGGCACATCTGGAGGGACATCCCGGGCTGCTGCGAAGGAACAGCTAAGAAGCAATGGATATATGATAAAAGAATAATTGGAATTGTATGATAGAAAAAAGAAGTCCGTATCCTTTGGCAGAGAGCCATCGGTCGCGGACTTTTTTATTTATGAAAAACGAAACGATTTATTGTTTCATATTGTTCCTGACAAGGAAACAGTAATTCATCCTGCTTCTTAACTACTCTAAAGCAGAAAGGGTTAAACAGGTTATAAACTAAGCCTACAGTTCTGTGGTATCGGGATGGGGTCCGGTACGGCCTAAGGCTTCCAGCGCCTTCATTGCCTCGAGGTCCTCCCCGGTAATCTCGAAATCAAAGATATTTGCATTTTCCCTCATTCGTTCTGCGGTGGAGGCTTTGGGTAGCGGCAAAAAGCCATGCTGTATACTCCAGCGAAGTAGCAGCTGAGCCACGGTCTTGTTATATTTCTTTGCTATTTCTATCAATAGAGGATGCTGAAAATGACCCTTGATTAAGGGACTCCAGGCCTCTACTATGATACGGTGATCTTTGCAATAGATAACCGATTCCCGCTGGACATATTGGGGGTGAAGCTCCAGCTGATCCACCATGGGAGCAATGGTGGCAGTTTTCAGTATGGCATCCATATGATGATCCAGAAAATTACTTACACCAATTGCCTTAATCTTACCCATATTATAAAGCTCCTCGAAGGCCTTCCAGCTGCCTTCATTTACTTCCTTCCAGTTATCCCGGTACATGGCCGGTCTTGGCCAGTGGATCAGATATAGATCCAGATAATCAAGTCCCAGATTATTCATCGTAATCTCGAATTCCTTCAGGGTCTTCTCATAGCCATGGCTTTGATTATCCAGTTTACTGGTAATAAACAACTCATTTCTCTTCAGACCGCATCCACGGATTGCTTTTCCCACGGAAACATCATTATTATAGGCAAAAGCCGTATCAATATGCCGGTAGCCGCAGTCAATGGCCGTTTTTACAATA
Organism: Bacillota bacterium; assembly: GCA_023409835.1. Taxonomy (GTDB): domain Bacteria; phylum Bacillota; class Clostridia; order Lachnospirales; family Lachnospiraceae; genus Mobilitalea. Next base: position 7,784 of record JAEYQV010000062.1, read on the forward strand.
TCAACGGTATATTCATCATTTAGAAGCTTCCAGGTGCCGAAGCCGACGCAGGGAATTTTAATACCATTGGATAAAACGTAACTGTCCTGTATACTTTTCAACATTAATATTCTCCTTCCGAAATGCGGGATGAATGATTCGGGTATAGAATAGTTTTTCCGAATGCCAAGGAGATTTATTCATTATGACAGGAAATTACGATTACTCTCTATTAATAGCATTAAATCTCATCCAGAGAGCGACCCCGTCCCGCTTATTACTGTCGATGACCTCATCCGCCCGTGCCTTTAACTCCTCCACGGCATTAGCCACAGCAATCCGGTAATCGCAGGCTTCAAAAAGCGGCAGATCATTCCGATTATCACCAAAGCAGGTTATGGTATCGGCACCCAGATACTCCCGGAGATATTTCACTGCATGATATTTGGAGGCATGCTTGCTGAAGACTTCCAAATACCAGATATCCGGAGTATAGTTGTCCTTATACATAACACAGTTGAGATCCGGTGTATTTGCTACGTATGGATAGATCAGCTCCAGATTCTCCTTTACATCCATCACCGTAAAATAAATCAGCGGTTCATCGGCCAGCAGCTTGAAATCCTCGAGCTGCTGGAAGGGCTTCTTATAAAGAGTTACCCGCTCCTCGTAGAAATCCCGCAGCGCCCGGTTGCTCAGCTCCTCATAGTAGGTAGACATGATACCATCCTTCATGGTATAGGCAAACCCCTTCAGCTTATGGCTGCTGATAATGGACAGCAATTGCTTTGTGCTTTCCTTACTGAAGGTTTCTACCTTTATGTATTCGTTTTTTGACAAATCATAGATACAGACACCATTCATCAGAATTATGGGCAGCTTCATGTTGACATCCTTTAAAATCGTCCTGACGGAAGCAATGCTTCTTGCGGTAGCTACTGTGAAGTTAACTCCCTGATGAATCAGAGAATTTATTATATTCACTGTCCTTTTGGACAACTCCACATTGGGCTGCAGGAGAGTACCATCCAGGTCTGAAATATATAGTGTTTTCATTTCGGTATAATCCTTTCTTGTCGAAGGTATGCCGGAAGGGTACGGGTCTTTTCTGACGACCTGACCAAACCGGACGATTGCTTTGTATTTATTGATTATTCTTTATGGTTTACCTTGTATATCGAGTACAGGATAAGGGCCGTATCACCGGCTATCAGCAGCAGACTGATCATGGCTGATTTGAAATTATCCGTAAGAAAGCCGCGTACACTTAAGAAAAGGCTCAGTACTGCCAGCAGATAGAAGGTAAACAGATACATTTTGAAGGCGAGGTTCATTTTCTTGGCCGACAGGGCAGTAAAAAATTCATAGACTGAAAAAAGGAAGATCAGAACGGACATGATGAGATTCAACTTATCCTCATTTATGATATAGAACATAAAATTGCCGGCCAGTAACATGGCCATAATTACCCACTTTCCAACTTGTAATAAGCTTTTCTGCTTCATTTTTTCCTCATTTCTGCGCTGCTTTTAATGTCTTGCTTGCAAGACTATACGCATATACAAGCTTGTGTGCGCAGCACTGACACAAACATCACACTTCCTGATATCGGTAGAATAGCTGCAGGCCTTACTCCCGAATACTTGCTGCCGCCAGCTTTGTTTGATCCTCACGGAGGAGGCCAAAGATATAATAATCTGTAATGACATTAATGATAACACCCTTCCGGATCAGACCCTCCTTCTGGAAGCCCAGCTTCTCGGCGATACGGATAGAGCCGGGATTATCCTTAAAGCAGCGGATCTGTAGCCTGTCCAGCTCCAGATTATCAAAACCAAAGCTTACGATGGCTTCTCCGGCTTCGGAAGCATAGCCCTGACCCCAATATTTCTTATTAATCCGGTAACCGATATCTGCCTGCTTCTGTAATCGAAAATCATATAGTACAATCTCACCGATTATTTTGCCGGTTTCCTTTAGCTCCATCAACCAGGTCAGCTCCCGACGTGCCTTGTACTCCTTCATGGTTGCTTTATAATGATAATCCAGCTTAATTTTCTTCTTAGGTCTGCGCCTTCCGCTCGTATCCTTTGCTTCGTCATATAATCCCCAGAAGCGGTATACGCTGTAATCATTGATAAATTCCAGACTGTCCCTGCCGTCGTTTGAACTATCGGTAATCTGGCGCAGGATCAGACGTTTCGTTTCCAGTCTCGGTAATTCCTGAAAGCTTGTCTCATAACTCATAATATTACCCTTACCTTTCTATAAAACTATAAACCCGGACTACAGGGTTAAGTCAAAGGTTTATCCTTACCTATATTATCCTACAAATGTAGCAAATAATCAATGCTATCGCTCCACCCTCAATTGAAATTCTCTGAAAAGATTCGAAAACCGATCAGAATGAGGAGAATTCCGCCCACCAATCTGGCTCTTATACCAAGAAGATTACCGAATTTCTTGCCGATTAGAACACCAAAGGCACAACACAGGAAGGTGATACCGCCGATAAGCAGGACGGTGGCCGCAATATTAACCTTCAGAGCGGCAAAGCTGACACCGACAGCAAGTGCATCAATACTGGTAGCAATGCCCTGCAGAAGCAAATTCTTTATGGAGAATATATTCTTCTGAATACAGAGCTCATCGGGAAGCTTCTGCTCTCTGACAGTCTCATGGATCATATTGATGCCAATCGCAGACAATAGGAAAAGAGCAATATAATACTGATATCGGTATATGATATCAGAGAAGCTTCTGCCTAGTATAAAACCAAGAACAGGCATGGTTGCCTGAAAGAGGCCAAAGGTTAAGGCAGTAGCCAGCACGTTTTTTTTGGTAGTCTTACTGCTGCAGATGCCATTTGTGATAGAGACGGCAAAAGCGTCTGCAGTTACGCTTAAAGCAATCAGGATACGGGTTGTTAGGTCCATTGTGGATTCCTTTCTGTATTTAGTTATGGATAAGCATCTAACCAATGGCAGGGGATAGTATCTTATAGTATAATTCTATGCAGCCAGACAGGTCGGTAATTACAGCTTTTCAGTATATATAACTGCCATGAGGACTTCTGTTAAGGTAATCATTTCTATGGGAGTATTACTTAGTTATTGTTGCAAACACCTTGCTAAAATTGCCATTTTCGTATAGAATTAGTATAGCTTTTAAAAGACTAATTAAGGCTAGCTTTACTAAACCAAAAGGAGATTAATATGAACGACTACGTCATCGTCAGTGATGCTACACTGGATTTACCGGATAAAGTAATTCAAGAGTTTCATATAAAAGTGATACCGATGGGGCTGGATATCGATAATAAAGAATATATCCATTATCCGGATGAACGAGAATTATCCATCGAGGATTTTTATGCTAAAATTAAAACAGGAGCCGTATCACACACAACACAGATTACACCGGCAGTTTTTACAGATATTTTTTCAGAAATATTATCCAAGGGCCTGGATATCATATACATAGCATTTTCCTCGGGCCTGAGCGGGACGTATCATACTGCAATGCTGGTGTCAGAAGGCTTGAAGGAAGAGTTTCCGGACAGAAAGATTTACTGTGTCGATTCCTTATGTGCATCCATTGGCGAAGGACTTCTGGTATATCAGGCTGCCCTGAAAAAGCAGGAGGGTCTGAATATCGATGAGCTGAAGGACTGGGTTGAGGAGAATAAAAAAGCCTCCCGACACTGGTTTACGGTTAAGGATCTTTTCTATCTGAAGAGGGGCGGAAGAATCACATCAATCGAGGCAGTAGTTGGAACGGCATTGAAGATCCGTCCGATCTTGAGTACCGATGATAACGGAAAGCTGGTTGTTGTATCGAAAATCAGGGGTTCCAAAGCTGAGTTGGACTTTATGATAAACAGGATGGAAGCAGAGGGAACCAATCTGTCAGAACAAACGGTAATTATCGGGCACGGTGATGATTTGGAGCAGGCACAGGCATTGGAGAAGGTTATCCGAAGCAGGAATTTGGTTAAGGACATTATGATTACAAAGATAGGACCAATCATCGGCACCCATACCGGTCCCGGAATGCTGGCTCTGGTATATATGGGAGAGAAAGCATAAGACTGACGGAGGTTGCTATGCGAATTGGAGGAGAAATCAAGAAAAGCTATCAAAGCCCGGAGGAATGGCTTCAAAGAGTCAGAGAATTGCGGTACAGTACCGTACTGACACCGGTGGGAACTGATACACCGCCCGAGGTAAGAAAGGCTTACGTTGATTGCGCCGGGGAGAATAATATTATTATCGGTGAAGTCGGAATCTGGAGAAATCCAATCTCCTTAGATTCGAAGGAGGCAGCAAAGAATAAGGAATATTGTAAGGAGAGACTTGCGCTGGCGGAGGAACTCGGTGCTAATTGCTGTGTGAATATCACAGGTGCCAGAGGGGAGATCTGGGATGGTCCTTATGCAGAGAATTATGATGAAGAGGTATATACCCTGATTGTGGATACCACCAGAGAAATCATTGACAGTGTTCATCCGGTCAGAACCTACTATACTCTGGAACCGATGCCGTGGATGGTACCTTATTCTCCCGATTCCTATCTGAAGCTGATTAAAGATATTGACCGGAAGGGGTTTGCGGTCCATTTGGATTTTACTAATATGATCAACAGTCCGGAACGATTCTTAAAAAGGGACGCCTTCATCGAGGAATGCTTCCTTAAGCTGGGACCCTATATCAAGAGTATCCATGCGAAGGATGTGAGTATGGAGAAGGCCTATCCCTGCGTTATACAGGAACGAATGCCCGGCAAAGGTGCACTGGATTTTCGGAAAGTGCTCCGGTTGTGTGAGAGGTTGGGAGAGGATACCACAGTATTTGTGGAACATCTTGAGACCCATGAGGAATATATGGAAGCCACCGGTTTCATAAGAAGAGTTGCAGGAAGTGAAGGAATCCATGTATTTTAACATAAGAGGGTGTTGCAGTGCAGACCTAACGGGTATTATACGGTAGTTTTGTTACCGGAACCGTATAGGTTATCCGCTGCGTCACTTTGTTGACTAGACTAGGAAAGGCGGGATTACATGGAACAACAGCAGATTAAACCCTATAAGAAGGAGGCGGCATATTCCTATACCCTCGGGGCATTTCCTACCTACGAGCTGATCTCGGCAAGACCGGAGCAGGTATGGAAGGTACTGGTACACTCCGGGTATACGGATATGGAGAAGCTAAAGGAGTTATGCAGTAAAGCGAAGGTACCACTGGAACAGAACGATAAATTGATTACAAAGCTCAGCGATAAAGAAAATTGCTATGTAGCAGGTGTGTTTCAGAAGTATGGGTGTGAATTAAACCGGGAGCGGCCCCATATTGTATTAGTAAATCCAAGTAATATGGGCAATCTGGGAACCATACTTCGTACAGCGGTCGGTTTTGGTATCTATGATATTGCAATCATTCTTCCGGGAGCGGATTTGTTCCATCCGAAGACAGTCAGGTCCTCCATGGGTGCATTATTCCGCTTGAATTTCTGTCAATATCATTCCTTTTCGGAATACCGACAGCAGTTTTCCAGACATGAGATTTTTACCTTCATGCTGAATGGGGAGAAGACACTTACCCTGAAGGAATGCCCGAAGGCAGAGCTTTTCTCACTGGTTTTCGGAAATGAAGCTACAGGACTCGATGCTTCCTACCGGGAGGCTGGAACCAGCATCTTTATTCCTCAGTCACCGGACGTGGATTCCTTAAATCTGACGATTGCGGTGGGGATCGGTGCCTATGTGTTCATGAGCCAGAGGTAATAACGGGTTTTGATACCTGTAATAGGATCAGCAGGTCAATACGTATAAGCATAAAATGCGCATAAAGTGCGCAGAAGTGGAGGGAAGGTATGAAACTGAATTATAAACGAACTTTCTTTGTCGGACTTGCATTTATGTCAATCTGTGCTTTTTGGGAACTGTATGATAACATTGTACCGAAGCTGTTAAAGAATACCTTTGGTATGAAAGAAACGGCGACCGGTGTCATTATGGCACTGGATAATATTCTGGCATTATTCCTACTGCCCCTAATCGGAGCTTTTTCGGATAAGGTGAATACCCGCTTCGGAAGAAGAATGCCGTTCATCGTAACCGGTACTACCTTAGCGGCAATTTTTATATTGATTATGCCGGTAGCGGATCATATGGGCAGCCTGACCTTATTCCTGGTGGCACTGGGTGTTGTTCTGGTTGCAATGGGATTATACCGGTCTCCGGCAGTTGCCCTTATGCCCGATATTACACCGAAGCCCCTCAGAAGTAAGGCGAATGCAATCATTAATCTAATGGGGACGCTTGGCGGAGCCTACACTCTCGTTATGATCAAATTCCTTTATACGGAGGATGGAGCCTCGAATCTTCCGGTATTCTTATCTGTAGTTGCACTGATGGTATTTGCGGTCGGGCTTCTGGTTATTACAATTAAGGAGAAGAAAATTGCCCTGCCGAAAGAGGAACCCGCTCTGAAGGAGGCAGTTCAGGGAAACGGGAAGGAAGGTAAGACTTCGGAGAAAATAGAAAAGATGCCGAAGGAGGTCAGGAGGAGCTTTATCTTCATCATGTCTTCGATTTTCCTGTGGTTCTTCGCTTATAATGCGGTTAAATCAGCCTTCTCCAGATATGCGGAGAATGTCTGGGGGTTAGAGGCGGGAGCGTTTACGGATCCGCTGATGATCGCTGTTGTAGCGGCGCTGCTAAGCTATATACCGATCGGCTTCATCTCCGGTAAGCTTGGAAGGAAGAAGGTTATCATTGGCGGTATTCTTCTGGTATCCCTGTCGTATTTTCTTGGCTTTGAGATTACCCGTTATACCTTCTTTGTTAATATCATTTTCGTATTCATAGGGGTCGGCTGGGCAGCCATCAACGTCAATTCCTACCCGATGGTAGTGGAGATGTGTAAGGGTGCAGATACCGGGAGATATACAGGTTACTATTATACCTTTTCTATGGCTTCCCAGGCAATAACGCCGATTGCCTCCGGTTTTCTTCTGGAGCACGTTTCCTACCGGACTCTTTTCCCTTATGCTCTGATCTTTTCCCTGGCTTCTCTGGGGACGATGCTGTTCGTGAAGCATGGCGATTCGAAGCCGGAGAAGAAGGCGAATATACTGGAGAATTTCGATACGGAGGACTAGGCTTAGCTACATACTGAAGGAGAATATTTATGTTTATTACAATAATGATTATCATCGGGGTTATTATTCTGTTATATATGCTTGCAATTATGCCGAAGCTTTCCCGTAATCCCGGCCTAAAGCAATTGGAGGGCTGGTTGTATGCACATCGAGGCCTACATAATAATAAATCAGAGGCTCCTGAAAATTCCCTGAAGGCTTTTAGTCTGGCAGTAGAGAAGCATTACGGAATCGAACTGGATGTTCAGCTGACGAAGGATGGAATCCCCATCGTATTACATGATTATAACCTGAAACGTGCCTGCAAGGTTGACCGTAAGGTAGCGGAGACGACGTATGAAGAACTGTCTCAATATCGTCTGTTTAAGTCACAGGAGAAAATTCCAACCTTTCAAGAGGTTCTGGAGCTGGTGGACGGTAAGGTCCCGCTAATCGTGGAGCTGAAAATACCGTGGGGACCGTCAGCCACCTGTGAAGCAGCAGCCAAGCTTTTGAACGAATATCGGGGAAGCTATTGCATCGAATCCTTTAATCCCTTCGGGCTGGCCTGGTATCGCAGACATTATCCCAAGGTGGTCCGGGGACAGCTATCTACGGACTTTATTAAGGAGAAGATGGAGGGAAGTAAGTTCCAGTTCTTCCTGCTGAAGCACCTGTTATTTAACTTTTATACGAAACCGGATTTTATTGCATACCATCATGAATACAGGAAGGGCGTATCCTTTACCCTATGCCGTAAGCTTTACCGGGTAAGAACCGTTGCCTGGACGATAAAGACAGAGGAGGAGTTCGTAGGTAATAAGAGCTATTATGATCTCTTTATCTTTGAGAACTTCCAACCAAAGCTTTAATAGGTCAAATAATACGAATAAAGGGGTTGTCGCATTCATGCTTTAGGATAGATCCATTAAGCAGAAGCGACAGCCCCTATTTCTCGGTATGAAGAGAAAATCGGCTGAATAATCTTTACTATCATGGAAATCCTTTTACATATCAATAGAAGGGGATGGAACATTTGCTTATGGTGATGATTTTATGGTTTTGCATCGCACTGTGGTGGATGTCGGATTTGATTTTAAAACCAAAACATCTGTCCTGTGAGTTGGGATTTAGGATGGAGGCAAAGCTGGGTAAATTCAGTCGGGAATATTATGAGAAGACCCGGAAGACGAGGTTTTCCGCATTATCGGACTTTGGCTATCTGCTTTCCTGTGAGCTATTAGAGCCCCCGACTCCGTTAAGCAACAGAGTTGCAATCCTGAGCCATGGATTTTCCCATTCGAAATATGGAAGCCTGATCTATGCAGAGATATTTTTACAGTTAGGCTATCGGGTAATTATCTATGATCACAGAAATCATGGCTTAAGCGGAAAAGCTTATACGTCCATGGGCTATTACGAAAAATATGATTTAAAGAACATTGTGGACTGGTGTGTAAACCATTTTGGACCGGAGCCCTCGATTGTTACCCACGGTGAATCCATGGGGGCGGCAACGGTACTTCTCCATCTTGAAATTGATCAAAGGGTAAGCTGCGTGATAGCAGACTGTGCCTATTCGGATTTAAAGGAGCTGCTAAAGCATCAGCTCAGAACCTTTTACCATGTGCCGGTTTTTCTTATTCCAATTGAAAGCCTGATCACATACCTGCGTGCCGGCTTCTGGTACAGAGAGGTTTCTCCGATTAAAATTGTCAGCCGGACTAAGGTACCGATCTTATTTATCCATGGTAAGAGAGACGATTATGTACCAACCCGCATGTCAAAGCAGATGTATGCCTGCAAGCAGGGTAAGAAAGCAATCTATCTGGTGGCGAAAGCAGCTCATGCACAAAGCTGCATCAGAAACCGAAGCGGATATACGAAGCGGGTAGAGGAGTTTCTGGCGAAGCATGTGAAGTAGAGAACAATGAATGTGTCATGTACCATTGAATAGAGTAACCGGATTGTCTGCCGGAGGCAGTCAACTGCCAACATTAAAAGCCCTGAATGCATCGCATCCAGGGCTTTCCATCATGTGCGCCCAGCGGGCGTACGTTTCAACAGAATTACTTTTGTATGTATTATTTCTCTTTTCTCTTAAGAACAACAGCACCTGAACCAAGTACAGCTGCGCCTAATCCAAAGAGTAAACCAAAGGATTCAACACCGGTCTTGGGAGCAGCTTCCGTAGGAGCAGCATCAGTAGCTACAGCATCATCAGCAGCTTCCGCAGGAGCAGCTTCTGCAGCGCCAACAGGCCATGTGAATGTAATATTACCAGCTTCATCTTTCCAATCCATCCTTGTAACAGCAAGAGGGCCCTCTGTCTTATTCTTTAAGCTAACGACAACTTCTGCCCAAGCACAACCATTGCTATCGAAAGGCATGTTAAGAGTTAATTCGCCGTCAACGGTCTGGCCGTTCTGAGCTGTCGGAAGCCAGCTGTAGAGATCAGAATTAAAGATTAACTCAGCATCGAAAGAGCACTTACCGGCGATTACAATATCAACACTCTTGGTAATATCAGCAATTTCTCTGGTGCCAACGGACTCTTCTGGGCTGGCAATTAACTTAACCCAAACATCATTGTCTGTAGGAGCGTTTGCCTCGTTGGGATACTCGAAAGGTAATTCCCTTGTGGAAGCGAGAGCAGTACCAACCATCATAGACAGAGTCAGTACAGTTGCAGCGAAACCAGCAAAAACTTTGTTTCTTAATTTCATTTTGAACTCCTCCTTTAGATTAATGTAATATTTTACATCACTCCTATATCTTAACAAATTTAGCAATACTTGTATATCACCAATTATGATAAGTTTAAATTAGCAAATTTGTACAAGTTGCACAAATTGGGTAAAATGACAAAATATTACCATACAAAATATTGTAGCATGAATGGGAGAAGATACAAAACGATGAAGCTTCTTAGAAAATTATAGATTATTTTAGGAATTCTCAACAGAGGCCATCTTCATTGCCCGTACCTTGAGGGATAATCCGAAGAGATTGATAAAGCCCTCAGCATCGTGGTGGTTATATAGCTCACCGGTAGTAAAGGAAGCAATACTTTCATTATATAAGGAATACGGTGAGGTTGTTCCCTGCTTGATGATGTTTCCTTTGTACAGCTTTAACTTCACCTCTCCGGTTACATATTCCTGGGTAACATCAACAAAGGCCTGATATGCTTCTCGTAATGGTGTGAACCATTTTCCTTCATATACAATATCAGCAAAGCGATTACCGATTTCCTTCTTGGCAGTGAGAGTGGCACGATCAAGGATCAGCTCCTCCAGCTGCTCATGGGCTTCCATAAGAATCGTTCCCCCTGGAGTCTCGTATACACCGCGGGATTTCATGCCGACAACCCGGTTCTCAACGATATCCACGATACCGATGCCGTGCTTCCCTCCGAGCTTATTCAGCTCCTGGATGAGCTCGGTAGCGGTCATCTGCTTGCCGTTTAGAGCAGTAGGAATCCCCTTCTCAAAGGACAGGCTGAGGAATTCACCCTCATCGGGTGCTTTCTCAGGAGATACGCCCAGTACCAGCAGATGATCATAATTCGGAGCGTTAGCGGGGCTCTCCAGCTCCAGACCCTCATGACTGATGTGCCAGAGATTACGGTCTCGGGAATAGCTGTTATCGGCGGAGAAGGGAAGATGAATGCCGTGTTTTGCACAATACTCAATCTCTTCCTCCCGGGAGGACATCGTCCAGATTCTCCAGGGAGCGATAATCTTCAGCTCCGGAGCGAGGGCTTTGATCGTCAGTTCAAAACGGACCTGATCATTGCCTTTACCGGTAGCACCATGGCAGATCGCGGTGGCTCCCTCCTGCTTTGCGATTTCTACCAGTCTCTTGGCAATCACGGGTCTTGCCATAGAGGTGCCGAGAAGATATTTATGCTCATATACGGCACCGGCTTTGACACAGGGCAGCACATAATCTGTCACAAATTCGTCAACCACATTCTCAATATATAGTTTTGTGGCTCCGGACAGCTTGGCTCTCTCCTCCAGTCCGTCAAGCTCGTTACCCTGGCCTACATCGATACAGACACAGATTACCTCATAGTCATAGTTTTCCTTTAACCAGGGAATGATAGCGGTGGTATCCAGACCACCGGAATAAGCAAGAATCACTTTCTCCTTCATATAATAACCTCCTTAGATTTGAGTTTGTATTAACGTTTGATTAAATATACAACAAATCTTATTATTATGCAATAGTTAAATTAAGAAAAGTATAAAAATGCAACAACTCTTTCTTCTTTACTTATGAAACGAATTCATTATAATTAATACTAGTATGCAAGATTTAACAATCAGGACATTAAAGTGTGTCTTATTCTATGTAAGTCCTGCGGAAATTATGCCGGGTTCATCGGCAAGCTTAATCTGCAGGACGAGGAAAGGAAGGAATATATGTATCGTATTATATTAGCATCTGAATCACCAAGACGCAAGGAAATTATGGAGACCATGGGTATCCCGTTTACAACGGTTCCCTCCAATGTCGAGGAGGTAGTCGAAGAGACGGAACCGGAAGAGCTGGTAAAAGCCCTGGCGGCTAAGAAAGCAATCTATGTGGCTGATCATCTGGTTAAGGAAGACGGGGACCGGATCATCATCGGGGCAGATACCATGGTGTTTTATGGCAGCCAAGGGCTGGGTAAACCAAAAGATAAGGAGGATGCCGTAAGAATGCTGATGCTGCTGTCGGATGCTGTCCATGAGGTATTTACCGGTGTACACATTATAATAAGAAGAAACGGGTATCAGGACAGCAGCATTTCCTTCGCAGTAGGCACTAAGGTCACTGTCCAGCCGCTTTCCATGAAACAGATTGAGGATTACATTGCTACCGGAGAGCCGATGGATAAGGCAGGAGCATATGCAATTCAAGGTAAATTCGGCATTCACATTAAGGAGATATCCGGAGATTACTATAATATTGTGGGCTTTCCGATTGCACAGATCTATATGCAGCTGCTGGAGAGAGGCATCGATATAAAAAATTTAAATTAGGTATTGCATAAAATTTAATTTAAATGTATAATTATAAAAAATCAGCCAGGGTAATTACAAAAGCAGCGGCTGAAGTGAGTAGGTTAGGAGTGGTGCCTTTGATCAGACGGCTTAGCTTAGAGGATTATGATCAGATCTACCGGTTATGGCAGAGTACACCCGGTGTAGGACTGGACAATATGGATGATTCCAGGGAGGGAATACAGAGGTTTCTCCTCAGGAATCCATCAACCTCCTTTGTTGAGGAGATAGATGGGCGAATCGTCGGTGTAATACTGGGAGGACACGACGGAAGGCGAGGACATATTTACCATGCTTGTGTGGAGACGGCTTACCGGCGAAGCGCGATCGGAACGAAGCTTGTTCGTAAGGTAATTGAAGCAATGAAGGAGGATAAGATCACCAAGGTTACTCTGGTGGCTTTCAAAGACAACATATCAGGTAACACTTTTTGGAAGCAGTCAGGCTTTTTATGGCGGGAGGATCTCAATTATTACGCTCTCAGTCTGAAGGATGCTTAAGTTAATTATGACGCAGCCGGCGACGGTGGGACCGGGAGCTGATAGCTTGTGTTGGCACTGCATACACAAGAAGGATCAGAAAATGAAGTGCAGAAAAGAGGAGAATGCGCATAGATCGTGCGCAGGAATGAGAGGTAAAGATGAAAATAGTAGCTGGCGGTGTTACAGCCGCAAAAGGATTTCAGGCAGCAGGCATCTATGCAGGAATTAAGAAGAAGAGAAAGGATCTGGCTCTGGTATATTCGGTAGTGCCGGCCAAAGGAGCAGGAACCTTTACAACGAATATAGTGAAAGCAGCACCCGTTAAATGGGATATGAAGGTTAACAAGGATAGCGAATATGTGCAGGCGGTAATCCTTAACAGCGGAGTGGCCAATGCATGTACAGGGAAAGAGGGAGAAGAGAATAATCTCCGTATGGCGCAGGCTGTCTCTTCCGCGTTGAATATTCCTGAAAAGGCAGTCTATACTGCCTCCACCGGCGTAATCGGCAAACAGCTTCCGATCGAAGTCATCGAAGCCGGAGTTAAGGTGGCTGCAGGAGAGCTTTCCGACAGCATCGAAGCCGGAAGCCTGGCAGCGGAATCCATCATGACGACGGATACCTATGCCAAGGAATGTGCAGTGAGCTTCCTGATAGGGGATAAAGAAGTAAAGGTAGGCGGTATGGCCAAGGGCTCCGGTATGATCCATCCGAACATGGCTACCTTACTCGGTGTCGTTACGACGGATCTGGCCATCAGTAAGGAATTACTGCAGGCTGCTCTTTCCGAAGATGTGAAGAATACCTTTAATATGATCTCCGTGGACAGGGATACCTCCACAAATGATTCCCTGCTGCTGTTAGCAAACGGTATGGCAGGAAACGAAGAAATTACGGAGAAGAACGAGAACTATGATAGCTTCTGTCAGGCTCTGAATGCTGTTACCACCAAGCTGGCTAAGATGATGGCGGCTGACGGAGAAGGAGCCACAAAGCTTCTCGAGGTTACGGTTACCGGGGCGGCGATAAAGGAGGATGCAGTATCCTTAAGTAAGTCCATCATAACTTCTAACCTGGTGAAGACAGCCGTATTTGGAAATGATGCGAATTGGGGTCGTATCCTCTGTGCTATGGGTTATTCCGGAGTAATCTTTAATCCGGATGCAGTGGATCTCTATATTGAGAGTGTGGATGGCAAGCTTAAGCTTGTGGAGAATGGAATGGCTACCGATTATTCCGAAGAAATCGCTACGAAGCTCCTATCCGCCAAAGAGGTTAAGGCAACTGCTGATATCAAGCAGGGTACTGCCTCCGCAACCGCCTGGGGCTGTGACTTCTCCTATGACTATGTGAAAATAAACGCAGACTATCGTTCTTAATAATACCGAAGCCTTGTTGATTCGCTTCACATTCATTAACAAAATACCCGGTGAGTGATTTCATAAGCACCCGACCGGTTTTCCCGGATATCAACATTGTATAGCTTCACCATAATACACACCCCGAAAGGAAGTTAACATCATGGAACATATGGAACAGATATTGTTGAAGGCTCAGACCTTAATTGAGGCACTGCCTTATATACAGAAATTTAATAATAAGAAGGTAGTCGTAAAGTATGGTGGCAGTGCCATGTTTAATGAGAGCCTGCAGGCTAACGTAATCAAGGATGTTGCTCTTCTTAAGCTGGTCGGAATGCAGCCCATCATCGTCCATGGTGGCGGGAAGGAGATCACAAAATGGCTTGGTCTGTTAGGTCATGAGTCTACCTTTGTGGAGGGCTTAAGGGTCACGGATGAACAGACCATGGAAGTGGCAGAGATGGTATTGGGCAAGGTTAATAAGAACCTGGTCCAGATGCTTGAGAAGCTGGGGGTAAAGGCAGTCGGCATCAGTGGTAAGGACGGTGCAACCCTGAAGGTGGAGAAGAAATATGTGAATGGCCAGGATATCGGTCTGGTCGGCAACATCAAGGAAGTAAATTCGGACCTGATTCATACTCTGATTGATAATAATTTTGTTCCGGTTATATCACCAATCGGACTGGATGATGATTACCGGAACTATAACATCAATGCAGATGATGCCGCCTGTGCGGTGGCAACTGCCATCGGAGCAGAGAAGCTCGTATTCCTGACGGATATCGAAGGAGTCTATGCGGATCCCCAGGATAAGAGCAGTTTGATCTCCGTACTGACTCTTGAGAAGGCAGATGAGCTTCTGGAAAGCGGTTATATCGGAGGAGGAATGCTGCCGAAGCTGAAGAATTGCATCGATGCTGTAAGAAACGGTGTGTCAAGAGTTCATATTCTTGACGGCAGAATGGAACATTGTCTGTTACTGGAGTTCTTTACGAATCGTGGTATCGGAACAGCAATCATCCATAAAGAGAAAATATTTGAGAATGAGACCGTAAACTAGGCGGCATAGCTTACAATAACTACTTTGCAGCGGACAAAATGTGATAGGGTGCTGCATGAGAAACGTTATTTGTTTAGCGGAACGGAGGTAATATGGAAATGAAGCAATACATTGAAGAGGCAGAGCAGGTTCTGATGCATACCTATAACCGCTTTCAGATCGTACTGGATAAGGGAGAGGGTGTCTACCTGTATGATACGGATGGAAAGCGGTATCTGGACTTTGCTGCCGGAATTGCAGTCTTTGCCCTGGGCTATGGCAATAAGGAGTATAATGATTCCCTGAAGGCTCAAATTGATAAGCTGCTCCACACCTCCAATTATTACTATAACCTGCCGACTTTGGAAGCTGCGAAGAAGCTGGTCAAGGCATCGGGAATGGACCGGGTTTTCTTTACGAGCAGCGGTACAGAAGCAATTGAAGGAGCAATCAAGCTGGCCAGGAAGTATTACTTTAGGAAGCATGGGGAAGCCGGAAGTGAGATCATCTCCATGGGGCACTCCTTCCATGGAAGAAGTATGGGGGCATTAAGCGTTACAGGAACGAAGAAATACAGGGAAGCCTTTGAACCCCTGATCGGTGGAGTTGTATTTGCCGAATATAATGATCTGGACAGTGTGAAGGCACTGGTTAAGGATAACACCTGTGCCATCCTCCTGGAGACGGTACAGGGAGAAGGTGGTATCTACCCTGCAAAGCCGGAATTCCTTAAGGGCATACGGAAGCTCTGTGATGAGAAGGATATCCTCCTGATACTGGACGAGATACAATGCGGCATGGGAAGGACCGGAGCGATGTTCGCTTACCAGAACTATAATGTGAAGCCGGATATTATTACCTGTGCCAAGGCTTTGGGCTGTGGAGTTCCGGTCGGTGCGTTTGCTGCGGTAGAAGAGGTGGCAGAGGCCTTCGAACCGGGAGATCACGGAACAACCTACGGCGGTAACCCGTTCGTTGCTGCAGCGGTCAGCAAGGTATTTGATCTTTATGAGACGAACGATATTCTTCAGCATGTGAATAAGGTCGCTCCGTATTTATCCATGAAGCTCGATGAGCTTGCGAAGGAATTTGATTTTATCCGGGAGCACCGTGGCGTCGGGCTGATGCAGGGGCTGGAGTTTACAATGCCGGTGAAGGAGATTATACCGGCGGCAATGGATGCCGGCTTAATTCTGATTGCTGCAGGGACCAACATCATCCGTTTTGTACCACCGCTCATAATTGAAGAAAAGCATGTGGATGAGATGATTGCAATCCTTAAAGAGGTACTAAGCAGGATTAAATAGAAAGTATTTCATTTCTGTATAGGAAAATCGGATTATGGATATGTTAAGAAAGGGAGAATAGCAGACTGCTATCCTTCCTTTTTCATCCGATCAATTATGCAGAAAGGCTTGATATAATATGTGGGGAATCATTATTGCCATGATTTCCGGTGCTTTGATGAGTACGCAGGGAGTGTTTAACACCGGAGTAACCAAGCAGACCAGTATCTGGGTGTGTGCAAGCTTTGTCCAATTCACCGCTCTGATTGTCTGTATCGGGGCCTGGTACGTCACCGGAAGGCAGGGGAGCTTTGCTTCACTTCTTAAGATCGATAACAAATACATGCTGCTTGGCGGAGTACTGGGGGCATTGATTACCTTTACCGTGATCAAAAGCGTGGATACTCTGGGTCCTGCAAGAGCCAATATGTTCATCATAACCGCGCAGCTCATCGTGGCATACCTGTTTGAACTATGTGGACTCTGCGGTACGGAAAAAGCTCCTTTTGAGCTTCGTAAGCTGTTGGGATTACTTTTAGTATTAGCCGGAATTATTCTATTTAAATGGAAATAACGTATAGAAAAAAGTTTCCATTTCGCTGAATTACCTATTGTAATCATGAAATAGTTTATGTACAATAATTAATATATCATCATAAAAGTATAGAGGGTACTTTTTGAGTCTTCTGATATAGTGCAGGAGGGCAGAACCGAGGTGCGGATCAGCCGGAATGCATAGAATCGAGGATGATGATTATGAAAAAGAAATATGTAGCAGTGATAATAACCTGTGTGATATTGATGGCAGCAGGAATATGCTATTGTGTCTCTTACTTTGGAATGGGTACCGCCACACCGGTGATTACCGATCTGGGTGGGGAAGGCACGGAGGGTCCCGGGGCAAAAGTAAACTCCACAA
Source organism: Bacillota bacterium (assembly GCA_023409835.1). GTDB lineage: Bacteria > Bacillota > Clostridia > Lachnospirales > Lachnospiraceae > Mobilitalea. The sequence continues at coordinate 25,044 of JAEYQV010000062.1, forward strand.
CAGATCCCGGGCAGGATACAGCAGCCACATCGGCTGTCAGAGCCTCCGGAACCGGTAACTTGTCAGACAAGCCTGATACAAAAGGCAGTTCGGAAGGGAAAGCGATCGAGGAGGATGAGGCAGCTTATCTCTATGTCCATCTTTGCGGTGCTGTGGAACACCCTTCTGTTTATCGGGCGGTGAAGGGGTCCAGGCTCGTCGAGATCATCGACCTGGCAGGCGGCCTGACTAAGGACGCAGCCGGAGATTATATTAATCAGGCAATGATAGTCGAGGATGGACAACGGATCTATATTCCCACAGGGGAGGAGGTACGAG
>JAEYQV010000117.1 GCA_023409835.1 Bacillota bacterium
TTCAGATGAATGTTATATATTTTTTGAGGATATCTGTACTGTGAATGAATTACTATCACTGTCCCAAAGATTTGAAGTTGCGAGAATGCTGCGCAGTCACAATACTTACCTCGAAATAGCCGAGAAGACCGGTGCTTCTACGGCAACCATAAGTCGTGTCAACCGGTCCTTAAATTACGGTAATGATGGTTATGACATGGTTTTTGCACGTATGAAGAACGGGAAACCCACCAGTGTATAACCGGATTGTCTGCCTTTAGCAGCCAGCCGCCACAAAAATATAGCCCATAATCATTTTGGTTATGGGCTCTTGCTTTTTATTTCGGTTTATTTATCCGCCTTCTTATCCGCTTTCTTAGATTCCTTCTGGCTTGGGACCTTTGTGGCAGCCTTCGGCACCTTATTGGCTGATGCAGGCTTATTTCCGGCTTTTGTTGTAACTGTTTTTGATGCCGCCTTCTTAACCTCGTTCTTCCCCTCCGGTTTCTTAGAGGCTTCCTTCACAGAGGCTTTCTTCTCACCCATCAAAGCCTGATCAATCAGCTGCTCAATCATATGCTTTCTCATATAGACATCAAAGCAAAGCATACAGATAAAGGAGAACATCGTAAGAAAATCATGATCCTCCTTGTCCGTAATATCTTCAAAGGATTCCTTTGCCTTCGTCATCTTACGGATCATATCCTTGGTAAGGGCGTCAGTCTGCTCCTTCTCCAGCCGAAAGATCTCTTCGTAGATATCCTCCAGCTTGACTTGGGAGCCCTCTCCGTAATATCTCTGGGTCAGCGGATTGAAGATGCTTTGAATATCATTGATCGATAAAATATTCTTAAAATAATAAATAAATATCAAAAGGAACATATGCTCCTTGGAATATTTCTTCTTATTCGGGGGAGGCAGCAGTTCATTCTTCGTATAATTATTGATCATGGTTTTGGTCAGCAGCTTGTCCTCACTGTATCTCTTCGAGGATTTCAAATGCTTATCCATAAAGGTCGTAACCTGATCCATATACAGATCTATATTCGGAATATCGTCCGGCATGATATATTTGACATCCTTGAGATTGTCAATCAGACCTTTGATATACTCTTCCTTCGTCATATCCAACAAAATCACCTCTCATTCATTATATAGTATACGAAACTAGATGTCAAAGCAAAAATAGTCATATAAAAGGAAAGGATTACTATACCTTGCACTATACCTTGCAAGTATATGGTATGGTTGTTATCGGGGGAGATCTATGCTATAATCAGAAAATGAATACATAGGACAGGCAGGTAGAAAACATGAGCATTTATGATACATTGAACCCTGAGCAATTGCGCGCGGTTCAGCATGATAAGGGACCGCTTTTGATATTGGCAGGTGCAGGCTCCGGCAAGACCAGAGTGCTGACCCATCGGATTGCCTATCTGATCGAGAAGAGGAATGTGAACCCCTATCAGATTCTTGCAATCACCTTTACAAATAAAGCAGCCAATGAGATGCGGGAAAGGGTGGACAAGATCGTCGGTTATGGCTCTGAAAATATTTGGGTCAGCACCTTCCACTCCACCTGTGTAAGGATACTGAGACGCTTTATAGATACCCTCGGTTATGAACGAAGCTTTACGATTTATGATACGGATGACCAGAAAACCCTGATGCGTGAGGTATGCAAATATCTGAATATCGATACAAAGCAAATGAGTGAGAGAAGCATTCTCTCCGCTATCTCCAAGGCAAAGGACGAGCTGATCACTCCGGAGGAGTTTGAGCTTCAGGCAAGAGACTACCAGCAGAAGCGGTATGCCCAGGCATATCTTCAATACCAGAAAAGGTTGAAGGCCAGCAATGCCTTAGATTTTGACGATTTGATATTTAAAACCGTAGAGCTGTTCCAGAAGAATCAGGAGGCCCTGACCTTCTATCAAAACCGCTTCCGCTACATCATGGTAGATGAATATCAGGATACGAATACGGCACAATTTCGACTGATTCATCTTCTCTCCTCCGGAATAAACGAATACGGTGAGCGGGAGAATAATCTCTGCGTGGTCGGAGATGATGACCAGTCCATCTATAAATTCCGCGGAGCCAATATCTATAACATTCTGAATTTTGAACAGGCTTATCCGAGTACAAAGGTCATTAAACTGGAGCAGAATTACCGTTCCACGAAGAGTATCTTAAATGCCGCCAATGAAGTAATCCGCAACAACAAAGGCAGGAAGGATAAATCTCTGTGGACGGACAACGATGAAGGCGAACCGGTTCATTTCACCCAGTTTGATACGGATTTTGATGAAGCCGATCAGATTACGGCTGAGATCAAGCGAACCGTTGAGAGCGGAGCCGCAAGCTATAATGATATTGCTATCCTTTACCGGACCAATGCCCAGTCCCGTCTGTTTGAAGAGAAGCTGATCCTGAGGAATATTCCATATAGGATCATTGGCAGCGTGAACTTCTATTCCAGGAAGGAAATCAAGGATATCCTTGCTTATTTAAAAACCATTAATAACGGACAGGATGATATCGCTGTTAAGAGAATTATCAATGTTCCGAAACGTGGCATTGGTTTAACTACCATCGATAAGGTCAACGATTATGCCCTGCTCCATGAAATCAGCTTCTATGAAGCACTGACTCGCTCCGCCTATATTCCGGGTCTGGAGCGTGCCTCCGGAAAGATTACTCCCTTTGTCAGTCTGATTGAGGGTCTGAAATCCCGACTGAAGCAGGAGGGCTATTCGCTTTCAGATCTGATTGATGATATCCTGGATGGAACCGGTTATCTTAAGGAGCTGGAGGTGGAGGAATCCGAGGAGGCGAAGGATCGGATCTCCAACATCGACGAGCTGGTCAACAAGCTGGTTACCTATGAGGAGAATGCCGAAGAACAGCCAACCCTAAGCGGTTTTCTGGAAGAGGTTGCACTGGTTTCCGATACTGATAATCTGGATGAAAGCTCCGATAATATCGTCCTGATGACGCTCCACAGTGCCAAGGGTCTGGAATTTCCTTATGTCTTCCTGTGCGGAATGGAGGAGGGCATCTTTCCCAGCTATATGTCAACCCATGCGGATAATCCGGAGGCAGAGATTGAGGAGGAACGCCGTCTATGCTATGTTGGCATCACCCGGGCGATGAAGTGTCTGTCCTTAAGTGCGGCAAGACAGAGAATGCTCCGGGGAGAGACCCAGTTTAACAAGCCCTCCCGATTCATCAACGAGATACCCAGATATTTGCTGAAGATGAGTACACCTCCACAGAAGAGGCTGCAATCTACTTTTCGGGAATCCGATGATAGATATGAGGGTGGTTCTTCCTTGAATAAGACCTTTGATTTTGAGAAGACCCCTGCAAAAGGGAAATACTCTCAAACTCAGATTTCATATAAGCCTTATGCCGCCTCAGATACCAAGCAGATCGCCGGCAGTAAAATGGGCACCCTGGATTATGGCATTGGTGATACCGTCAAGCATATTAAGTTTGGTATCGGTATCGTTACCGAGATTACCATGGGTGGGAAGGACTATGAGATAACCGTCGATTTTCCGAGGTTTGGAATAAAAAAACTCATAGCGTCCTTTGCAAATTTAATCCGCGTGAATTAATCCGACTCCCTGAATAAAAAACTTCCTGTAATGACATGATAATATATAGTAAACCAGTCATTTTAAGATTCTGCGCATGACTTTGAAGTATGAATTCTCAAAGCACCTAATATAATGAAGCAGGAAAGGATGTGTTATCATGGGAAATAAATTGGAAGACTTTTTTAATGCTATAAAAATCAATGAAATGATTCACCGAAAGGATCCCGAAGAAAGCAGACGGCATACCATCATGTGCATTCTTGCAATCCTTGGTGCGATTGCAGCCGTTGCAGCGATTGCATACGCAGTATACCGGTATATGAATCCGGACTATCTGGAGGATTTTGATGATGACTTTGATGATTATGAGGAAGATGATCCGGAGGAGACCCAAGGACCGGCTGAAGCAGTCATGTCGGAAGAGTAAGCTTCACTCTGACTTATCAAACTAATAAATCGGAAGGCTAGAGAAGACAGCCAGCACCTTCACTTATAAAGTGTGATCCTGTTTTCCTGGACCTTCTGAATCGAAATAGGTACATTGGAATGCAGGATTTCCAATGTACCTATTCTTATATGGAATAAGGCTGATCAGGTTACCTTATCCTTACACTGATTGCTGATGGCTAAAACACCAACCGGTTACATGATCCTATTGCTATTTCAGAGCTTTCTCAGCGTATTCGGTAGTTACGATGGTATCATAGGGAACACGGGTTGTTAACTCTCCCGCTCCTTCCAGGATATCCTGTAGCAGGTTTAAGCTTTCCTCCTGGAATACCAGATTCTCCTTCCAGGTATCCTGTTCATAGTATCTGGTTACGATCTTAACTAAGGTATCCTTGTCGGTCTC
>JAEYQV010000128.1 GCA_023409835.1 Bacillota bacterium
ATGGAGGTTACGGTCCAGGCCAGAGGATAACATACCAGCAGAGTCTTTAAGCTCCTGTGGTACGGAACCACAGTAAAGATCCACACCACACGCAGAGCACAGACCCCAAGGCTGGTCAGGATCATAGGAATCAGTGCATTACCCATTCCCCGTAGGGACCCGGATAAGATCTCCACCGCAACATAGGTAAAGAAGGTAGGAACCAGGAATCTCAGAATTTCCAACCCTTTCTCAATTACCAGTGGATCATCGGTAAATAGCCGGTAGATATATGGACTTCCAAAATACAGCACCACACTTAAGAAGATAGCAACCGCCATACACATTATAAAACAGCTGCTGATTCCTTTCTTTACCCGGTCACTTTTCCCTGCACCAAAATTCTGTCCGACAAAGGTTGTAATCGAAATTCCAAAGGCATTCACCGTCATCCAGTAGATACCGTCAATTTTAGAATAGGCTGTCCAGGCTGCTATCGTATTCGTTCCGAAATCATTAATATTGGATTGGATAATGACATTGGAGGAGGAATACATCAGGGACTGGAAACCGGCCGGAAGTCCGATATGAATAATTTTATTTACTATATCCTTATGAAAGCGTATCTTTCTGAAGCTTAACCGGTAACATTCCTTCGTACGAAGCAGTGTTATGCAGACCATAACCGCGCTGCAGAGCTGGGAAATCACCGTTGCAAGGGCGGCACCCATGACACCCCAATCGAAAACCGCAACAAACAACAGATCCAGTCCAATATTAATCATACAGCTGGTGATTAGAAAATAAAGCGGTCGCACCGAATCCCCGATGGCACGGCAAATACCTGCTCCTACGTTATAGACCAGGTTTGCAATCATACCGCAAAAATAAATCCGGATATAGGTCAGGGAATGTGGCATTATTTCCTCCGGCGTACCCATCCAGCTAAGCGCATAAGGGGCACCGATCAATCCGACCAGCATAATTATCGTTCCTCCGGCGATCGCTAAAGCCATTGCGGTATGTACTGCCTTACTTACTTCTTCCTTATATTTTGCACCATAATACTGTGATATTATAACCGTTGCACCGGTGGACACACCCACGAAAAAACCTACAAACAGGTTAATCAGAGTTCCGGTTGTTCCTCCTACCGCTGATAAGGCTTCTTTGCCTACGAATTTTCCTACTACCACAGCGTCCGCTGTATTATACAGCTGCTGGAAGAAAGTACCGAACAACAAGGGGAAGAAAAATATGAGAAGCTGTTTCCAAATAACTCCTTCTGTAATACGGTTGCTTTCTTCCCTAATCCTTTTCATAATTTGCTCCTTTGCAATATGTGTCAGATTTATAGTAATGCATAATATCATAATCCAAATCCATTTTCTTCGCAAGCATAATATATTAAACCATTTTGCGGATACTAATAGAACCAATAGGATAAAGGAGCAATTGAAATGGATAATAACAAAAACAGAATACGGGACCATGAGAAAAGCAATGCCGAGCTCCGTAAAATAGCTCCCAAGGATAATGCGGATGTCGGCATCATCAATGGCCAGAAAACCGGAGTTCATGAAGGTAAGCATGAGAAGAGCCGGGCGCCGAAATAAAATGTTATTCAAAGCTTTGACCCTGGATTTTATGAAACGGATTGCTCCGCTTATAAAACCAGGGTCAAAAATCAACCATAATACATATTTCAATCTCTTCTAAAACCTATGGAAACACAAAACCCAGCCTAAGGTCAATATTACTTCACGATAACCTCAGCCTTCTCGCTGATATTGCCGGAAATGTCCTGTGCATTCACCTCGATAATATCCCCCTTCTGCAGCTGGAATTTTAACGTAAGCTTGAAATTACCCTTCGAGGATGCGGTACAGGTAAATGCTTTTCCGTTCACATATACGGTCACGAATGAATTCTTCTCCGCGGTACCTGATATGTCGTAGGATGCTGCGGAGTAGCTTTTGATAACCGGTTTCACCGGAGCCTTCTTATCACAGCTGGTTACACGGATGGACTGCATGAACATATTTCCGTATTCATCGGTTACGCGGACGGTATAATATCCTGTCATGTTGATACCGAACATCTTCGTATCCGTTATGACCTTTCCGCTCTTCCACTTGCTGCTGTTCAACTCGGAGTTTGTCAGCTTGCCTTTCACCCAGCGGATCTCCACCGGCTGGTCAATCGTTGATACCGAGATATAGGAGTTGGTTTTAAGGTTTTCCTGCGATAGGATCAGCGGATATACCGTCTGGTTTATCAGGATACTGGTCTGCCCACCGTCATTAGCGGTTAAGGTCTCGAGAGCACAGTAATAGGTTCCCGGCTCCAGGTACTTCTCAACATTGTACCAGACATTGTTCCCGGTAAAGGTCTTCGTCAACAGCTCCTCCCGATCCGGCCCGTACAATGTGAATTTAGCGCTTTTCGTAGAGGAATACATGAAATTAATCTTTATCAATGCTTTGTCAGTCAGCTCAAAGCGGTAATAGTCCTTAGGATTTGGAACAGTAAGAATACTCTTATATACGGTTTCAAAGCTCAATGGGTTTTCTTTTCCGACACTGGAGGGACGATATAGCTCATCACTGTCCACACTCTGATAATAAACGATAAACTCTGCTGTTCCTCTCACCGTTGTTGTGGTTACAGTATCGGCGGTGGAAACTTGTGAGTAAGGATCGGTCTTGATGGCAATATAATAGGTTCCTTTGTCCAAAGCAATTTTATGGGTAGATTCTCCTATCTTCGTACCCTGTGCCGTAACGGTTGGAACTACTCCGTACAGCATCTTCTGATCACGGTAAACAGTTGCTGTTACGATAGCATCGGTGTTTGTCATAGAAGAATTCTTCCCAATTTTAAGGACTGTCTTGGTCACACCCTTCGCAGACAGAACCAATCGTATAAAGCCATCCTCCGTCAACGTAAATCGATATATCTGATATCCGTCCATGTTGTCCGTATATGCCGTATCTATGAGTGTTGCATTCGTCTTATATTCGTTATAAACGTCAATATCCTGAACCTCTGTGATGGTAACCGGTTTGTTGGTATAGTCTACAGCTGCTTGTGCAATGCTGCTGCTTCCGATCATTCCGGCTGCTGTGGCAAGAACTGCGCATAATAAGAACAATAACTTTTTTCTCATCCTAACTCCTCCTCACAAGTGAAAACTATATATAAACATTACCATTTTTTATATTTTATGTCAAATAATCTGGATAAATCTGTAGGATATTCCTTTCCTTTTGTAAATCGTATTCTCTTTAAGGTTAAAGGGATGCTTATGAAAAGCAGTCATTGATAATCTCAGGAACCGAATTGTCTGCCTGTGGCAACCATGTGCACCATCAAAAGAGGCAGCGAGCAATGCTCACTGCCTCTTAAGAGTGTTATAAATCAAACACCTCTAAATTGTTGATCAAAATAACCATCCCCTTCCGTACGATATTGACCGGTCAACTGTATTATCTCACGGTATTAAGTACATTGGTAGGGTTAAAACGATTATATCGATTTTTTCCCATATACGATCTTCTTGACGGTATCTTCGCCAAGATGGAACTGGTCAGCCAGTTCGCCGATAGAATTACCCTGTTCAAACAAGCTGATAATCCTTGCATTTCTCTTGTCAATTAATATGCGGGCTCCGCTTAAGTCACCCCAGCCGGCCTTACGGCTCTTCTTCGGAATATAGACAAGGCTACCTTCCACATATTCCTGGATTTCCTTTAAAAGGCGGGCTGGTAATACATCTGCACCTTTCTTGTAATTCAAACAATTGTCCCTCCCATAAGTTTACATTACCTCGGATATCACAATTTAAGCTTTTCATGTAAAGCCCACCTCCTTCATATTATTTATAATCTAATAGTATCTGACTTTAGCAAATTATATCATAAGAATGAAAATTAATCCAATATTAATTTTATGCAGCTTATATTATAAATTAATTAAAATCCTCATATATACTTCCCCCTCAAATAAAATCATGATATAATCTACCTGTTTATGGCAAAGGAATTCAACATTTGCCATCAAGAGGGGACAATTGTCCGACAATATTCAAAACGCGCAAACCAAATCAATAAACTGATTTGGTGCAGGAAAGAGGGGTATCATGTCTTTAAGTGTTAAAAATTTATCAAAAAGCTATGGGGATAAAGTGGTTGTAAATGACCTTAGCTTCGAAATCAGTCAACCGGGAGTATATGCCCTGTTAGGTACGAACGGTGCCGGTAAGACTACATCACTTCGTATCATCTTAGGTATGCTGGCAAAGGATGGCGGCGAGGTGCTATGGAACGGAAAGCCGTTGGATCCTGTTAATACGAATGTCGGTTACCTTGCAGAGGAACGTGGTCTTTATCCGAAATACTCCCTGCTGGACCAGCTGCTTTATTTCGCCAAGCTGCGTAACGTACCGAAGCATACCGCAATGGAAAGAATTAAATACTGGTCCGACCGCCTGGCCGTAGACGAATACATCTTCCCTCCTAAGGTGAAGGGTAAGAAAGCCTCCAAGGCCAACCGCGCAGACCAGCTTTCAAAAGGTAACCAACAGAAGGTACAGTTAATGGCCGCCTTAATCTCCGATCCAAATCTAATCATCCTCGATGAGCCCCTGAGCGGACTCGATCCGGTCAACACCGATTTGTTCAAGGTCATTATTAAAGAAGAAATTGCAAAGGACAAATTTCTGATTATGTCCAGTCATCAGATGCCAACGATTGAAGAATTCTGCTCGGATATTACCATACTAAATCGTGGTCAGACCGTCCTGCAGGGTAATTTGAATGAGATCAAGAAGAGCTATGGTCGTGTTAACCTGTTTGTAAAAAGTGATATCGAAATCGCTCCTTATATTACCTCCTACGGGCTCGCGATGGTTGACAAGACTCCCAGTGAGTATCATTTAAAGGTCCAAAGCGAAGCTCAGGCTATGGAGTTTCTGACAAAGCTGATTACAGATAAGGTTCCGATTGTTAAATTCGAACTACGGGAACCGTCACTGCATGAAATATTCATTGAGAAGGTAGGGGATGTTCATGAAGAAAAGTAATATTAGCGGTTGGCGGGATGTCTTTTCCTTCACCCTGCGGCAGACACTGAAGAATAAGGCCTTTATCGTCTCCTTCGTTATTCTGCTTATGATATCCATGGTATCCATGCCACTGATTAGTAAATTAACATCCACAAATGAGGATTCCGATGCACCGAATCCGATACAGAAGGTCTATGTAGTGAATCAGACCAAGCTGCCCAATGTGGATTTTAACGGATATCTGAAGGATGAGAAGCTAAACCACATTATCTTCCAGAAGCTTACGGAGAATTATGATACTGTGGTTGACCGAATCGAACAGGAGGAAACAACCTCTGTTATCTTATCGATAGCGGAACAGGATGGGGCCTTTTCTCTATCCTTTCTGAAAGCCAGCAAGGGACCTGTCAAAGATATCAGCCTGCAGATGCTGGGTGAATCTGTATCCAAGCAATTTGAAGCCTTTAAGCTGGAGGCCCTCGGAGTGACTGAGGAGCAGTCCGCAATCCTCCATGCAGAGGTTAAAACCAAGGTGTCTCTGGCTGACATTAATGGTGCCATCATTGTCAAGGAGAATTCCGCTATATCCAATGCAGAATACTGGTTTATCTATGGTATCCTCTTTGTTATCCTTATGATTAATACGATGGCCGGTTCCCAGGTTGCCTCCTCGATCGCCACGGAAAAGTCCACCCGTGTTGTGGAAAATCTACTTATTTCAGTTCGACCGCTGGCACTTATGGTAGGTAAGGTGCTCGCTATGCTGGTTGCCGTATTAATTCAGATGGCAACTATGGTTCTTACACTGTTCGCTTCCAATAAGGTATCAGCAGGTTTATCCAATCAGGGCAGTGTTTTGACGCAATACCTTCCGAAGGATATATTCAATAATCTGAATATCATTAATATTGTTATTTGCTTCCTCTTAATGCTGCTAGGACTCATCTTCTATGCAACTCTTGCCGGTCTTGCAGGTGCTACAGTGAGTAAGCTGGAGGAGCTCAACGAGGGCATGACCCTCTTTACTCTCACCAACATGGTCGGTGCATATGTCGGATTAGCCGCCGCAAATACCATGATGGCAAATTCGAGTAATGGCTTTGTAACCTTTGCACTATTGTTCCCGTTGTCTTCTCCCTTTGTATTACCGGGAGCCATTCTGGTCGGAAAAGCAGGCTTAGCTATGTCTGTCCTTGCGATTGTTCTGCAACTGGTATTTATTGTTCTACTATTTCGTTTTGTAGCAAAGATTTATGAGACCTTAATCCTTCATAACGGCAATAAAATCAAGCTGAAGGATCTGGTCAAGCTGTCTAAGGCAGTGTAAAGGAGGCAATCAGATGAAAAATAATTTTAGAGGTTGGTACACTGTATTCCGCTTTACCTTCCGACAGGCAACCAAGGGAATGTCATATAAAATCGTCAGCGGACTAGTTTTTGTTTTAATCATCGGAGCGATTGTACTTGCGAATATTCTGGCTGCAAAGCCGGATGAGAAATCTAAAGCTACGGTATCTCCGGTGGAGAAGGTCCTGGTCTTGGACCAGAGCGGCCTTGCGCCAACGGATTATAGAGCTTCAAATCCCGAGTTATCGGATAATATGTTTAAGAATGTAGAATTTGTCAACATGGAAGCCCAGTCCCGAGAAGCTGTAATCAAAGCTGCCGCTGCTGCTTCGCCCAAAACAATTGCGGTAATCATCACTATTCAGGAAGCCGGTTATGAAATTGAAGCTGTTATACCGGAAGGCTCGGATATTACAAAGAAGCAGGCGAATGCTCTGCTGAAACCGATGTCCTCAGCCTTTGAAAGTAATAAGCTTCTTCAGGCAGGATTATCTCCGGAACAGCTGGGATCCATTCTCAGTCCTGTTGTTACCTCCTATAACGTAATCGGTAATAACAACAATGAGCTCGTATATATTATTCAAATGCTCGCTCCCATGCTGTTCGGATTGATATTGTATCTGATGCTTCTCTTACACGGACAGACCGTCAGTAAATCGGTATCTACCGAAAAGACCTCCAAGCTTATGGAGTCGCTGTTAACCTCCGTCCACCCCTATGCTCTGATTGCCGGTAAGGTTCTGGCGATCACTGCTATGGCGTTGATTCAATTCGTTAGCTGGATCTTCGCGGCAATTGTGGGCTTATATGGCGGCAATGCCATCGCCCATGCTATTTACCCGGATTATCAGAATACTGTTTTAACCGTTATTAATTTCCTGAAGGATAATATCGGAGAAACCGCCATGTCTCTGCCGGCAGTTATTCTCGCCGTTATTTTCTTCGCGGTAGGCTTCCTGTTCTACTGTGTATTAGCCGGTCTTGCAGGCTGTATGGTATCAAAGCCGGAGGATGCCGCTTCAACCCAGGCACTCTTCCAGCTCCCGGTTATCATCAGCTGGCTGATCTGTTATCTGTCTCCGGTTATGGGAAATAAGGGTGTTATGGCTGTCGCAAGATATATCCCCTTTACCGCACCCTTCACTGTCCCGGTGGATCTGATCACCGGTACGGTCGGTCTGCTGCAGGGAGGTATCACCCTCGCTATATTGTCCTTATTTACTCTGCTGGTAATTATGCTGTCGGGAAGGCTATATAAGGGTCTGATTCTATATACCGGACAGAAAATCAGCTTTAAGACAATGGGAAATGTATTAAAAGCAAAATAAATTCAGTCTCCTCCGAATATATTTACTAATGTGATAATAAACCTATTTGCACCTGAGGGTTATTGCCCGGGTAACCAAACGGAAAGCCACTGGGCATCAACTGATTCAAAGTACAGATAAGTCAGGAATATCACAGGGTGAATGGGGGATGTTTATGGAGATAATGTCGGATTTTCGCACTGTCCGAGGGTATCAGCTGCTGGAAAGGAATAAGAACCTTCTGACTTCATCTATGGAGGATTATCTGGAAATGATATACCGCCATAGTCTGGTGGAGGGCTATATGAGAATTAATATTCTCTCTGAGCTTTTGAATGTTGCAGCTCCGTCTGCTACCAGGATGGTTCAGAAACTAAGCAGACTGGGATTACTGGACTATAAAAAATACGGAATTATATTTATGACCGAAACCGGCAGGGAATTAGGAAGCTTTCTTCTAAAGCGCCATGAAATCATATGCCTGTTCCTGCAGAATCTCGGTGTGAGGGATAAGATTATTATTGAAACCGAGCTGGTAGAGCATAATATATCCACATCCACCCTCCATAAAATGAATCAATTTAATCATTTTCTGGAGCTGAATCCCGATATCCGAGAACGGTATGATCTCTTCTGCCTGAATGATACGGACATCGGTGAGTAAGGCAGCGTAATGAACGAGAAGTAAGTTGCCTCTGCCCGAATACAGATATAATGAATGGTATATAAAATAAGTAAGTGTCAAAAGGGCACATCACAATATGGGGAAAGTCAAAAGGGGGCTGTCGCACTAAAATATGCGGCGCTCCTTTTACGTAGTGATGTTTATCACAGATTAGATTTACATGAATAGCGTGTGATTATTAGTCCAACAGAGACACGTTCTCACTCGGTTGCCGCACATAGCGGTACATAAGGCTGTGACAGAGAAAGGCATCTGCCACAACCTAAGTACCGATGGCGGCAAACGGTCTCTTTATGGATTAATAGTCACACGCTATTCCTTTTAATATTGATGTGATAAACATTCTAGGTTTTTGAGGGCGCCTGTACTTGCTTATAAAACAAAATTGGTGCTTTTATAATTGATGGTGTGGCATCCCCTTATTAAATTTTCTGCTGAGTAAAAAGAGGGGTTTACCGGTTGGAAGGTTTTTGTTATAATAGCATAAAATGATTTTAATGTGAAAAGAATTCAACTAAGTTGAATTCTATTTTCTATGAAGCACCTGCGGCAAAAGGCGGTGCGCCCGGCGGGCGCACATTTCCTTACTCTTAAGGAATTTTAAACTGTGTCAAGGATGCAGTAGGAGGTAATGTGATGAAATTTACGAAAATGCAGGGTTGTGGTAATGATTACGTTTACGTTGACTGTACGAAACAAGAATTGGACAACATACCTGAGCTAGCAATAAAGGTAAGTGACAGACATTTTGGTATCGGGTCTGATGGTTTGATATTAATAAAAGCATCAGAAACAGCTGATTTCATGATGGATATGTATAAC
>JAEYQV010000130.1 GCA_023409835.1 Bacillota bacterium
ATGCAAAATGAGTGGTCGTATTTTACATACATACGGCAAAAAGGGTGGTACCGCAGAAGCTGAAAGCTTTTGTCCCTGCAGATAAATGCAGAGACAAAGGCTTTTTTTTAACGCAATGAAGACTGCTATAAGCAGGCTTCAGATCCGGTATGCTTTTACTGGATCAGTGGCTGAAAGCCACATCGCGTTAACAGTGAACATAATGCTGTAATCACTACCACTCATGTCAAAAATAAAAGAAAGGATATTTTCATTCCATCAATGAAAAGAAAGGATTGTCTATGCTAATTCCTAATTGTCATGAAATTGAGATACTGGCAAACGAGTACAGTATCATCCCAATCTGCGGGGAGATCTACGCAGATGTTATTACACCGATTATGCTGTTAAGAAAGCTCTCCCAGACCAGCCAATGCTTCTTTCTTCTGGAGAGCATTGAAGGCGGGGAAAAATGGGGAAGATATTCCTTCCTCGGCTTTCATCCGATCGTTCATGCAATCTGTAAGAACGGCATGGTAACCATTGAACGGGGAGGTAAGAAAGAGCTTTCCACGGGAAAACCCATGGAGGCTCTTCGGAAGCTCCTGGCTGAGTACAGATCACCGAAGCTTCCCGGGATGCCCCCGTTTACCGGTGGCTTCGTCGGATATTTTGCCTATGATATGATCAGCTATGTCGAACCGGTTCTTAAGCTTAAGGAAAGTGATTTCAATGATTTTGACCTGATGCTGTTTGATAAGGTTATTGCCTATGACCATCTGAAGCAGAAGATCAGTATTGTCGTTAACATGAGGACGGATAAGGTAATGGAGAACTATGGCAATGCACTTGCCAGCATTGAGAACATCATCCAAATGATCAATGCACCTCTGCAGCCGGAGAATTCCTGTATCGACAGCGAGCCTGACTTTACCTGTAACACCACGAAGGAAGAGTACATGGGGATGGTAGAGAGAACGAAGGATTACATCGTGAACGGTGATATCTTCCAGGCAGTAATATCAAGGCGGTTTGAAACGGAATATAAGGACAGTCTGCTGAGTGCGTATCGGATTCTTAGAACCACAAACCCCTCTCCCTATATGGTGTTTCTACAGAACAAAGAGCTGCAGCTGATCAGTACCTCTCCGGAGACGTTGGTTCGCTTAAAGGATGGTAAGCTTACAACCTTCCCGATCGCCGGATCAAGGCCCAGGGGTAGGAACCGGGAAGAGGATGAGGCCTTAGGGAAAGAGCTTTTACAGGATGAGAAGGAGCTTTCCGAGCATAATATGCTGATCGATCTGGCCAGAAATGATCTGGGTAAGATATCGGAGTATAACAGCGTACGTGTCACGGATTATATGAGACTGCAGAGATACTCGAAGATTATGCACATCACCTCTGAGGTGGAAGGATGCTTAAGAAGAGATAAGGATGCATTGGATGCAATAGAGGCAATCCTTCCTGCCGGCACCCTGTCCGGTGCTCCGAAGATAAGGGCCTGTGAGATCATCGAAGAGCTTGAGAAGACCCCAAGGGGGATCTATGGAGGAGCAGTCGGATACATTGATTTCTCCGGCAACCTGGATACCTGTATTGCCATCCGTATGGCGGTTAAAAAGGGTGACCGGGTATACATCCAGTCCGGAAGCGGTATCGTAGCGGACAGTAATCCCGAGAAGGAATATGAGGAATCCGATCATAAGGCGAGAGCCGTTATAGAAGCTATCATGAATGCAAAGGAGGTGCTGGAACAATGATGCTGTTAATTGATAACTACGATAGCTTT
Source organism: Bacillota bacterium (assembly GCA_023409835.1). Taxonomy (GTDB): domain Bacteria; phylum Bacillota; class Clostridia; order Lachnospirales; family Lachnospiraceae; genus Mobilitalea. Next base: position 1,772 of record JAEYQV010000130.1, read on the forward strand.
ACCTATAATCTGGTACAGCTTGCCGGAAGTATCACGGAGGATATCCGGGTAATCCGCAATGATGAGCTGTCAGTTAAAGAGATTGATCTGCTAAACCCCTCCCATATCCTTCTGTCTCCCGGACCCGGGTATCCGAAGGATGCCGGGATCTGCGAGGAACTGATTTTAGCGGTTAAGGGCAGGATACCGGTACTCGGGGTATGTCTGGGCCATCAGGCAATCTGTGAAGCGTTCGGTGCCAAGATCACACTGGCCAAGCAGCTGATGCATGGGAAGAAGAGCAATATCCATATTGCGAACGGAAGCAGAATCTTCCACGGACTTCCACCGGTTATGGAGGCTGCCAGATATCATTCTCTGATCGCAGAGAAGAATTCCCTGCCGGATGAGCTGTTAGTCATTGCTGAGGATGATAACGGAGAGATTATGGCAGTTAAGCATAGAAATTATGAAATCTATGGACTTCAGTTCCATCCGGAGTCCGTATTAACCCCCAGAGGCTTTGATATCCTGAAGAACTTCCTTGAGATCGGAGGTGAGGCATTATGATACAGCAGGCAATCTATCATTTACTGAAGAAAGAGGATCTGTCCCTGGATATGACGAAGTCCGTCATGGAGGAGATCATGAGCGGCAAAGCAACCAATGCTCAGATTGCAGGCTTTATCACCTCTATGAGAATGAAGGGGGAGACCATTGACGAGATTACGGCCTGTGCCATGGTAATGCGGCAGTTCGGGCGGAAGCTGCGGCATGAGGGAGATGTTCTGGACATCGTCGGAACCGGTGGAGATGAGGCCTGTACCTTTAATATCTCTACCGTCTCCGCTCTGGTAATCTCTGCTGCGGGGACTCCGGTGGCTAAGCACGGTAACCGCAGCGTATCCAGTAAATGTGGCAGTGCAGATGTACTGGAGGCTCTGGGTGTGAAGATTGATCTCCCGGTTGAGAGGAGTGAAGCGATATTGAAAGAAATCGGGTTATGCTTCCTGTTTGCACCCTACTACCATTCCTCCATGAAATATGCAGCTCCGGTCCGTAAGGAGCTGGGTGTCCGAACAATATTTAATATTCTGGGGCCGTTATCCAGTCCTGCCCAGGCTAATCTGCAGCTTCTGGGGGTATATGATGAGAACCTGGTGGAACCTATGGCGAGAGTGCTTAATAATCTCGGAGTGAAGAGGGCAATGGTGGTCCATGGTCATGACGGGCTGGATGAGGTATCCTTAAGCTCGAAAACCACTGTCTGCGAGGTGAATCAGGGCAGGGTGAACAGCTTCTTCCTGGATCCGAAGCAATTTGGTTTTGAGTACTGTGATAAGGAGGAGCTGGTCGGCGGAAGCCCTGCAGAGAACGCAGAGATTGCCAGAAGAATCTTAAAGGGGGAAAGGGGACCGAAGAGGGATATCGTTGTACTTAATTCCGCAGTTTGTCTCTATATGACCTATAACAATATAACACTTCGCGAATGTGTGAGGCTGGCGGAGAAGATGATTGACAGCGGGAAAGCCCTTCAGCAGCTGGAAGAGTTTATCCGGTTATCCAATACAGAGAAGGATTAGTAACAGTTGTCCCATACATAAGAGAAGGATTAGTAACGGTTATCCAATACATAAGAGAAGGATTAGTAACGGTTATCCAATATATAAGAGAAGGATGATAAAAACAGAATGAAAGCGGGTGAAGCAATGATATTAGATCGCATCGCAGAAGCAACAAGAATACGAGTTAGTAAGTCAAGGGAGCAGCTTCCCCTGTCTGAGATCCTGGAAAGAATTCAGGAGGGTGGACAGCTAAAGGACTTTCATAACCGGAGTCATACAGCATTTACAGAGGCCTTACGTAAGGAGGGAATGTCTGTTATCTGTGAGGTAAAGAAAGCCTCTCCCTCGAAGGGAGTCATAGCAGAGGAGTTCCCCTATCTTCAGATAGCGGAGGAATATGAGGCTGCCGGAGCCGATGCCATCTCCGTGCTGACGGAACCGGATTATTTTCTGGGCAGCACACAGTACCTGGAGAGGATCAGCCATAGGGTGGGGATTCCGGTACTCCGTAAGGAATTTATCCTGGAGGAGTATCAACTCTATGAGTCGAAGCTGATCGGTGCAGATGCGGTACTGCTCATCTGCTCCTTACTCGGGGAGAAATTGAAGCAGTATCTTGAGCTCTGCGGTAAGCTGAAGCTGTCTGCTCTGGTAGAAACCCACACAGAGGATGAGATTAGGCTGGCTCTTAGCGCAGGAGCTCAGGTCATCGGTGTGAATAACCGTAATCTTCAGACCTTTGAGGTGGATATTAGGAACAGTATCCGGCTTCGGAGACTCGTGCCGGAGGAGATTCTCTTCGTTGCGGAGAGTGGTATCAACAGCCCGGAGGACATGTTGCAGCTAAGGGAGGCCGGTGTAGATGCTGTACTGATCGGTGAAGCCCTGATGAGAAGTTCCGACAGGAGGGCGCTGCTGGAATATTTAAAAGACAGTAGATAGAAGATATCGAAGGGGTATTATTCATTCGTTTGATTTAGAGGATAGGATATAGGATAGGAGGAGAAATTATGGAGGCTGTGAAGCTGAAAATATGTGGATTACAGACAATTCAGGATGTGGAAGCGGTGAATACCATCCTGCCGGATTACGCCGGTTTTGTTTTTGCAGAGAGCAGACGCAGGATCAGTGAAGAGACTGCCGCAGAGCTTAGGAATAAGTTGGCACCGGGTATTATTGCGGTTGGAGTATTTGTGAATGAAAATCCGGAGAAGATACTTCGCTTGTGCAGAAGTCAGACGATCGATGTGATACAGCTCCATGGGGATGAGAATGAGGAGTATCATAACCGGCTACGGGAGAAGCTATCCAATCCGATTCTTCGGGCAGTCAGAGTACGTAGTGAACAGGATATTCTGGAGGCGGAAGGAAGGAACTGTGATTATCTGCTCTTAGATGCCTATCGGGAACAGGAATACGGCGGAAGCGGGGTAGAATTTGATTGGGGGCTGATTCCTAAGCTGAAGAAGCCGTTCTTCCTGGCCGGAGGAATCAATATTGGGAATGTAGTTAAGGCAATTCAAAAATACCGGCCTTATTGCATCGATGTTAGCACCGGTGTGGAGACCGAAGGCAGGAAGGATCCGGATAAGCTTAGGGAGCTGTCAAGGCTGGTTAGAAATGAGGATGCTTACAAGGAAACGAAAATATAAAAGCACAGTAAGAAGGAGCATATAAAGGAGCGTGAACGAAATGTCAAATGGAAGATTTGGCATCCATGGGGGGCAATACATACCGGAAACCCTGATGAATGCCGTGATAGAGCTGGAGCAGGCTTATCTTCATTACAAGGAGGACGTAGTCTTTCAGGAGGAGCTGAAGGGGCTGCTTCATAATTACGCGGGTAGACCCTCGTTATTGTATTATGCCGATAAGATGACCAGGGAGCTGGGAGGAGCTAAAATCTATCTGAAGAGGGAGGATTTAAACCATACCGGTTCCCATAAAATCAATAATGTACTGGGGCAGGCGCTGTTAGCGAAGCGAATGGGAAAATCCAGGCTGATTGCTGAAACGGGGGCAGGTCAGCATGGTGTGGCAACGGCTACGGCGGCTGCCTTGCTGGGCATGGAGTGTGAAATCTTCATGGGTAAGGAGGATACGCAGCGACAGGCATTGAATGTATTTCGAATGGAGCTTCTCGGAGCCAGGGTACATGCGGTTACCTCCGGTACTCAGACCCTTAAGGATGCTGTGAATGAAACGATGAGGGAGTGGACAAAGCGAGTGGAGGATACCCACTATGTGTTGGGCTCCGTCATGGGACCGCATCCTTTTCCTACCATCGTTCGGGATTTTCAAAGTATCATCGGAAGAGAGGTAAAGGAGCAGTTATTAAAACTGGAGGGAAGGCTTCCGGCTGCGGTATTGGCTTGTGTTGGCGGAGGCAGTAATGCGATGGGTTTATTCTATGATTTTATTGAGGATAAGGAGGTTCGATTAATCGGTTGTGAAGCGGCAGGGCATGGAGTGGATACGGAGCGGACAGCGGCTACGATAGCGACCGGCTCCCTCGGGATCTTCCATGGAATGAAGTCTTACTTCTGCCAGGATGAATATGGTCAGATTGCACCGGTCTATTCCATTTCGGCCGGTCTTGATTATCCGGGTATAGGACCGGAGCATGCGAATCTGAAGGATACCGGCAGGGCGGAATATGTACCGGTAACCGATCAGGAGGCAGTGGAAGCCTTTGAATATCTTTCCAGGATGGAGGGTATAATCCCGGCAATTGAGAGTGCCCATGCAGTTGCTTATGCCAGAAGGCTGGCACCCACCATGGGGAAGGATAAAATCCTTGTAATTAACCTTTCCGGCAGAGGGGATAAGGATGTCGCTGCGATAGCTCGTTACAGGGGGGTGCAGATTTATGAATAGAATCGAGCAGGTATTTAGTAAGGGTAAAGCATTTATACCTTTTATTACGGCAGGAGATCCTTCTCTTGGGATAACGGAGGAGCTGGTTTACCGAATGGCGGAGGCCGGTGCGGACCTGATTGAGCTGGGAATACCGTTTTCTGATCCCGTAGCTGAAGGACCGGTAATTCAGGAAGCCGATCATCGGGCTCTGAAAGCCGGAACCACGACGGATCAGATATTTGCCATGGTCGCACGAATCAGAGAGCGCTGCGACATACCTCTTGCCTTCATGACCTATGCAAATCCAATCTTCACCTACGGAACCAATCGTTTTCTTATGAAGTGTCGGGAGGTGGGAATTGATGCACTGATTGTTCCGGATGTTCCCTATGAAGAGAGGGAGGAATTAAGTCCCGGCTGTAAGAGCTATGGGATTACTCTGATCTCTATGATAGCTCCGACCTCCCGGGAACGGATCAGGATGATTACTAATGCTGCGGATGGCTTTCTCTATTGTGTTTCCTCTCTGGGAGTTACGGGAGAGAGAAAGGAGCTCGGAACCGATGCCATTGATATGATCCGATTAGTTAAAGAAATAAAGGATATTCCCTGTGCAATCGGCTTCGGTATCTCAACACCGGAGCAGGCGGTACGGATGGCGGAATGTTCAGATGGTATCATCGTCGGGAGCGCCATTGTAAAGATCGTCGGTACCTATGGAGCAGACAGTATCCCCTATGTGGAGGAATACATCAGAGGTATGGTGGCAGCACTGAACGCTATGGCTTGAGCATTTGCAGAAGGCTAAGGTAGGAACATGAGGGATTAAGACCATAGGCTGATTGGAAGAGAGAAAATCATATTTGGGTCGGAACATTAAGTTGACTTGATTAATCGGTAGTTTACTGTAAAGGAAGCTATGAATAGAAGGAGGTGAGATAAGCTATGATTAAAACTGTATTACAGAAGCTTACGGCAAGAGAGAATCTTACGGCAGAAGAGGCCTACAGCCTGATTACTGCTATCAAGAATGATGAGCTGAGCGAGGCTCAGATCGCAGGCTTTCAGGTTGCCCTGCTGATGAAAGGCCCCAGCATAACGGAGATTACTGCAATAGCCAAGGCTATGCGGGACTATTGTATCAGAATAGCACCGAAGGTAGCAGGAGATTTGCTGGATACCTGTGGTACCGGAGGCGGACTAAGTACCTTTAACATCTCCACCGCAGCAGCCTTTGTTGCCGCGGCAGCCGGAATACCGGTTGCAAAGCACGGCAGCAGATCCATCTCCGGTCTATCCGGAAGTGCGGATGTAATGGAGGCTTTGGGTGTACAGATTCACCAGAGCCCGAAGGAAGCAGAAAAACTAATTGAGGATGTGGGTATGGCATTTCTGTACGCACCCCTATTCCATCCGGTAATGAGCAAGCTTTTACCCCAGGAGAAGGATTTGGGCATCAAAACAATATTCTATACCATCATAGGCCCACTGATCAATCCCGCTAATGCACCCCTCCATGCCATGGGGGTCTACCGGCCGGAGCTTTTGGACTCCGTAGCTTTAATTGCGGTTTCTTTAGGATATACCAGGGCTTTATTCGTTCATGGTACGGAGGGACTGGATGAGATCTCAATGTTGGGCAGAACCCTGGTCAAAGAACTAAAGAACGGAGTTATCACTACCTATGAAATAACACCGGAGGATTTCGGCCTTACCCGCTGTAGGCTCGAGGATATTGCAACCGGGACGCCGGAGGCCAATGCTGTTATGATCAGGGATGTATTCTCTGGAAAGGATAAGGGACCCAGAAGGCAGGCAGTGGCTCTGAATGCAGCCGGACCACTGATGCTTAGCGGCAAAGCTGATAACCTGAAGGAGGGGATCCGACTTGCCAATGAGCTGATTAACAGCGGGGCTGCACAGAACAAGCTGAATCAGTTGATAGAAGCCTCTCATTCCTATAAGTTTATTCTTTAAAAGAATGAAGGGCCGCTCGCCTTTAACGAAGAATATCACTCAATAAAGAAAAATGATTAAAAAAAGTGCTTGACTTTAACGTTACGTAAAGGTTTATAGTAAGCTTGTGAGGAGGTGAAAGCATGGAATATACAGTGCAAAAGCTTGGAAGTATCGCAGGTGTAAGCACCAGGACACTCCGTTATTATGATGAAGTAGGAATCCTTAAGCCGGCTAGGATTACTTCATCAGGATACCGGATCTATAGTGAAGAGGAGGTGGACCGATTACAGCAGATAATGTTCTATCGGGAGCTTGGAGTAAGTATTGAGACGATTAAGGAGATCATAACCTCTCCTTCCTTTGATAAAGCAGCGGCACTGCGTGAGCATCGCGAAGGACTCCTTACAAAACGGTTACAGCTGGACCAATTAATTGAGAACGTTGAGAAAACGATAGCACGTTCGGAAGGGAAGATTAAAATGAGTGATAAGGAGAAGTTTGAAGGCTTCAAGAAGGGCTTGATAGAAGAGAACGAGAAGAAGTATGGAAAGGAAATCCGCGAAAAATATAGTGAGGATATAATCAATAGCTCAAATGCCAAAATGATGAATATGACCCGGGAGCAATATGAGGAATATGAGAAGCTCGGTGAGGAGGTACTCACTACTCTGGAGGCTGCTTATCAGACCGGCAATCCTGCCGGTGAACTAGGGCAGAAGGCGGCTGAGCTTCATCGGAAGTGGTTATCCTATACCTGGAGCAGCTACAGCAAGGAGGCTCATGCAGGTCTTGCCAGTATGTATGTGGAGGATGAACGTTTTACAGCCTACTACGATCGTAAACAGACGGGAACGGCAGCCTTTTTAAGGGATGCCATTATGGTTTATACCGGAATGACAAATAGTTAATTTTCTTCCGCTTCATCCGGATCGCATCCAAAATATGGGTTATTTATATTTAAACATTGATAATTAGTCGGATATGTAATATAATTAATTTGATTATTTTTACAAGCCCTATAATACGAAGTTAAATAGTATTAATACCAATAAATTAAGAGTAGTGATCCGGATGAAGAACAATGGGAAGTGCTTAGAAAACAAAAAAGCAAAGAATAGAAAAGAGAGCCGATGCAGGAATGTCTATATCGTTTTGACTCAGACACAGACCTTTCCGTCCAGGGCAATTCACTTCTATACGAATGAACCCTATGCCCATGCATCGATTGCTTTTGATGAGGATTTAGACGAGATGTACAGCTTTGCAAGACGAGGGATATGGAATCCTTTCAATGCAGGCTTTATTGAGGAAGATATTAATAATGGAATATTTGGAAAGTATAGATCAACCACCTGTAATATTTATCAGCTTAAGATTACGGAGAAGCAGTACATAAAGCTAAGAGAAGAGATTGATATATTCAAACAGAACAAGGATGATTATTCTTATAATTTTCTCGGCTTATTAGCGGCTGCAGTGAATATACCGGTTAAAACGAAGCAGAGATATTTTTGCTCGCAGTTTGTGGCTTATGTTTTACAGCAGAGTGGTATCAATATATTCAATAAGAACTATGCGCTTGTAAAACCCAGGGATATCCGGCTGAATCCGAGATTAAAATCTATTTACCGCGGTATTCTCTCGGAATACCGGATAACGAAAGAGAAGAATCTGGTAGTGGAATAATAAAGAATTTTGATGCTGTTGCAGACATGGAACGATGATATCAATTCATGTATGCAACAGCATTTTTTATTAGCGGTTGGCTGCCACTGGCAGACAATCCGGTTTGCTTCACAGGTCATGCAGGGGTCTATCGATCTACTTATTCTGAGTTGGTGATAAATCCTTCCTATTGTAAATAAATGTTCCTTTTGCTATAATTAATGACAGTAAATATAAGGAAATCGTTCGATTAACTACAGAAGTTACCGTATAAAACACATAAGAAAAGGAGCATATATGAAGGTATCCATCATTAACGACGGAGGCCGGAGTGAGAGTACAAGACATTGCTTACAACTGTTCCTGCAGGAAATCTCCGGACCTTGGGAATTAGAAGTACGGGAATTAATACTTCCAAAGGATGTGCCTCATTATTGCCATGGCTGTAATTCCTGTACGATCAACGGGGAAGACACCTGTCCTCATTATATGAAGATGAGACCAATTGTGGAAGCACTTATAGAAGCGGACCTTATTATTATGGCTTCCTCCGTATCTGATCAAGGAAAGGTGCCGGTGCATTTATGTACTTTATTTGATCACCTAAACTATATGTCTATCGGCCATAGACCGGATCCGACGATGTTTAAAAAAGTCGCACTTACAGTTACGACAGCGGTTACCGATACCGGCCTGAACTATATTACAAAAGTAATGAAGAACAATCTGGCCTTATGGGGAGTAAGGAGAATCATTACTTATAAGAAGATAATTCATGAAATACGATGGGAGGAGCTATCCGATAAGAAAAGTATGAGAATCCGAAGAGAGATAGGAAGGAAGGCAGATAAAATAAGGAAAGCCCTTATGAGGGGGGACAAGCTTTGTTACCCGATGATACGACGATTTAGTTTTATAATGATGAGAGAAATGATAAAGAAAAACAGCTGTAATTTGCATGATCGAAATTACTGGGAAAGTCAGGGGTGGTTTGGCGGGAACAGACCGTTTTAACAATGTCGTATTAGTTTCTTAGATTAACAAGACAGTGCATTCAGTCTCTTCGCTATATCATTCCGTATCAACCTTAGCTTCATCGGATAATAACATAACAGCTGTTAGCGCTGGATTTATCAGTTATAAAAGAAACAATGAGAAAATCGGTGCTTATGGATATGCTGGAGATATTAGCGCTGATTCGTGAGCAGAGTATAGACGAGGAATGGAAGCATATATAATCAATGCCCTCAGGGGAGATATTTTGGATAAGAAATCAAAGAAACAAATAGAAGAGCCCTGTAAAATCAAGCTCTTCTAGAACGTTAGAGATATAGTGCAGCCTGGATTCCGTTTATAGGAGTTCAGGCTGTTTATGTTGTCAGCATAGTTACAATGACCTTCACCGCTTCCTCTGTCATAATATCATAATCAAGATATTCATGCCTCCGGTATACGGTCTCATGGACCAAATTGTCGACCAGATCGATAACTAAATGAATCTTCTCATAGGCATGGGTCGGACGGATACCGAGCTGGTCCATCAACAGAAGGATATTCTTGGCTGTCTCTGCCCGGAAATGATCATTGATTTTGCTGATCTCATCATCTGTATGGGCTAATGCCTCCATTTCCTCATGTACGGATTTGACTATAGTATGGGAGGAATTCAGCATGGTAATGATCTGTCTGACACATTCTTCAATATTGACCGGCTGCTCGATATTCTTGATCTTCTCCAGCATCGGAGCGGTAACACTATGGGCATAGGCTTCGATAACGAGGAGAAAGATATCCTTCTTATCTTTAAAATAGCTATAGACGATACCGGTGGATACACCGGCTAGCTTAGCAATCTCAGCAGTATTTGTATTATAATAGCCCTTTTCGCAGAATAATTGATATCCGGCTTCTAGAATCTTATTCCTTTTCTCTATGGAACGCTGCTGCTTTGGCTCGCGTATCTGTTGGGATCCCATATATTCTATCTCCCGATCTTATTCTATATTTCCTGTCGTGAAGAACAGGAGGTATTTCAATCGTAGGGTAACCTACTCGTTCACCTCAGATTATAATGAGGAATTCCTATTTCGTCAATAAAATATATGAAAAAAGTTTCATATTTTACTATAAAATTGTCAACTAATATGAATGTGAAAAAAGTTTCATATTATGATTGACTTACATATTATATTAACATATAATCATAAAAACATGAAATAAGATTCATATTTTATATGTTATCATTATCGGGAGGGAAGTAGGATGAGTTTTATTGAATTAAAGGATGTAACGAAGGAATATAACTTGGGGGAGAAGAAGCTTTTAGCTGCAGACAGGATCAGCTTTACAATTGAAGAAGGAGAATTCGTTGTAATTCTGGGACCGAGCGGTGCCGGTAAGTCCACCGTGCTAAACCTCCTGGGAGGAATGGATTATGTTACCTCAGGAGAGATTACGATCAAAGGAAAAAATATTGCTGCGTATGATGATGAGCTTCTGACCAGATACAGAGCCTCTGAGGTTGGATTTATATTTCAGTTCTATAATCTTATTCCAACCCTGACTGCCCTGGAGAACGTAGCCCTGGTTAAAAATATCGTTAAGGAGGCACTGGAGCCTGCCGAAGTACTAAAAAGTGTAGGCTTGCAGGACCAGCAAAACAGCTTCCCTTCTCAGCTGTCGGGAGGAGAGCAGCAGAGAGTTTCCATTGCCAGGGCGATCTGTAAGAACCCGGCGATGCTCCTTTGTGACGAACCCACCGGTGCTCTGGATTCAGAAACAGGAGTTATTATTTTAACCCTATTACAAAAAATGAGTAGGGAGAAGAATAAAACGGTTATTATCGTTTCCCATAATGCAAGCCTCGCTCAGGCAGCGGATAAGGTGATTCGGATTAAGAACGGGAGAATCCTTGATGTTACAATCAATGAGAAGCCTGTTCATATGAGCGAGGTGAGCTGGTGATGCTATATAAGAAAATGCTGCGGGATATGAAACTTCATAAGATACAGTTTATCTCCATTTTTTTAATGGCCCTGCTGAGCGTATTTATTTACTCCGGTATCAGCAGCGAGTGGAATGGACTGCAGAATAAGTCGGAGAATTATTATCAAAAGACGAACCTGGCGAATGTCTGGCTGATAGGGCAGGGATTTACTCCGGAAGCTGAAGAGACGGTCAGAAAGCTTGACGGAGTAACCGGAACAGAGCGCAGACTTACGGTAAATGCAATTGCGGATTATGATAACAGTCCGGTGCTCAGACTGCATTTTGCAGAGAAGGGCAGCATCTCCACCTGCCTACTAACGGAGGGAGAGGGGTTTACGGCTAAGAAGGATGGAATTTGGCTGGATTATCTGTTTGCCGGGGCGAAGAACATAGCAGTAGGAGATACGTTGAGCTTTACGATCAATGGTTTCCGCCTTCAGAAAAAGGTGATGGGACTTGTAATGAATCCGGAATATGTCTACGCCCCTCCGGCCGGTGAGATTGTTCCTAATCACAATAGCAGCGGCTTCGGTTACCTGTCGGCGATGGCCTGGCCGGAAGGAGTACCGATGGCTTTTTCCGAGCTGATGATAACCACAGACCGGAAGACGGATTCGGCCTTTGAAGAGGCAGTTGATACTGCACTGAGGGGAAGATACAGCGTATTCCTTACGAGGGAGCAAAAGGAAAGCTACATGCAGTTTAGCACTGAGATTGAAGAACACAAGGCGATGGGTAGTATCTTTCCGGTTGCCTTCCTTTTGGTAGCTCTGCTGACGATACTGACTACGATGATCCGTCTGGTGAATAACCAGAGAACCCAAATCGGTGTATTGAAGGCCTTAGGCTTTGGGAGGAGAAAAATATCGTTTCATTATATCTCCTTCGGTTTATGGCTAAGCCTGGCGGGCTCCATCCTGGGTGCTATTCTTGGACCCATAACTCTTCCCTATCTGTTCTATGCTCCATTGAAGACGATGTTTACTCTTCCTGAATGGGGACCGGAGATGACCTTGTCTACCATCGGAATGGTTGCCTTGACAGTCGTAAGCTGTACACTGGTGGCATTCTTCGCCTGCAATCATAATCTTAAATGTACACCCGCTCAGGCACTTCGTCCCAAAGCTCCCAAAGCAGTAAGGCATACAAGGATAGAGAAATCAGGCTTGTGGAGAAGCTTAGGGTTTAATGCACAATGGAATCTACGGGATGCCTTCCGTAGTAAGGTTCGGTCCTTGATGGCAATTGTCGGGGTAGTTGGCTGTACCGCATTAATGCTGTGTGCCTTAGGTATGCAGGATAGTATGGATAAATTCTCCACCTGGAACTTTAGGGATATTAATCGATATCAATCGGAAATTGCTCTGTCAGAAAATGCCACGCAGGAACAGACGGACCGGCTCATAGCGGATTATCACGGGGAAGCAATCATGGAGAGTACTATAGAAGTTAAGGCAATTGCAGGGAAGAAAACCGGAGAGCTGCTGGTGACAGATCAGGTAACACTGGTTAAAAATTATGACGCCTGGCAGAAGCCGATTACACTTCCGAAGGACGGAATTACGATCAGCTACAGACTCGCCAAGCTTCTGAAGGTATCCGTCGGAGATGAAATCAGCTGGCATATCTATGGGCAGGAGAACTGGCAGGATGCAAAGATAGCTGCGATAAACCGTAAGCCGATTTCACAAGGGATCACAGTAAGCAGAGAATACTTTGAAGGTCTCGGCTATCGCTTCCGCCCGACTTCTATTATAACACCGGAACAGGTTCCGACAACCCTGAAGGAAGAGAATACAGGAGTAACTAAGGTATGGGAAAAAGAAGAGCTGATTGAGAATTATAACAAGATGACGGAGGCGATGAATGTCCTGATCTATGTTCTGATCCTAGCAGCCATCGTACTGGCCGTGGTGGTTTTATATAACCTTGGGGTGCTGTCCTTTTTAGAGAGGCAGAGGGAGTTATCAACCTTAAAGGTAATTGGATTTAAGACAGGAAAGATCAGATCCCTGCTCTTTACCCAGAATCTGTGGATGACAGCTTTGGGTGTGTTAGTGGGAATACCGGTTGGACGATGGCTTCTCGACTATATATTTCAGTTTTTAGGGAACTCCTTTGATTTCATAACAGTAATCAATATGGACTCATATCTGTATAGTATACTGGGAACCTTCCTGGTATCCATACTGGTAAACCGGCTATTCTCACGGAGGATAAAAAGCCTTGATATGGTGAGCTCCTTAAAGGGTGTGGAATAGATTTCATAGTGGCTGTTGCAAAACACATCATTTATATTTAGGTTATGAATATTATCCCCTTTCGAGATTTTCACTGTAACACTCGCGATAGAACTTTTACGAAGGTAGAAGAAAGCGCTATCAGTCGTATGGTTTATCAGTGAAAACCCTCATGGGAATAATTATAATACCTTGAATTAAGATTTTGACGTTTTACAACAGCCCTTTTGACATCGTAATTACTTTGAATCAACAGTAAGCGGTTCAGCCGGATCCGATGATTGTCATGAACGCTCGGGATCCTTCGCGTTTTTTGCCAGATCAAATTTATGCTTTCCGATATGGCAATAGCCGCCCGGGTTCTTATCCAGATACTTCTGATGGTACTCCTCGGCAGGATAGTAATTTCTCAACGGCAGTACCTCTATGGCAATCGGTTGATCATAGGCTTTTTGAAGCTCGCTGATGGAGTGACGAATGATGCTGACATCCTCAGGATCCACATAATAGATTCCCGTCCGGTATTGCGTACCGATATCCCCGCCCTGTTTATTTATGGAGGTTGGATTAATAACCTCATAATATAATGACAGGATAAATTCCAGGCGGATCTGCTTCGGATCATAGAAAACTCTTACTGTTTCCGCATGTCCCGTATTATTATGGCAAACCTCCTGATAGGTAGGACTCTCTGTATTGCCGTTGGCATAACCGACATCGGTTGTTACAATTCCGGGAATTTCGGAAAGATATTTTTCTGTACCCCAGAAGCATCCACCGGCGAGATATATTTCTTTTAACTGATTTACTTGACTCATACTAATTACCGTACCTTTCTTTATTTTTGTAAGTCTATGTGGTATATCAATGATATTCATCTGCAGGTAGAATAACTGCAAAATAAATTGCAGACGGTTTTTCAGCCTGTCATCTTGATTTTAACGGTTATTATCCCATAATACAAGAAAAAGCTGTGGCTTCCATATCGTATAGTATAAGATGGAGGAACGGCACTCTATTCGTAAACTTTTACCCCTAAATAATTGGCGTTAACATTATTTACTAATTCATGTTGACATTTTATACCATATGTTTTATAATGACTAAAAGTAATAAATTAGTCAAATGGTACATAAAGAGGTGAACAGCATGCCAAAGAAATTGAATGTTGCAGAAAAAGATTACATCAAAAAAAGACTAAAGGAGGAAGCCCTGAAGTGCCTTACGCTCTATGGGATTAAGAAAACCACAGTGGATGAGCTGGTAAAACGGGTTAATATTCCTAAGGGCACGTTCTATCTGTTTTACGAATCAAAGGAGCTACTATTTTTTGATGCTATGAATGAGATGCATGATACTATTCAAAAGAACCTGTTTAAAGAGCTGGAGCAGGTAAAGGATGGTATCACGGTAGAGGGTATGACGGATTTTCTGTTTCAGCTTTATCAGGAGGTTAACCTAAGCGGACTGATACCAATCCTTGTAAATGGAGACCTGGAATATCTGATGAGAAAGCTGCCGGAGAATGTTGTTAAGGAACATCAGCTCTATGATGATTCCAGCATGGAACAGCTTTTTGCCCTGTTATGTCCCCGGAAGCAGAACATCGAAGCCTTCAGCGGTGCCTTTCGGGCCATCTTTTTGTCAATGTCGTATCGGCGTGAAATCGGGGATGAGATTATGGATGATGTCATCCGATTAATGATCCGTGGTATGGTCCTACAGCTATTGGATTAGCTTTTGCGGTTTGGCAAAACAAGAAAAAGGAGAGTAGAAATGATTAAGGTAAAGGATCTTGCATTCAGTTATTCCAAACAACCCTTTTTGGAAAACATCAATTTTGAGGTATCTAAGGGGGAGATTTTCGGCTTCCTTGGTCCCTCCGGCGCGGGTAAAAGTACACTGCAGAAGATATTAACCGGCCTTATTCCGAATTATTCCGGCAGTGCCATCGTAAATAATATCGAGAGTAAAAACCACGGGGATGGCTTCTACGAGAACATCGGGGTGGATTTTGAATTTCCAAGCCTGTATGAGAAGCTTACCGCCAGGCAGAATCTGAACTTTTTCGGTTCCCTGTATACGAAAAAGCTTCGTAATCAGGAAGAGCTGCTACAGAAGGTAGGATTGATATATGATGCGGATAAGAAGGTAAGCGAATATTCGAAGGGAATGAAATCCAGATTGAACTTTATTAAAGCATTGCTTCATGATCCTAATATTTTATTTCTGGATGAACCCACCAGTGGGCTGGATCCTTCAAATGCAAGAGTTATGAAGGATATCATTATGGAGGAGAAGAGGAAGGGAAAGACCATTATTCTCACGACGCATAATATGAATGATGCATCGGAGCTCTGTGACAGGGTCGCCTTTATCGTGGACGGTAAGGTGAAGGCTCTGGATACACCGCATCATCTGATTATGTCCAAGGGAGCTACGAAGATTGTCTATAGTTACTTTGATCAGAGGGAAATCATACGGGAATGTCTGCTCCACACCACAGGAGAGGATCGTGAGCTTACAGAGCTGATTAAGAATAACCGGCTTCTATCCATCCACAGCAGCGAACCGACGTTGAATGACATCTTTATCGAGGTTACAGGAAGAGGGCTGCAATGAGAAGATTATGTAAATTAATCAATGGAGATATCCGGTTCCAGCTTAAGTATGGCTTTTATCTGGTATATCTGATCTTTATCCTCTTCTATATATGCCTGATTTATGCATTTCCGGCCACTGTCAGAGGAACGGTAGCCTGCTTATTGATCTATACCGATCCGGCAGCGATGGGGTTATTTTTTATGGGAGCAATCGTTTTATTTGAGAAGAGTCAGAGAGTCCTAAATTCTATTGCGGTATCACCGGTTACAGTTAAGGAGTATATTCTGTCAAAGCTGATTTCTCTGGGATTGGTTGGTACCATAACCGGCACAGTGATAGCGGCTTCCTCCGGAAACAGGAGCATACCCTCGGTTATCCTCGGTACCTTTCTGGGTTCCTTGATTTTTTCGATGTTTGGGCTGATTACGGCCTCGTTGGTGAATTCACTGAATCAATTCATGGTAGCTACCATACCCTTCGAGTTTCTGTGTATGCTGCCTCCGATGGTCTATCTGTTTGGATATAGAGAGAGGTTTATGCTGCTGCATCCGGGCTGTCTTGTAATCCGGCTGATTGAAGGGCAGGGCTTAAACGAACCGCTTTCATTACTTTATTTGTGCCTGTGGATTGTCTTGATCTTCTTTATAACTAATCGGATTGTCCGCAACATGTTTCTGAGTGTGGGAGGGGTGAAGCTATGATATACTCGAGAAAAGCAGTAAGAAATGCATTCCGGCAATTACTCATACAGATCTATAAGGACGCAATGCTGATCCTGTTAATGCTGGCCCCAGTTCTCTGCGGTTTATTCTTTAAGCTGGGAATACCCTTTGCACAGAGCTTAATCGAACAATACCTGGGCTATCCGGAGCTCTTCGTGCCTTATTATCTGTTGTTTGATCTGCTTCTGGGTTGTATAACCCCATTGTTATATTGCTTTGCTGCTGCCTATATTATTCTGGGAGAAATTGATGATGGCATATCAGGATATCTGTCTGTTACTCCGTTGGGGAAGAAAGGATATCTGATAGCAAGACTCGGTTTTCCGGCAGTACTTGCCTTTTTCGTATCCATCCTGATGCTGTTGTTATTCAGTTTAACTGATTTAACCTTCTTTCATATTCTGGGAATAGCCTTAAGTGCCGCATTGATGGGACTCATGGAGGCTATGCTGGTGGTAGCGATCTCGGGAAACAGGGTAGAGGGAATGGCGGTGTCTAAGCTATCCGGACTGTTCTTTCTCGGGCTCCCAATTCCGTTCTTTGTAAAAGGAGGAGTAAGGTATCTGTTATTCTTCCTACCATCTCTATGGACAGCTGAATTTATATTACAGCAGGAGCTTCGGCTTCTCCTGATCGGAATCGTTGTTGCAATTATGTGGATCATGCTGTTATATGGGAGGTTTATCAGAAAAATAAAACGTTAATGATTAATCGGATAGAGTAGCTGAATAGATAAACGATTCTTATAGAAAGAAAGGATGTGCATTAAGTTGCACATCCTTTCTCAAATATCACATTATTTTTTAATCTAGAAATTACATTCTGTTTTTTTCTGCTCTTCTCATGAAGATCTTTATGATTTCATTTACAAATAACGGTATCAGTGAGAACAGAATTACGATTGCCCAATCCCGAAGGCTTAAGTTATGAACCTGGAAAGCCTTCGCCAGGAAGGGTACAGAGATAACCAGCAGCTGAAGCAAAATTCCAACGATGATGGAGCCAACCAGGTATTTGTTTCGGAATAAACCTACCTGAAGTATAGATTTCGTTGAATGGCGCATGGATAAAGAATAGAAGAGCTGGGAGGTTGCCAATACAACGAAAGCCATGGTTCTGGCATAGGTTAATGCTGCTGCAAAAGCAGGATCGTCTGCCATCTCTGCAATATTACCGAAATGATATCCAAATTCGGTTAATCCGAAATAGAAGGCCAGTAATGACAGTACACCGATTAATACACCACCGAGAATAGCCCTAAACCCTGCTCCATGTGCAAAGAAGCTTTCCTTTGGATTACGGGGTTTATACTTCATGACATCGGGATCACCGGGATCCACACCCAATGAGATCGCCGGAAGGGAATCGGTGATCAGATTGACCCATAACAGATGGGTAGCGACCAATGGTACCGGCCAGTTTAACAGGATGGAGAGGAAGATCGAGAGTACCTCGCCAAGATTACAGGATAACAAGAAGATTACTGCCTTCTTGATGTTATTATAAATATTTCTGCCTTCCTCAATCGCATTAACGATGGTAGAGAAGTTATCATCAGTCAGGATCATATCACTTGCGCCTTTGGCAACATCAGTTCCCGTAATACCCATTGCTACACCGATATCGGCATATTTTAAGGAGGGAGCATCGTTGACACCGTCACCGGTCATCGATACGATATTTTCCTGGGCCTTGAAGGCTCTTACAATCTTAACCTTATGTTCCGGTGATACTCTGGCAAATACCCGGTAGTTGTTGATGGTTTTAGAAAAATCCTCATCTGACATAGCGTCGATCTCGGCACCTGTTAGGCTTTGATTGATGGATTCAGCGATACCCAGCTCCTTAGCAATCGCTACTGCAGTATTCTTATGGTCTCCGGTAATCATGATCGGAGTAATACCTGCATTCTTTGCCTCGGCAATGGATGCCTTAACCTCCAGCCGGGGAGGGTCGATCATACCGACCAGACCGATGAGAGTCAGGTCCTTCTCCATATCCGCAGGAGCAAGAAGCTGGTCCGTATCCTTATAGGCGGCGCCCAGAACACGTAATGCGGAATCAGACATCTCTTCAGTAATCTTAAGATAATCCTCCTTTAGCTCATTTGTTAAGGGCACTACCTGACCGTTTACCAGAGCATGGGTAGAGATCTTTAGCAGGTTATCGATTGCACCTTTCGTATGAACACGATATGCATTTCCCTCTTCATTCAAGGTGGACATCAGCTTACGGTCAGAATCAAACGGAAATTCGGATATACGCTTATGCTGTTGATTTAAATAAGACTTGGTTAGATTATATTTGTCTCCGAGGATAATGAGTGCTACCTCGGTAGGATCACCGGTGCCCTGTCCGTTCTCATAGGTGGCATCGGAGCAGAGTACCAGGGATTTCATCAGCTCCTTCTCATCGTTAGCGGCAGTAAGACCGGAAGCATTCTGATCTACGTTGAGTAATTTACCCTTCGTATAGTGCTTTACAACAGTCATTTTATTCTGTGTTAGTGTACCGGTCTTATCGGAGCAGATAATGTTAACGGAGCCCAGGGTTTCTACCGCCGGAAGCTTCTTTACAATAGCATTAATCTTAGACATTCTGGTAACACCAAGAGCAAGCACAATTGCCACTATCGCTGCCAAGCCTTCAGGTATAGCGGCAACGGCTAAGCTGATAGCGGTTAAGAACATTTCAAACAGATCTCTCTTCTGGAAGAGGGCAATGACAAAGATTAAGGCACAGATACCGATTGCAAGATAACCAAGGATTCTTCCGAGCTCATCCAGCCTTCTCTGAAGTGGCGTCATCTCATCATTATCTTCGTCCAGAATCTTGGCAATTTTACCAATCTCGGTTTCCATGGCAGTAGCCACAACGATACCTTCTCCGCGACCATAGGTTACGAGAGTGGACATGAAAGCCATATTCACCTTATCACCGATCGGAGTCTTCGGATCAGTGAGGACGATAGAGGAATCCTTACTGCTGGGTACGGATTCACCGGTCAGGGCAGATTCTTCAATCTGGAGGTTGGCGCTTTCGATTAATCTGATATCGGCCGGAATAAAACGGCCTGCATCCAGGATAATGATATCTCCGGGAACAACCTCCTCAGAGTTAATTTCGATAATCTCCTTATCACGTCGAACTAAGGACCTTGGCGTTGTCATCTTCTGAAGTGCTTCTACAGCTTTCTCTGCCTTTGCCTCCTGTACTACACCAATGACTGCGTTCAATACGACAACGAGAAGGATGATGATTGCATCAGCATATTCTCCGATGATGATAGTGATCGCTGCAGCGCCTAACAGAACATAGATCAACATATCCTTGAGCTGAGATAGGAATAGGGAGATAAGACTTTTCTTCGGCTTTCCCTTGAGCTTGTTCATACCATATTGCTCCAGGCGCTTTCGTGCCTCATCCTTCGATAAACCTTCGGTAGGATTAACATTTAAATCTTTACAGATTTCTTCCGGGGATTTTGTAAACCACATAGACGCTCCTCTTTCTTCTGTTATTTGGGTAGCGGTAATAATCATTTTATACCGTTACTTGGATACACAGATGCTTCCTTAATATATAACGTACCAAAGTATTTTGAAATTATACCACGAAGCTCTGTCGGTATCATTAAAAAGTGATTAGAATAAAGACATAGAACTATATATTAATAGGATAGCTAAATTAAGAGTTAAATTAAGCGTAGCAGGGATATTTGACAGGAAGAGTAATGGGTAGTAGAATAGATAAAAACAGCAGGCGTGGATTTATATGGGAAAGCTGGTAATGCAGAAAGATACGTTAGTTGAAGGGTTTGAAGGACAAATGGACTATTTTAAACAATTATTGATTGATAACGGGGTAAAGGAGAGTCTGGCAGGATACTTATCCTACGGTATAATAATAGTAATCCTGTTGATTCTATGCTTCTTGCTTAATCTTATCATGCGGAAAGTCGTTCTCCGTATTTTGACGAAAATCATTCGAAGCAATAAGATGGTCTGGGATGACGTTTTACTGGAACACAGAGTGATCCATAGAGGCTTCCATATCATTCCCGGAATTATCGTGTATATGGCAGCACCGCTTTTTGACAAGGCCCAGGGAATCATTCAACGGTTGGCAACGACCTATGTATTGATTGTTTCCGTATTTGTATTAAATGCGGTTCTGGATTCTGTCGATGATATCTACCGAATGAAGCCAATCTCCAAGGTACGGCCGATTAAAGGTCTACTGCAGGTAATTAAAATCATAGCCTACATTATCTTAGCTATCATCGGAATTGCTAATCTGATGGGAGAGAGCCCGGTCATTCTGCTGAGCAGTATTGGCGCACTGGCGGCACTCTTTTCCTTTGTATTTAAGGATTCCATCCTTGGCTTTATTGCCGGCATCCAGCTAACCTCCAATGATATGCTGCGGATCGGGGATGTGATTGAGATGTCTAAATACGGTGCGGATGGGGAAGTCATAGATATAACGCTGAATACGGTTAAGGTTCAGAACTTTGATAAGTCCATCATCACCATACCGGCTTATGCACTGATTTCCGATTCCTTCAAGAATTGGAGAGGAATGGTGGAATTCGGAGGCAGAAGAATTAAGAGAGCCATCTATATCGATGTAAACAGTATCAGCTTCTGTACTCCTGAGATGCTCGAAAGATTTAAGCGATTTAATTATCTTAAGGATTATATTATGGGAAAGGAAAAGGAGCTGACGGAGTACAACAGCAGGATAAAATTGGAGGAAGAGCCTCTGATTAATGGGCGATATTTGACCAATATCGGTACCTTCCGGGCATATATCCAATCGTATCTTATGAATCATCCGGATATTAATAAAGACCTGATTCAGATGGTTCGGCAGCTTCCTCCCGGGGAAAACGGACTTCCGTTAGAGATTTATGCGTTTACGACAAATCCAATCTGGGTGAGCTATGAAGGTACCCAGGCGGATATCTTTGACCATATTCTGTCAATCGCAGGAGAGTTTGGCCTCAGGATATTCCAAAATCCTTCCGGGCATGATTTGAAACAGATCAACAGCGGTAACGATAACAGGAATTCTTAGTATCCTCTAACGGATTATGTTAGAACTGTAGATGCATCATAACCGGATTGTCTGCTTTGGCAGCAACCTCTCATAGAAATGACAGTGGCAGGAATTTTTTAAATTCCTGCCACTGCCATCTGGTGTCTCAATTATTCGATTTTGGAGCCGGTATAAACTTCGATCTGAGATATACAAGAACTTTTACCAATCAAGGATAATATTCTTGTCGATCTGACGGAAAACATAATTCCTCGCATAAAAGAATCTGACGATCCAATACAATCACCCTCATATCTTAGTAAACACATGCTGCTTGTAATTCTGAGACTAAATTACAAACGTTTTTCGTTCCATTTATTAGATACGACGGAACTATACGAAGCAAGTAACACATGATGCCAAGTTCAAACGTCGTATCTGATATTTATTATGGTTAATTTCATAGAATATATTCGTGGTTCTAAAAGTAAATTTACTTTGCGGCTTCCCGCCAGCTCTTTAATACCTTTAATCTGGTAAAATCTTCCCGTTCCTTTTCTTCCAACGCATTTTGTATCGTTAAGGTTAATTCGGTATAATATGGAATTGTAATATTCTTTAAGGCATTGGCACGCTTCTGGGTTTTCTTGATGCTGGTAGCTAAACGGTAAGCGGAGTTTTCGATCATGGAGAGACGGATTGTCAGCTCCTTCACCTTATTAAAATGCTTTGTGGCATCATCCAGGGATATTTTCGTCTGATAAAAGGAATAGGTTGGTTTTGCCTGGCTGCTGTCATATTCCACCAATGGTATCTCGGTACCCATAATACTTCTCTGCTTAATCTGTATGGATTGCTCCTCAGGAATCGTACTACTGAGATCTGCCACATTACGGATGCCCATCTCAATATTAGCCTTCTGTAAGGCAAGGTATGCCTCTGAGAAGGTGCTGTCAATCTCTGCCTGAATATCTCTTGCAGTATCAATCAGCTCCATCAGCTCCCGAATCAGGATATTCCGTTTCTTATCCATCAGGTCATAACCCTGCTTCGCCAGACCGAGAGAATTCTTAGCAAGTATCAGATTACCCTTCGTGGGGAAGGTATTCGGATTCATAAGCTCACCTCTATTCCCTGTCGGTTATTTCATTATTTGCCGGTTTATAATACTGATCCAATATCTTGGTGTCCACACGGTCAAGCTCTTCCCTGGGAAGAATTGAGAGCAGGGACCAGCCCATATCGAGGGTCTGAAGGATGGAACGGTCCTCGGTCATACCCTGGGAGATAAATTCCTGTTCCATAGCAGTACCGAATTTCAAATATTTCTTATCCGTAGCTGACAATTCATCCTCACCGATAACACTGGCCAGAGCTCTTGCCTCACCCACTCTGGCGTAGGAGGAGAAGAGCTGGTTGGCAAGATCCTGGTGATCCTCCCTTGTATAGCCCTTACCGATACCGTCCTTCATCAGACGGGAAAGAGAGGGTAGGATACTGATGGGGGGATATATCACCTTCTGGTGCAGGGTACGATCCAGAACGATCTGTCCCTCCGTGATATAACCGGTCAGATCCGGGATCGGATGGGTAATATCATCATTTGGCATGGTGAGAATCGGGATCTGGGTAACAGAACCCTTACAGCCTCTTACGATACCGGCTCTTTCATAAAGGGTAGCAAGCTCGCTGTACAGATATCCGGGATAGCCCTTACGGCTGGGAATCTCACCCTTTGAGGAAGATACCTCACGGAGCGCCTCCGCGAAGGAGGTCATATCCGTGAGAATGACGAGGATATGCATTCCCTTTTCAAAAGCCAGATATTCGGCAGCGGTCAGAGCTACCTTCGGAGTAATGAGTCTCTCAACAACAGGATCATTTGCCAGGTTTAAGTACATAACAACATGGGAGCTGGCTCCGCTTTCCTCGAAGGTACGGCGGAAGAAATCAGCTACGTCATGCTTAACACCCATGGCAGCAAATACAACAGCGAATTCCTCATTGGAATCCTCCGCAAGAGATGCCTGCTTTACAATCTGAGCTGCCAGTATATCATGGGGAAGACCGTTGCCGGAGAAGATTGGAAGCTTCTGTCCACGAATCAGGGTGGTCAGGCAGTCAATGGCGGAGATACCGGTCTTGATATAGTTTCTGGGATATTCCCTTGAGCAGGGATTTAAGGGTTGGCCGTTGACATCCCTCATCGTCTCGGCAGTGATGTTGCCCAGACCGTCGATCGGCTGACCGATTCCATTAAACACACGGCCCAGGATATCCTCGGACAGTGCCAATTCCATCGGATGTCCGGTCAACTTTGTATGGGTATTAAATAAGGACATATCCTCCGTCCCCTGAAAAACCTGGATAACTGCTTTATCTTCATATAATTCGACAATTCTGCCTAATTTTTTCTTGCTTCCCTCTACGGTAAACTCTACGATCTCATCAAAAGAGGCATCACGGATACCTTCCAGGGCAATTAATGGGCCGTTGATCTCGCTCAGGCCTAAATATTCAATTGACATATCTATTCTCCATTCTGCCGCCGATGGCGGCCTGCTCTTAGAATGCTTTAAATCATAATGAAAACGATGGTGATTTATGCATTCTTTGCCATGATACGACTGTAGAAGGAATCAATCATTGCTTTATATTCATTAAATTTATCCAGCTCATCATTTGCAACATCATATTTAATGGTGATAACCTTCTCAAAGATATCTTCTTCTTTAAGAAGGGACATCGGCATGTTCAAATCAATCAGCTGCTTTGATTTAGAATATAGATAAAGAATGGTCTGCATCATTTTTAACTGTTTTTCCATCGGTACATAGGTATCGGAAGGGTGGTAGGCATTCTGTTGAACAAAGCCCAAACGGATTACCCTTGCGATCTCAAGCACCAGCTTCTGATCATCCGGGAGTACATCGCTGCCAATCAGCTTAACAATTTCATTCAGACGGCTTTCCTGGGTCAGAAGATTTAAGATCTGATTACGACATTCTACGAAATCTTCTCCGACATTTGCAATATACCAGGGGGAGAGGTCATTCAGATATTCGCTGTAGCTCGTCAGCCAATGGATGGCCGGGAAATGCCTTGCATAAGCCAGAGACTTATCCAGAGCCCAGAAGCAGCGGACGAATCTTTTCGTATTCTGAGTCACCGGCTCTGAGAAGTCACCGCCCTGAGGGGATACGGCACCGATGATGGAGACGCTGCCTTCCGTACCGTTTAGGTTCTGCATAAAACCGGCTCTTTCGTAGAAGGCGGAAAGTCTGGAGGCCAGATAAGCCGGGAAGCCTTCCTCGGCAGGCATTTCTTCCAGACGACCGGATAATTCGCGGAGCGCTTCCGCCCAACGGGAGGTGGAGTCCGCCATAATAGCTACATGATAACCCATATCCCGGAAGTATTCCGCTAAGGTAATTCCGGTATAGATACTGGCTTCACGGGCAGCTACCGGCATATTGGAGGTATTTGCAATCAGAGTGGTTCGGGAGAGTAGGGGATTCCCTGTTTTCGGGTCAACAAGCTTCTGGAAATCCTCCAATACCTCGGTCATCTCATTACCACGCTCACCACAGCCAATGTATACGATAATATCCGCATCGGACCATTTCGCCAGCTGATGCTGCGCCATGGTCTTACCGGTTCCGAAACCGCCGGGGATAGCAGCAGTTCCGCCTTTCGCAATCGGGAACAGGGTATCGATGATTCGCTGTCCGGTAATCAGAGGACGATCAGAGGTATAGCGTTTTCCCACAGGTCTGGGAACGCGGATGGGCCAATGCTGGGTCAAAGTCAGTTCCTTCTCGTTGCCTGCTTTATCCTTAATCGTAACGATGGGATCATTAATGGTGTATTTGCCATCCGCCGCAGTCTTGGTAACGATACCGTTGACATTAGGGGGTACCATGGATTTATGAACAATCGCAGTGGTCTCGGGTACCTCCGCAATGATGGTTCCGCCATAGATCATATCACCGACTTTTACGGTAATATGTACATCCCATAGCTTCTGTGTATCCAGGGCATCAACGCTGATACCTTTGGAGATAAAGGCTCCGGATTTCTTAGCAATCTCCTTCAGAGGGCGTTCGATACCATCAAAGATGTTTCCGATAATTCCGGGAGCAAGGGTTACGGAGATGGCGGCACCTGTGGACATTACCTCATCACCGGGGCGTAAGCCGGTAGTTTCCTCGTAAACCTGGACAGTTGTTCTTTCCTTCGTAAGTCCGATTACTTCACCGACCAGCTTATCCGGGCCGACCAGAACCATTTCACCCATTTTAAAGCCCTGATTGCCCGATACATATACGACAGGGCCGTTAATTCCATATATTTTACCAATTATATTCATCATGGAGAATTCTCCCTTTCTGTTGAAATGTAGAGAGCTACAGCTTGAAGGTACTTTTGGATTCTGCAAGCTTGGTTACGAAGGAATTGTCAATCAAAATTGTCCGGGAGGGAATCACTGCACGAATTCCGCCGAAGAAATCACGGTTACTTAAGGTCAGCTTTGCTCCGGTCTTTGCCTCCAACGCAGGAATCAGCTTCTCATCGGAGGGATTGATATAGATAATGAGCTCATCCCCACGGGCAAACTCTACGGCCGCCTTTATTTTATTTACCAGATGCTCCTCGTACTCGGGAGTCTGCATGAATTCCTTCAGTTTCTTTTCGACATCCTGGAAGATATGCTCCGTTATCTCAGCGGTGCGCTCCAGTACCTTCCGTCTGATATCCAGGGTTTCCTTGGAAAGCTTACGATTCTTCTCACGGATGATGTTATCAATTTCGATCCGGTAAGTATTCTTAGCTCTCTTATCGGCAGCCTGCAGCCGTTCCTCCCGTATCTTCTGAAGCGTATTACTATACTCTTCAACAATCGTTACACTTTGAGCGGTGGCACTGTCAATAACGGAAGAATAGAAATTATCTAATTTTTCATTCAGGGTCATATAGATTACCATGCCTTTCTTCACAACCGGCAGACGATAGTAAACTCTGCAGGCAATTACAATTCATTTGATATCTTATAGCTTCAGGCCTATGGCTTCATTCACATAAGAGGTAATAAAATTTGGTTTCCGGCCCGTTCCGTGCCGGTCAGGAATCTCTACAATCAAAGGAAGCTTACGGTTCAGCTTAATATCATCAATGATTTCCGGATACTGTCTGCTTAGCTTCTCTGTAATCAGAAGAATACCAATGCTTTTATCTGCCATTGCTTTATCCAGTTGTTCCTTAAGATGTATATTCGAATGGATTACTACACCATCCACTCCGGCCAGCTTCATGCCTGTAAAGGTATCCACATTGTCACTGATTAAAAACATACGCATAAATCTGCCTCCCTTCAAGCAAAATCAACCATGAAACATTTATCCAAGAATGGTAAACGATACGATCAATCCGTACAGAGCAATACCTTCTGCCAAAGCTACGAAGATTAACGCCTTACCCATGATGGAGGAGTCCTCACTCATAGCACCGAGAGCGGCAGAAGCAGCAGAAGCTACGGCAATACCACCACCGATACAGGATAAACCGGTGGAGAGGGCAGCAGCGATATATTTCCATCCATCAACAGAAGCACTAACAGCGGCGGTAGTCTCAGCTGCATATACCTTTCCGGAGAACAGCATGATGTCCGCAACAATCAAAGTGGCAAAGAAGAAGAACGCATTGCAGGCAATCGTAGCTTTTAAACCACCCTTTGTTCTTTTCTTGGAAATTAAAAAGGAACCGAAAGGTATTACAATACTTAAAATTAATGCAATTACAATAACAATCTGTGTCTTCATACAAATATCCTCCTCAAGATAATTAATTATTTTTATAGGGTTTAAATTCTTTACCGGTTCCTTTATAGAAACGGCTGAACATTTCATAATACTCAAGTCTTAATACCTGGATACCTACAATCAGACCTTCCATGGCAGCTACAAAGACGTTTCCCAATACCAATACAAATATATTTGCATTACCTGATTCCACTCCGGCCAGCAGCATGACAACTCCCATCATTGCAGCGTGGCTTAAGGCAAAGGCTCCGACACGGAGGAAGGAGATTGTATTCGTAACATAGCTGAGTAAGATTTCAAATAATTCAAAAAATGCTTCCACAATGAACATAACCTTATGTTCGGGGAAAATATGCTTCTTCTTCTCAATCAGTCGGGTAAGGGGCTCACGAAAGAAGATCAGAAGCAGCGGTATTGCAAAGAAGATAATGAGTAATATCGTTGCCGGTAAGGCGTGACCGGTAAAAGCTAGTAAAACACAGGCTATGGCGGCCCCGTAGAAGACCAGTCCGGATACACCGTTCGTATCAAACAGTACCTTACCAAGCTTCTTCTCCTTAATACCGTTTACGATATTAATTATCATAGCAATCAGGATTAAAGCCACACCGAAGCCAACTGCAGTGAGTAATACGGTCATAACATTATGCATCGGTGACAGCCATAGCGGTTTGATCCAGTCCTCAAAGCCAAAGATGCTGCCATACAGAACACCGAAGATGGTGGAAAATACTCCGGCTAAGGAGATGATAGCCGCCAGATTCAGCTTTTTTATTTTGTAAAGCAGAAAGCCGCCGAGAGCAATAATAAGCCCTTGACCCGCATCTCCGAACATAATACCGAAGATCAGAGAATAGGTGATTGCAACAAAGGAGGTAGGATCCACTTCATTATAGGCCGGGAAGCCATACATCCTAACAAACATCTCAAAGGGCTTAAATAGCTTTGGGTTTCTTAGCTTTGTCGGTGGTTTTGTTGTCACACTTTCCTGGCCGTCATCCGTAATGCAATAAACCTCGGGGTCCTTCTCGATATCGCTTAAGAAGTTAATTACATCATGCTCGGAAATCCATCCACATAATATATAGAAGACTTCATCCTTTCCCTTCTCCTTGGTACAAGCGGCCAGCTTACGGACATCAAAGTTTTTATTGTAGATGGTCAGGGTGTTATGTGCGTTAAAGAGCTCCTCCGCCCGTTGCTCCAGCCGCTCCTTAATCTGGGCGGACACATCGGTGAGCTTGGTATTGATTTCATTCCGTTTCGCCAGAAAGCTACGGTAAGCCTCCTCCGGTGTACCCTCATATTCATCGGGAAGGAATAAACGCTCAAAATGTAGGGAAGCATAGATGGCGTCAATCTTAACAGACATTGTAGCCGGAACAAAATAAATTCCCCAGACATAATCGCTGTCACTGTCACATTCAAAAAATAAGGAATTCAAATTGTCATATACGTATTTTGAAAACTTATTGTAATACTCATGGGATATCTTACCAAAACGGAAATTAATGAATTTCAGTTCAAGTATCTTATGGATATCATAATCCAGATTGCGAAACGGCTCAATCTGATGGATCAGTTCGGTATATCGGGCCTTTTGCTCTTTTAGTTCCTTCTTTTTGGTATTTAAGTCCTCCAGCATACAGAAGGTAGAGGTAATAACCTCAGAGGCTTTCTCGGGGGTCATGTCCATTGGAGTAAAGGTCTGGTTCTTATCGAGCTTTTTTATCAGCTCCTCCGATTTACCGATCAGATCCTTGTAGGGATTTATCTCGACAAATGGTTTTAGCTCATGTACGGAGCTTAATTCGGACAAGGCATTTTCCAGATGGATGTTGTACTTGCTTAAATACACCCTGACAACACGGTCAAAATCCCTCTTAGGCCCTGTAATGCTAAGGAATTTCATTTTTTCAATCAATTCTTACACCTCCGGTTTCGTGTAGTTCATACCGGGCAAACCGCTTGCCCTCATTGTAAAATATATTTCAGCTTTTCTTTGAGATCCAGCCCGTATCGGATACATTCCAAAGCGGTGGTTAACCGGGCAATCTCGGACTCCTTTTGAAAGAGGTAATAATTAACTGCAGTCATAGAAGCCGGATATTTTGCTTTGTAATCTTTGTATAGCTTATTCATGCTTTGGTTATAGGTGACTTCAATTGTCCCATCCATCAGCGATGGAATAGTCCCTTTATAATAGGTCGTTTTAAGTATGGCGTAATATTCATCCAGTGATGTGGATTTAATCAACTTGACCAACTGCTCCTTCGAAAGCTTATGATTAACCGGAATGATGTAGGAGAGTAGATCAGTGGGATTGATATCAAATACTGCTTTAGAACGATAGATCCACATGATATTCAGCAGATCGATTTCCGTACCCAGCCGCTCAGTTACAGCCTTAAGCGTATCCCCATGGACCAGCTTTCCTTTGATCTTCCACATCCGTTTAAAATAGTAGATGTCCAGCTGCATCTCGTAATCAAACATATTTACAACCGAGGAGTTTTGAAGCTTTAAGAACATCGGATAGAATTCCGTATCCTTAAGCTGGCGGATAAATTCCTCCATACTCCGGGAAGCAGCCAGCGCTGTGATATCAAAATCAGAATGCCGGTCAAAAAACTCCTGGAACATTGACAGATCATAGGTTGTTTCTTCATTATATATATAGTGGATACAATTTTTCAGTATGGTTACTTCATGTCTTAGAAAAATCAGCTCAAGATCCTTACGCTGTTCCTGATTAGCAAATCGGTATATTTTGGCATAATCATAATAGAAACCGTAGATAAAGATTCGTTCCGCATCAAACCGGTGTAACTCATGTTCGTCATACTTCTGAAAGATCTCCTGATAACCGGGATGATTTTTTAAGAAATTGATAAAATCCGCAGTAGTATCAAGGTTGGCAATCTTTTGGTAATCCTCCCTGCTGATCAGGTTGGAGCTCATCGCCCGGATCTTTGTATTGATGCCGCTAAAGGAGAGCATATTCTTCATATATTCCTCCATTCCTGCGCATGCTTGCTGCGCCTTTGAAGTTTGTGATAATTAAGAACAAAGGATGCCGCTCAATAGCTTATTAACAAAGTCATCATGGTTTTTTTGATATTGCTCTTCCATGTCCAGCAGCTGCTTTTCGCTCTTCTTGGTTAATTGCTCAATTTCGCTTTCCAGCTCTTTTTCCATCTCAGAACGGTATTGATTGATTTTTTTCGTATTTTCTAGGTTAATTTCTTTTTCAAGCCGGTCAAGATCAGCTTCAAACTCATCATGCAAACATATTTTTTCCTGGTTAGCTCGATCAATGATCAGCTTAGCTTTCTCTTCAATTTCAAATAACTTGCTAATCGTTCTTTCCATCGAAACCTCCTGTTATTAATAACCAACCGATAGAATATCAGCGATATGGTCTTTCATTGTGACAGAATTATCTTATACCTTTTTAAAAAAAATACTATAGTCATTATTACTAAAAATTAAGTAACAAAAAAACAAATAATGAAGAAAATCGACCAAAGAAATGATAATAGACCTTTTCATAGCAAGGATATGTCCTATTCATGTTAGAAAACGATTAAGGACAAAATATTAAAATTATGAAATAAAGCTTGCAATATAAATCGAAAAGGATTAAGATAATTATTGTTAAAGGTTACCTGGTTATCCATATATACCATGAAATACGGTAATATTAAGAGCTAAGGTTAAGAAAACCTACTTAATTAATCAGTAAAATGTAATAAAAAAGAAAATAATAGCAATTGATTTATAATGAAAATGCCAAATTATAGGCATAAGAAAACGATTAAGTAATCAGCTTATTCATTTTTCGTATTAAAGGAGTCTTATTGTGGTTTCTATTAAGGATATTTCAATCAGATGTGGTGTTTCGGTTGCAACCGTTAGCAAAGCGTTGAATGATCACAGCGATATTGCTGAATCTACGAAGGAAAATATCAGGAAGGCTGCAAAAGAGATGGGATACTTCCCGAATTCTTCTGCAAGGGCTTTAAAAACGAACCGCACCTATAACATCGGAGTGCTGTTTGTTGACGAAGCACAGAGCGGCCTGACCCATGAGTACTTTGCAAATGTACTTGACAGCTTCAAGGTAGAAGCAGAAAGAAACGGTTATGACATAACCTTTATCAATAATCATATGGGGCATAGGAAAATGTCCTATTACGAGCATAGTAAATACCGGGGAGTTGATGGTGTTGTAATAGCCTGCATTAACTTTTCCAATCCGAACGTAGTTGAGCTGATCCGAGGGGAACTGCCCGTGGTTACAATTGATCATGTATTTGATAACAGGACGGCGATTATTTCAGACAATATCAAAGGTATGAGGGATTTAATATCCTACATATATAAAATGGGACACAGGAAAATTGCATTTATTCATGGCGCAGATTCCTCCGTTACCCAGAACCGTGTAGGTAGTTATTATAAGACACTGGGAGAGTTGGGGATATCAGTTCCGGATGAATATGTCAAGAGCGGAATTTACCATGACCCGGATACTACTGCATGGTTGACCAAGGAGTTGCTGGAGCTGAAGGAAAGACCTACCTGTATTATTTTCCCCGACGATTTTTCCTGTATCGGAGGCATTAATGCAATCAAGGAAATGGGCTTGAGGGTACCGGAGGATATCTCGGTTGCCGGCTATGACGGTATTACGCTATCCCAGGTGCTGGATCCGAAGCTTACAACTCTTCAGCAGGACACCAAAGCTTTGGGAAGATGTGCTGCTGAGAAATTAATTGCTTTGATCGAGAATCCCAAAGCAGCAATTATAGAAAGGGTGGTGGTTGAAGGAAGGGTATTGACCGGTAATTCAGTCATAAGTATTAATTAGTGGGTTAAAGTATACAGAATCTAATTTCATCGGGACATAGGAATATCGTCCCGTCGGGACAATGAGTTATCGTCCCTGCCTGCGTACTGGGGAGGTATGGGGGCCGGACAGCTTGCTCTGAGGAGAGATAAGTGCATGTATTACTTTTTGAAGTAATTATTTCGATGATGGGAGTAGTAAAGATATAACTTTTTTTAATAAAAGGAAGGATTTACTTCTTGAGGGGGAGTAGATTCTTCCTTTTACATTAGCGATTGGCTGTTATAGACAATTGATCCGGTTCTCAATTACAATCAGATCCAAGGAATGTAATATTTAGCTAGAAAATGATCATATTTAATAAGAGCTTTGTATTTTCAGTTTGATAATTTGTTGAAAATAATATAATAGTAAGATATAATGGTTTTGATGCACTATAGCATTATTGTGTATTGGAGGTGAAGAAATGGTACAAGAAACAGTACAAGCTGTCCGCAAGGCAGAGTTAAATGCAGCGCAGACAGAAAAGGAGGCTTTAGCAAAAAAAGAAGCGATTCTGGAAGCAGCAAAGCAGGAAGCAAAGGCTTTGATTTCATCCAGAGTAAAGGATGCACAGAGGAAGGCGGAGGAGGCTTTAAAGCAAGCCGAAAGCCGTAGTAAGGACATCCTGGAGGAATCGAAAATCCGAGCGGAAAAAGAGGTTATCTTCATGAGGGAATTAGTAAATAATAAGGAACAGGCAGCGATCGAACTTGTTCTTACCAATGTGATTTGACCTGCTGCGAGGCAATAAGAAAAGAGCAAAGGAGGTGTTCCTGTTATGGCAATGCTGCAAATGCAGCGTGTTTTTATCTATGCGTTAAAGAAAGACCGTAAAAAGCTGCTGGAAACGCTGCAGCGTAAGGGCGTTATCGAAGTAAGCGACATTCTCGAGGAGGATAACGTATTTCATAAAACAGATGTATCAACGGCCAAGGCCGTTTTTGAAAGAAATATAGCCTCTGCCAAAGAAGCGAAGGAGATTCTGGATCGATATACTATGAATAAGAAATCCTTGCTATCTGCATTAAACGGCAGAAACGAAGTAGCAACAGAGGTTTATGATGCATTTAAAGAGAAATATGACAGTGTGGTGAAAATAGCTCACCGGATTCAAGCACTAAATAAGGAAATCGCAGAGAACAAAGCTGAAATATTAAAACTTCAGACCCAGACGGAAATACTGACTCCCTGGACCGATTTGGATATCCCGATGAATTTTAGCGGTACGAAATACACAAGGGGGTTTATCGGAACCTTATCGAATCAGTGGGAGTTGGAGGCGATATATGAAAGACTTGCGGAGTATATGCCTCTTAATGTAGATATTATCAGTTCTTCGAAGGAGCAGACCTGTATCTTCATATTATGTAAGAAGGAACAGGCAGACAAGGTATATGAGATCTTGAGAGAAATGGATTTTTCTCTCCCAAGCATCACCTTTGACCATGCTCCATCAGAACAACTTAAGATTTTATCAAAACAGATAGAAAACGCAGAAAAGGCGATCAATGAAGCAGAAGAAGAGATTATTTCCTATGGCAAGGATAGAGCTGACCTGGAGTTTCTTCTGGATTATGAAGCGATGAGAACTGAAAAATACGAGGTGATTGGACATTTGCTTCAGTCCAGAAGTGCTTTTATCATCTCGGGTTATATTCCAAAGAGGGATGCGGACCGGCTGGCTGAGGATATTGCGAAGAGCTTTGAGGCAGCTGTAGAGTTTGAGGAACCGAAGGAAGAAGAGGAAGTTCCGGTATTACTAAAGAACAACGGCTTCTCCAAACCATTGGAAGGAGTACTGGAGGGATACAGTCTTCCCGGCAAAGGAGAAATTGACCCGACGATGGTAATGTCCTTATTCTATTACATGCTGTTCGGATTGATGCTGTCTGATGCGGGCTATGGACTGTTGATGGTAATTGGATGCGCCTTCGCACTGATTAAATTTAAGAACACAATGGAAAGCTCCACGAAGAATACCTTGAAGATGTATTTATATTGTGGAGTCTCAACGGTATTTTGGGGTATAATGTTTGGTAGTTATTTCGGAGATATATTTGATGTAATAGCCAAATCCTTCTTCGGAAGGACAGCAACGGATCCGGTTATTCCTCCGTTATGGTTTTTCCCTGTGAATGAGCCGATGAGGATGCTGGCTTTTGCTATGTTAATAGGATTGATCCACCTGATGACCGGTCTCGGAATGAAGCTTTACCAGCTGTTATTGCAAAAGGACATCAAAGCAATCCTATATGACGTCGTAACCTGGTTTGTATTGATTGTCAGCTCCACTCTGCTGTTGCTATCCATGGAGATGATTAAGAGTATCCTGGGTGTCAGTATTGCATTACCGCCATTAGCTTCTAAAGCTTTAGTAATATTAGCGGTAACAGCGGCAATCGTAATTGTAGCTACGAACGGTCGTGAATCTAAGAATCCGTTCAAGAGATTTCTTAAGGGCTTATATGCCTTATATGGTATTACCGGATATTTAAGTGATGTACTATCTTATTCCAGACTGCTGGCACTTGGACTTGCAACTGGTGTTATCGGCAGCGTAATTAATAAAATGGCAGCGATGACCACCGGATTAGTACTGGGACCGTTGTTCTTTGCCATTGTGGTAATATTCGGTCACGCTTTAAATATTGCAATTAACGCCCTGGGTGCATATGTGCACACAAACCGTCTGCAATATGTAGAATTCTTTGGTAAGTTTTACGAGGGAGGCGGACGTAGGTTCAATCCCTTCCACATGAATACAAAATATTACAAGATTAAGGAGAAAGATTAATATGAAATTTGATCAATTTGGTATTGTATTTGCTTTAATTGGAGCTGTTTCAGCAGCATTATTTGCAGGTATTGGTTCAGCAAAGGGAGTCGGCATGGGTGGTGAGGCCGGCGCAGGAGTTGTTACAGAGGATCCTTCCAAGTTTGGTAAGGTTCTGATTCTACAGCTGTTACCCGGTACTCAGGGTATTTACGGCTTACTGATTGCCTTCATTACATTGTCTCAAATCGGCGTATTAGGCGGAAGCAGTGATATCTCATTAGCAAAAGGTTTATTGTATCTGGCAGCATGCCTCCCGATGGCAGTAGTTGGTTATGCATCTGCAATTCGTCAGGCACGCGCATCTGTAGCAAGTATGGGTATTTTGGCAAAAAGACCGGAGCAGTTCGGTAAAGCAATGATCTTCCCTGCAATGGTTGAGACCTATGCGATTTTAGCTCTTCTTATTTCTATGCTGGCAGTGAATGGAGTTACCGGTTTAAATATTTAACAGTTGGGAGAAAACGCTATGACTGGATTAGATAAGATACTGAATGCGATTGAAGCGGAAGCAAAGCAATCTGCCCAGACTGTGATAAAACAGGCGGAGCTTGAAGCACAACAGCTTCTGGCGGCAGCAAAGGCAGAGGCTGATAGCAAATGCGCTGACATCGCGAGTAAGTCCGAGATAGATGTAAAAGCAGTCTTAAGCCGTGCAGAATCGGCTGCCGCGTTGCAGGAAAAGAAGCTTCTACTGGATGCAAAGCAGCAGATGATCAACAATATCATCACCGAAGCCAGGAATTCTCTGGCCGGATTACCGGAACAGAGCTATGTTGATGTTATTCTTAAGATGGTAAAGAAATATGCCCACAACAAGCCCGGCAGGATTGTTTTCTCTACTGAGGATAAGAAGCGCCTTCCTTCAGATTTTGACAACAGACTTAAGGAAGCTTTAGCCGGAATAGATGGAGCATCTCTTACCATCTCAGAGGAAACGACAAAGATAGACGGCGGCTTCCTGCTCCTGTACGGTGACATTGAAGAGAACTGCTCTTTTGATGCACTGTTTGCAGCTGCAAAGGAAGAGCTGCAGGACAAGATTAATGCTTTTCTCTATACGGAGTCTGCCGAAGCAAAAAGCAGCAGTACGGCAAAGGCATGATTGGTAAATTATTGAATAGCAAATATTGTGCCTGCAGAGTGAGAAAAGGAAGAATTTTCTTACACAACGTTTGCAGATTGAGAGAAAGGCGTGGTTATTTATATGACTGATAATCAATATATCTATGCAGTCGCACGAATCCGTTCCAAAGAGCTTCAGCTCCTTAACAAGAACGATATAGACCAGCTTCTGAACCTGAAAAGTGAGAGGGAGTGCCTGCGATATCTAGCCGATAAGGGCTGGGGCAGATCGGGAGATGAGACTGCCGATGCGCTTGTTATGGCGGAGAGGGAAAAGACCTGGGAGATCATAAATGAGCTGGTTGAGGATATGTCAATCTTCAATACCTTCCTATATGCCAACGACTTTCACAATGTCAAAGCGGCGATCAAGCAGGTTTATACGAACTTAGATTTACCGGGTATCTATAATCAGAATGGAACCATAAAGCCTGAAGTCATTTATCATGCAGTAAAGGAACAGAACTTTTCCGAACTGCCGGAGTATATGAGAAGCAGTGCAGAGGAAGCCTTCCAGGTCCAGCTTCACACCGGCGACAGCCAGCTGTGTGATATCATACTGGATAAGGCAGCCCTGGAATTCATTTATAAGAAAAGTAAGGAATCCGGAAACGAGCTGCTGATTAATTATGCCGAGCTTAAGGTGGCTTCCGCTGATATCAATATTGCAATTCGAAGCATACGGACCGGTAAGGATCAGGTTTTTATGGAGCGGGCTCTGGCCGATTGCGCCAGCCTTAATATCCGGGAGCTGATCTCAGCTTGTTTGGACGGAGAAGAGGCTGCTTTAAATTACTTATCAACAACCGTTTATGCGGATGCGGTTCCGGCACTTAAGACCTCGTTCTCAGCCTTTGAACGCTGGTGCGATAACCTGATCGTCCGACTGATTCGTCCGCAGAGATATAATCCCTTTACTGTTTCCCCGATTGCTGCATATATCCTGGCAAGAGAGAATGAGATCAAGACAGTAAGGATTTTATTATCGGGTAAAAGAAACGAGATTTCGGAGGAAGCAATCCGGGAAAGAATGAGGGAAATGTATGTATAAGATTGCAGTAATGGGTGATCGTGACAGCATTTACGGCTTTGCAGCCCTCGGACTTGACACATATCCGGTAGCGGATTCCGAGGAAGCGGCAAAGACCTTAAAGACTCTGGCAGACAGCCAGTACGCCGTCATCTATGTGACAGAAGCTTTGCAGGCTCGGATTGAAACAGAGATTGACAAGTATGTCAAT
Source organism: Bacillota bacterium (assembly GCA_023409835.1). Taxonomy (GTDB): domain Bacteria; phylum Bacillota; class Clostridia; order Lachnospirales; family Lachnospiraceae; genus Mobilitalea. The sequence goes on from JAEYQV010000130.1 coordinate 39,305, forward strand.
GACGGACTTCCAGCCATTATACCGATACCGGGAGTATCCGGTAATACAGGAATGGGGATAAGAAATGTTAAGAAATCGGTGGAACGGGCAGTAGGCTCTGATATCATTTTTAATACATGATTGACAGCGATAATAAAGCTTTATAAGAATGCCGGTATCCGGCAGTGTTAGACGATATTATAAAAAGCAGGTGAATATTATGAGCAAAGGCACCATAAAAAAAGTAGCCGGGCCGTTGGTAGTTGCGGAGGGAATGCGTGATGCGAACATGTTTGACGTGGTTCGTGTAAGCAGCCAGCGTCTGATTGGTGAAATTATTGAAATCCATGGCGACCAGGCCTCCATACAGGTATATGAAGAGACCTCCGGACTTGGACCGGGAGAACCGGTGGAATCCACCGGCGCACCCTTAAGCGTGGAATTAGGACCTGGCTTGATCGGCAGTATTTTTGACGGAATCCAGCGTCCGTTAGTGGATATTATGGAGGCAACCGGCACCAACCTTAAGCGCGGTGTTGAGATTCCCTCTCTGAACAGAGAGAAGAAATGGCATTTTGTACCCGTAATGAAAGCCGGTGATGCAGTGGAGGAAGGAGACATCATCGGAGCTGTTGCGGAGACAGACATTGTTACACAGAAAATCATGGTACCGAAAGGTATTAAGGGAATCTTAACCTCCATTCAGGAAGGAGATTATACCGTTACGGAAGCAATAGCCACCGTGGAAAAGGCGGATGGCACCATAGAAGAGCTGAAGCTGATGCAGAAGTGGCCGGTTCGTATCGGCAGACCCTATAAACAGAAGCTGTCTCCGGACAAGCCCCTGGTAACCGGCCAGCGCGTTATCGATACCCTGTTCCCGATTGCAAAGGGTGGTGTTGCTGCAGTTCCGGGACCCTTCGGAAGCGGGAAGACGGTAGTTCAGCATCAGCTGGCGAAATGGGCAGAAGCGGATATCGTGGTTTATATCGGCTGCGGTGAGCGCGGTAACGAGATGACCGACGTATTAAATGAATTTCCGGAGCTGAAGGACCCTAAGACCGGTAAGTCCCTGATGGAACGTACGGTCCTGATTGCAAACACCTCCGATATGCCCGTGGCAGCCCGTGAGGCTTCCATCTATGTCGGAATCACCATAGCCGAATATTTCCGTGATATGGGCTTCTCCGTAGCATTGATGGCGGACTCCACCTCCCGTTGGGCAGAAGCACTTCGTGAGATGTCGGGACGTCTGGAGGAGATGCCCGGTGAAGAGGGTTATCCCGCATATCTTTCCAGCCGCTTAGCACAGTTCTATGAGAGAGCAGGAAGAGTAATCTCCTTAGGTAAGGAGGGCAGAGAGGGTGCATTATCCGCCATCGGTGCGGTATCACCTCCGGGCGGAGATATCTCCGAGCCCGTATCCCAGGCAACCTTACGTATCGTAAAGGTATTCTGGAGTCTGGATGCCAATCTGGCTTACCGGAGACATTTCCCTGCCATCAACTGGCTGACCAGCTATTCCCTATATAATATGGGTAAGTGGTTTAATAATAACGTAAATGAGAAATGGATGGAATACAGGGATCGTCTGATGAAGCTCTTAAATGATGAAGCTGAGCTGGACGAGATCGTTAAGCTGGTCGGTATGGATGCTTTATCCGCTCCTGACCGTCTGAAGTTAGAGGCTGCCCGGTCCATCCGTGAGGACTTCCTTCACCAGGATGCGTTCCATGAGGTAGATACCTATACCGAACTGGAGAAGCAGTACCTGATGATGGAGCTGGTATTAACCTATTATGATTTGGCACTGCAGAGCCTGGGCAACGGAGTCTTAATCGATGCTCTGGTTAAATTACCGATCAGAGAACGGATCGGCCGGTTTAAGTATATCTCCAAGGATAGGCTCCATGAGGAATACGATGCGATTGTGCTCACCCTGAATAGGGAAATCAATGACTTAGTACAGAAGGAGGAAGCCTAATGCCAAAGGAATATAGAACAATACAAGAGGTTGCAGGTCCTCTGATGCTGGTACAGGGAGTTGAAAACGTAGCCTTTGACGAACTGGCGGAGATTGAGCTGGCGAATGGCGATAAGCGGCGCTGCAGAGTCCTGGAGATCGACGGCAGCAATGCGCTGGTGCAGCTCTTTGAAAGCTCTGCCGGTATCAATCTTTCCAACAGCAAGGTACGTTTCTTGGGCAGAAGCATGGAGCTGGGTGTATCCGAGGATATGTTAAGCCGTGTATTTGACGGTCTGGGACGTCCGATCGACGGCGGCCCGGAGATCTTGCCTGAGAAGCGTCTCGATATCGCCGGACTTCCGATGAATCCGGCAGCCAGAAATTATCCACAGGAATTCATCCAGACAGGTGTATCGGCAATTGATGGTCTGAATACCCTGGTTCGCGGACAGAAGCTTCCGATCTTCTCGGCCAGCGGTCTGCCCCATGCGGAGCTGGCAGCACAGATTGCACGTCAGGCTAAGGTGCGGGGAACCACAGAGCCCTTTGCGGTTGTATTTGCTGCGATGGGTATTACCTTCGAGGAAGCGAACTTCTTCACAGAGTCTTTCCGTGAAACCGGTGCAATTGACCGTACGGTAATGTTCATCAACCTGGCGAATGACCCGGCAGTAGAACGTATCTCCACCCCCCGAATGGCATTGACTGCCGCAGAATATTTAGCTTTTGAAAAGGATATGCATGTACTGGTTATCCTTACCGATATTACGAACTATGCAGATTCTTTACGTGAGGTATCGGCTGCCCGGAAGGAAGTACCCGGCCGCCGCGGATACCCCGGATATATGTATACGGACCTGGCTTCCCTGTATGAGAGAGCAGGACGTAAGAAGGGCAAGGCAGGAAGTATCACTATGATCCCCATCCTGTCCATGCCGGAGGATGATAAGACCCATCCGATTCCGGACTTAACCGGATATATCACAGAGGGTCAGATTATCTTAAGCCGTGATCTTTACCGTCAGGGCATCAAGCCTCCGATTGACGTTCTTCCCTCCCTGTCCCGTCTGAAGGATAAGGGTATCGGTGAAGGCAAAACCAGAAGAGACCATGCCAATACGATGAATCAGATCTTTGCCGCTTATGCAAGAGGTAAGGAAGCGAAGGAGCTGATGGTGGTTCTTGGTGAAGCGGCATTAACGGATATTGATAAGCTGTATGCGAAGTTTTCGGATGCCTTTGAGAAGGAATATGTATCCCAGGGTTATACAACCAATCGTGATATCGAAGAGACCTTAAATCTTGGCTGGAAGCTGTTATCCATTCTTCCGAGAACGGAGCTGAAGAGAATCAAGGATGAGCTGTTAGACGAATATTACGGCAAACAGTAGAGGGGGACTTAACATTGGCTAAGACACAGGTTAATCCTACCAGAATGGAGCTGACAAAGCTTAAGAAAAAGCTTGCCACAGCAACCCGCGGACATAAGCTGTTAAAGGATAAGCGGGATGAGCTGATGAGACAGTTTCTCGATATGGTCCGTGAGAATAAAGTTCTGAGAGAAAAGGTAGAGGCCGGAATTAAGGCTGCAAATAAGAACTTTCTTCTGGCCAGATCGGCTATGGCCGATGAGGTCATTAACGTATCACTGATGGCGCCCAGACAGGAGGTATATCTGGAGGCTGCCACGCGTAATGTTATGAGCGTAGATATTCCGGAGTTCGAGTACAAAACGAAGACACCGGATGAGCACGATATCTATCCCTATGGCTTTGCCTTTACCTCCAGTGATCTGGATGATGCGGTAAAATCCCTTCAGGATATTCTGCCGGATATGCTCCGTCTTGCTGAGGTTGAGAAATCCTGTCAGCTGCTGGCGGCGGAGATTGAGAAGACCAGACGTCGTGTAAATGCACTGGAGCATGTCATGATCCCGGAGATGAAGGAGAAGATTAAATTCATCGTCATGAAGCTGGATGAGAATGAACGAAGCACTCAGATCCGCTTAATGAAGGTGAAGGATATGATGCTGGAGCAGGCTCACCATTATAAGGAGCGATACCAGGGCTCCACAGAGAGTTAGCAGGTTAGTAAGACCGGCACATAAACTCACGATAAGAAGTTCACCATAAGAAGATGGGCCCATTTTTTAACAAAAGCATGGGCTGAAACCGGATTGTCTGCCTGTGGCAGTCAACCGCTAATAAGAAAAGGAAGGGAGTCTTGCAGCTAAAGTCAAGGCTCCCTTCCTTGTTATCGCAAAAGTGCTGTAACTCTTAAAGAGATATTTCGTTCCTCTCGGATATGCTTGACGAAGGTTACACAAACCTTTAAACTAATGAATCATAGAGGAATGACAATCGTTTAATCATTCATTATTCGATACAAGGAAATGTACATAAATGATAAAAGAGGTGGAATATGGAGACTAGTTGCCATTGTGATGGATGTGAAGATAGGCTGTGCATGCACAAGATACCGATTTTGTCATCGCTGAGTAAAGAAGATCTTGTAAAAATCTCAGCCATGATTACTCATCACATATTCAAAAAGGGGGAAATCCTGCTGCGCGAGGGTGACCGTACGGATTATATTGTCATAATCCATGAGGGCAGCGCCAAAGCATATAAGACAACAGCTGACGGAAGAGAGCAGATATTGTATGTATTTACGGAGGGGGATTTCTTCGGGGAGCAGAATTTGTTCCGAAACAATGAAGCCACCTATACTGTGGAAGCCTTGCAAACCTTAAAAACCTGCCATTTATCAAAGGCTCAGTTTGAGCAGCTGCTGTATCATTACCCCGGAATAGCGTTAAAGATCATTGATGAGTTGGGGAGCCGTATGACGAGGCTGGAGACAGCTTTGCAGAGCATGGGAGTTCGCAATGTGGATAACAGAATTGGTGGTATATTATTGGAATTTGCAGCTAAGTACGGTTCGGAGGAACCGGCCGGAACAATCATACGCCTGCCGCTCAGCCGGGAAGGAATCGCTAACTATCTTGGGGTAGCCAGGGAAACGGTCAGCAGAAAGTTAAGCCAGCTGGAGAATGAGGGAATCATACTATCACGGAGCAATAAAGAGATTATCATTCTAAATCACGGTGCTTTGCTGAATTTAGCTGGAGACACTGTGTAAATAGCGCACAGAGTATTTGGACTTTTTCTTTATCTTTTGTAATACACCTCCTGTTTTGGGGAATACTGATAAAAAACATTTGGAGGTATCACTATGGCAGTTGATTTTAAGAATAGCCAGACGAAAGATAATCTGATGAGAGCCTTTGCAGGGGAAAGCCAGGCAAGAAACCGTTATACCTTTGCTGCATCCCAGGCGAAGAAGGTACACCAGCATGTGATTGAGTATGTTTTTAAATTTACCGCGGATCAGGAGAAGGAGCACGCCGAGATTTTTTATCATCATCTTAAGGAGCTGTCAGGTGAAAATATACTTGTGGACGGGGCATATCCGGTAGATATATCAGATAATCTGATCGATCTGCTGCGTAGGGCCCAACATAACGAATATGAGGAATATGACCCGATATATAAACAGTTTGGGGATATTGCCAAGGTAGAAGGATTTCCCAAAATAGCAGCCAGCTTCCATATGATTGCAGGAATTGAGAAGACCCATGGGGATCGCTTTGCCAGGTTTGCACAGATGCTGGAGGAGAATAAGCTGTATGTTTCGGAGGTGGAAACCGGCTGGCTCTGTTTGAACTGCGGATATGTCCATTGGGGCAAGGAAGCACTGAAGGAGTGTCCGGTATGTCACCATGATCAGGGATATTTCATCCGGGTCGAGCTGGCACCCTTCCAAAATGCATAAAAGAACACAGAAATAACATGGAATCCGGACTACAGAGGCTGATTGCATAACTTCGATCAGCCTCTAAGCCCGGATTATTACATGCCATATATTATGAGTTCATGCGAAACACTGATATAGTAATAGATACTATATAACATAGAAAAATATACTATAACATATTGACATCAGGTCTCTATCGATTTATAATAAATTCAAACCGGTGCTTGCACCGGATTCCTTTAGATTAATACTTTGATTATCAAAATACATTTTTGTTACGTAAGAGTACAGTATAAGGAGAGAGATGAGAGATATGATGCCATTAAGAATTGGAGAACTGATTGCAAAATACCCGATTATACAGGGCGGGATGGGTGTGGGAGTAAGCCGATGGAGACTTGCCGGTTCAGTAGCTAAGGAAGGCGGAATCGGTATCATATCTACGGCTCAGATTGGATATGATGAACCTGACTTTGATAAGAACCAGATCGAAGCCAATCTGGCTGCAATTAAGAAGCATATAGATATGGCGAAACAGTATGCCGAAGGAGGTGTCATAGGGGTTAATATTATGGTCGCCACAAAGCAGTTTGAGAGATACGTTAAGGCTGCCTGCGAAGCCGGTGCGGATGTCATTATATCAGGAGCAGGACTCCCCATAGCACTTCCGGAGCTGGTAAAGGGTTATCAGACAAAGATTGCTCCGATTGTATCCAGCCTACGGGCAACCAGTGTGATCCTAAAAATGTGGGACAGAAAATACCATACGACAGCGGATTTTATCGTCATTGAAGGCCCCAGAGCAGGGGGACATCTTGGATTTACGAAGGAACAGCTGGAGCATATGGATACCCTGGATTATGATGCTGAGATAAAAAGCATAATCGAATATAAAAAGGAATACGAGGAAAAATATCAAAGAAGTATTCCGGTAATTGTTGCCGGAGGCATCTATGACAGGGATGATATCCGCCACGCGATGTCTCTGGGGGCAGATGGGGTTCAGATTGCCAGCCGGTTTGTCGTAACGAAGGAATGTGATGCCAGTGAGGAATATAAACAGGCTTATCTGAATGCAAGGAAGGAGGATATAGAGATTGTAATCAGCCCGGTTGGAATGCCGGGTCGTGCCATTAAGACACCCTTCCTGAAAAAGGTTGCTTCTGCACGGATACCGGTTAATAAATGCTTTCATTGCCTAGAGCATTGCAATCCTAAGGAAACTCCTTACTGTATCACCAAGGCATTGATAGAGGCCGTGAAAGGGAATACGAAGGAAGGTCTGGTCTTTTGCGGAGACAATGTCCATCGTCTGAAGGAAATGACCACAGTGAAGGATATCTTTCAGGAGCTGGTATTCTAACCGAGCTGCTGCTATTACGCTACAAAATTATATAAAATAAGTAAACTAGACTGATGAAGTTCATGATATAATATACCAATCAGTAATAATTAAGGTTATTCTGAAACCGCTCCGGGTATCTGAGGATACTTCCCATTAGGGGGCGGATTACGGGATAGCCTTATTCCTGTAATGTTGGATATTTATATACTACCGGCTTTCATAAAACTGTGACTCGAATCACAGAATATATTCCTGTTGCATTTTATGCTTATACTGAGCAGAAACCAATCTATAGTTACTGATTCGGATAAAAAGCAAGAAGAAGCTAGTTACTGATTCGGATAAAAAGCTGGAAGAAGCATTTCCTTTGGGAATAATCTTGAAAGGATGAATTTCCGGAAGGAAAAGGATACGAAATCCCTGGAAAACATATAATAGAAATACTTAGAAAAATGGAGGAAATACAATGGAAAAATATCAGGTTGGTGTAATAGGACTAGCAGTAATGGGTAAAAATCTGGCCCTGAATATAGCCGAGCACGGTTACTCTGTAGCGGTATATAACCGTTCACCGGAGAAAACAGAGGAATTATTAAAGGAAGCGGGAGGTGAACATCTCAGGGGAACCTATTCCCTGAAGGAATTAGTTGAGGTACTGGAGGTACCCAGAAGAATTATTCTGATGGTGAAGGCCGGTGAAGCGGTGGATGACACCATCCGGCAGCTGCTCCCACTGATGGAACAGGGAGACTTAATCATGGACGGTGGTAATTCCAATTATACGGATACGATTCGCCGAAGCAGGATGCTCTCCGAAGGCGGATATTATTATATGGGAACCGGCATCTCAGGAGGAGAGGAGGGAGCCCGAAGGGGTCCCGCTATTATGCCCGGTGGAGAGATGGAAGCCTACAGAAGGATGGAGAGTATTCTTACGGATATTTCAGCCAAGGTAGGAAGCGAGCCCTGCTGTACCTATATTGGGAAGGATGGTGCGGGACACTTCGTCAAGATGGTTCATAACGGAATTGAATATGCGGATATGCAGTTGATCTGTGAAGCCTATGATATTCTTAAGCAGCTAATCGGACTAACACCGCCGGAATTTCATGAGGTATTTACAGATTGGAATAAGGGAGAGCTTAATAGCTATCTGATTGATATCACTGCGGATATATTCACGAAGAAGGACCCAGAGACCGGCAATTATCTCGTCGATATGATCCTGGATAAGGCAGGGCAGAAGGGTACGGGTAAATGGACCGGACAGCTCTCTCTGGAGCTTGGTGTACCGACACCAACGATTACGACCGCAGTATATCAAAGATATCTCTCCTCAATGAAGGAGGAGAGAATAAAAGCAAGCCGGAGCCTAAAGGGACCAAAGAATCCGGATTTAAAGTCTAAGGATATGATAGAAGCGGTGCGCAGAGCACTCTATGCAAGTAAAATTTGCTCCTATGCCCAGGGCTTCGGCTTGCTACGGGAAGCCTCCCTAAAATACGATTGGAACCTTAAGCTGGGAGAGATAGCAAAGATCTTCCGCGGTGGCTGTATTATACGGGCCCAGTTCCTTAATCATATCAGTAATGCCTATGACAGAAATGGGGAACTTGAGAATCTTCTGCTGGAGGACTATTTTCGGGATATTGTCGGGCAATATCAGGTAGAGTGGAGAGAAGTTGTAAAGCTTGCCATCTCAGCAGGTATTGCAATCCCCGGCTTTACAAGTGCTCTTTCTTATTATGACAGCTATCGCAGTGAGCAGCTGCCGATGAACCTTATGCAGGCGCAAAGGGATTACTTCGGGGCTCATACCTATCAGAGAATTGATCGGGAAGGGACATTCCATACTCAGTGGTAAATTAGATAAAATAGCAAAGAACAGAAGGAGGTGTTCTTTTGAATGAGAATAGATTTAGCAATCAGGGGGATATTAATTTGTCAGCAATCTTAGTGATTTTTGGCGGAACCGGGGACCTGACGCACAGGAAGCTAATGCCCGCTTTATATAATATGCTGCTGGATGGTTTGCTTCCTGTGAATTTCAAGGTGGTAGCTGTTGGACGCAGGAATAAAACGGAGGAGGAATATCGGGAGGAAATTAAGGCATCAGTCAACAGGCATTCCAGAAATAAAATAAACGAAGAGAAATGGAACAGGCTGAGGGAGATGATTCATTATTTCCAGTTTGACTTCACAGAGTTTTCCGGTTACACGGAGTTGAAAAGCTACTTAGAACAGCTGGATGCAACAGCACAGACCGGCGGTAACAGGGTATTTTACCTGGCAGTCGCTCCGGAGTTCTTTGAGACCATTGTTCAGGGTCTTCAGCTCAGTGATATGGCTAGTTCAAGGAACGGCTTCAGCCGGTTGGTCATAGAGAAACCCTTCGGTAAGGATCTTAAAACTGCCAATAAGCTAAACAATAAGTTGTTGGAGGTCTTCGAAGAGAGCAGTATTTACCGAATTGATCACTATCTGGGCAAGGAAATGATTCAGAATATCATGGTATTACGGTTTTGTAATCTGATTTTTGAATCCATATGGAATAATAAATTCATTGATAACATCCAGATCTCCTTAACCGAGAAGCTGGGAGTCGGAACGCGGGGCGGATACTACGAGCATTCCGGTGCAATGAGGGATATGCTTCAAAATCATATCATGCAGATCCTGTCCCTGGTAGCTATGGAGCCCCCGGCTAATCTGAAGACGGATTCCATCCGCACAGAGAAGCTTAAGGTCATTCAGGCAATCGAAGAGATTTCTCAAGAATTCTTAAGGGACAATGTTGTATTCGGACAATATGGTAAGGGCTTCATCGACGGAGAACCGGTTCCGGGTTACCGGGAGGAGGAGAATGTACCCGAGGATTCCAATACGGAGACCTTCGTAGCCCTTAAGCTTCATATCAATAATCTTCGATGGGCAGGAACACCGTTCTACATCCGGACCGGTAAGAGACTCGGAACCGCTTCGGCTGAAATCGTTGTTCAATTTAAAAACATGCCGGATATCCTGTATTTTAAGGACAGGAGCATTCAGGAACCGAATTTACTTGTAATAAAGATACAGCCCCATGTCGGAGTGTTCTTCCAGTTTAATACGAAGGACTTCAGTACTCATAATGATATCGTAGCTACGAAGATGGATACCAGCTATGTCAGTCCGACCCAGGGGAATACTCCCGAAGCCTATGAACGCTTGATTTATGATATTCTTAGAGGGGATGCAACCCTGTTTTCCAGGTGGGATGAGGTTGAAGCAGCCTGGACCGTTGCCGATCAGATCATCCGTTATCGGGAACAGAAGAAGGTCAAATTTCCGAATTATGATTCCGGCTCTATGGGACCGATCAGAGCCTTCGAGCTGCTGGCAGCGGACGGAAGAAAATGGTGGAATATATGAAAGGAGAGTGTGTGTTTTGATAATTGATACCAGTAAAATGAAGCTTTATGATATTTCATTACCAATAGCAGCCTCTATGCCTGTTTATAAGGGATTGGAAGTAAAAAGACCAATCCTTAGTACAGATATGGATTTTAACAAAGGGAAGGCTTATGAAAGCAGACTGGAGATGAATCTCCATACCGGAACCCATATCGACCGGCCGCTTCATATGATTCCCGGAGGTGACACGATGAATACCCTTCCCTTATCTCAGGTAGTTACTCCCTGTAGGGTTTTGGATCTGACCGAGGCGAAGGACAAAGTTACGAAGGAGGAGCTTCTGAAGAAGGACATTCCGATGGGAAGCTTTCTGCTCTTAAAGACAAGAAACTCCTATGAAAATCTCTTAGAGAAGGACTTCATCTATCTGGACAGAACGGGTGCAGAATATCTGCAGGAGCGGAAGGTTATCGGTGTTGGTATTGATTCTTTGGGTATAGAGAGAAGTCAGCCGGACCACGAAACTCATATCAGACTGCTTGGCTCGGGGGCAGTTATTTTGGAAGGATTACAGCTGAAGGATATAGAGGAAGGGGAATATCTGCTATCAGCAGCGCCGCTTAATATTGAGGGAGTAGAAGCTGCTCCGGTCAGAGCCTATCTTTTTAAGTCCTGATATGGTATAATATTTCATGCTTGTGACCAAATTAAAACTGGAAAAAGCAAATAACGAGAATAAACTAGAGAGGAATCACGACAAGATGAATAAGCGAATCTACGGACTTTTCACTGCCATTACCATGATCACCGGCGTTGTAATCGGCTCCGGAATATTTTTCAAATCAGATAATGTTTTAAGCTACACAGGCGGAAGTATTCTGCTCGGTGTAATCGTCTTTATCGTGGCGGCGATCGCCATTGTATTCGGATGTTTAACAATCTCCCAGCTTGCAGCCAGAACAGATAAACCCGGCGGACTCGTTTCCTATGCCGAGGAGTTCGTTAGTATGGGGACCTCCTGTGCCTTTGGCTGGTTTCAGACTTTCCTCTATCTGCCGACACTGGCTGCCGTAGTATCCTGGGTAGCAGGAATCTATATCAGTCAGTTGTTTGGTATTCCGGTTACATTGGAAACCAGCGTTCTGATCGGTACCCTCTGTCTTACAATCTTATTCATCATAAATATTATTTCCGCCCGATTGGGGGGAAATGTCCAAAATGCGGCTATGATTATAAAATTAATTCCGTTGATCATCATTGCGGTGGCAGGACTGCTATTCGGTAACCCCGGTCAGGTAATGTCGGAGGACGTAAAGGGCTTTGTAGCAGCAACCACTAACTGGGGTTGGCTGGCCGCCTTTGCCCCAATTGCCTTCTCCTTCGATGGATGGATTGTAGCTACCTCAATCTGCGGTGAGATCAAGAACAGCAAGCGAAACCTGCCGTTAGCTCTTACCATCTCTCCAATGGTCATATTACTGGCTTATATTGCTTATTTTGTCGGAATGTCCTCTCTGCTAGGTCCGGAGGAAATATTAAAGCAGGGAGATGCTTCCGTATACACAGCAGCCAATCGTCTGTTCGGTTCCTTCGGTGCGAAAGCGATTCTGGTATTTGTTATCATTTCCGTTTTGGGTACTGTGAACGGTCTTGTACTTGGGTCCATCCGTATGCCGTATTCCCTTGCACTACGTAATATGATACCCGGAAGCAGTTATTTGTCAAAGGAGAATCAGAAGCTGTCCGGTATACCGCTAAATTCTGCAATTGCTGCATTTCTGCTATCCCTGGGTTGGATGGTGATACACTATATTACACAGAAGATCGGTATGAGAGGTGATGTGTCGGAGATTGCAATCGGAGTCAGCTATCTTAACTATATGCTTCTATATCTTGCTGTTATAAAGCTCACAAGAAAGGGTGAGATAAAAGGAATTGGAAAGGGCTATATCATTCCGATACTGGCGGGCATCGGCTCCCTGGTCATTATACTGGGAAGCGTCACGCATTCCTTGTTTGTTTATTATGCCGGAATCTGTTTTTTAATCATGCTATCCGGAAATCTGTATTACAGAAAGAATCGCCATCGGATAAATTAATAGAAGCCCTATGAGGGAAGAAGCGAAGAGGGTTATCACTCCGATGCTGCAGGCATCCTCCGGTTAATATCTGTTCCGAACAATCAGCACTGGAATATACTGGTTGACATTAATGGAATATATAACTAATATAAAACATATGGCTTACAGCCTCTAATGAGGATAAGGAGATAATCAATGAATAATGTTAAGATAATGGCTGACAGTACCTGTGACTTATCAGAGGACTTGATTAGGACATATGATATCAGCATCATTCCTTTAATGATATCACTTGGAGCGAAATCACGAAAGGATGGTAAGGAGATTACACCGGAGGAAATTTATCGATGGTCCGATGAAACAGGAGAAACTCCGAAAACCGCAGCACCGATGCTGGGAGATGCAGTTGAATTTCTGACACCCTTTGTGAAGCTGGATATAGAAATTGTTTTTTTCGGTATATCCGAAGCAATGTCCGGAACCTGCAATGTAATTAGGCTTGCGGCTGAGACCTTAAGCTTTAAGAAGCTCTATGTTGTAGACTCCAAAAGCCTCTCCACAGGAATTGGACTTCAGGTAATCCGTGCCGCTGAGCTTTCTGCGAAGGGCTATGGAGCTCAAGAGATTCTGGAGGATAACCGGTATATTAATAGCAGAGTCCGTGCAAGCTTTGTCATTGATACCCTGACCTTTCTGCATCGGGGAGGACGTTGTTCCGGAGTAGCTGCAATATTAGGCAATACCCTGAAGCTGAAGCCGGAGATTGTTGTGAATGACGGCAAGATGGAGGTTGAGAAGAAATACCGAGGTAATATGAAAGCGGTTCTTTTAAAGTATTGCAAGGATAAAGAAGCATTTCTTGCCAATGCGGAGCCTGCCAGAATATTTATTACTCATTCCGGATGTCCGAAGGAGATTGTAGAAGAGGTTGCTGACTACCTGAAAGGACTGGGCATCTTCCGTGAGGTTCTGGAAACCCGTGCGGGCGGTGTAATCTCAAGTCATTGTGGTCCAAATACATTGGGAATTCTATATATCAGTAAGTGATGCCAGAGCATATTGTTATGACGGTGCCTACCGGAAAGCAATATGCTTTTCTTATTAGCGGTTGGCTGCCACAGGCAGCCAACCCAGTTGCGAAGCATGCTATTGCTTCAGCTGATAAACTGTAATTTGACAGTCTGTTCCGTCCGTGTATGTTAACAAGGTTCCCTCACGATTCAAATGAATATAGCCGAATTTATCGTTGAGAATCTGTTCCTGCTTATCCCAGGTGGCTCCCCCGTCAGAGGTACTATAGTAGTAATAGCTGCATTCGGTAGCATTCTTCTGTAACACAACGAGCTGAAAGTGATTCGAATCCGTTATATGAAATGCTGCAGTAGGACAAACCACAATCTGTAGCCCTTGAAGCTTAAGATCCTTTTCTGTCCAGGTGGCTCCCCCGTCCCCGGTGGTAAACATGATCCCTTTGTCATCTAAAATATACCCTTCCTCGGCGGAATTAAGCCATATTGCGCTAATGACACTAAGGTTCGCAGGTACATTGATACTGGTCCAGCTTTGCCCCCCATCTGTTGTGAAGCCGATTTCCTTCTTATTGGCAATCCAGCCGGTATTCTCATCGATGAAGCTTAAGTATCTGCAATGCTCGTTATCCATATTCCCAAAGTTAGGTACCTTATCCCAGTTGGCTGCGCCATCCTTCGTTAGTCTGACCTGAGAATTATTTGCTGTGATAAATGCGTTGCTTTCATCAATCATCTCGACTCCGGCGATACAGGCGGAGTAGTTTTTACCGGAAACCCAGGTCTCTCCCCCGTCAACCGTGTAAAAGACTCTGCCATATCTTGCAGTCGAGATACCAAAGCTGTCATTATAAAAGCCGACAAGACGGCTGGTCATTCCCTTATCAGCGGGTTTTATTTCCTTAATCTGCTTCCAGGAAGATTCCGGGTTGACTGCTTTTTCTGAACTATCCGTGCTGATACTGTCCGTTGCATCAGCTGTCTCCTGGCTTGTATCAGCTGCCTTCTGGCTTGCACCGGCTTCCCCCTGACTTGGATCAGCATCCTCCGGGCTTTCCTTGGTTTCGCAGACATTGGCATCGGCTGCCTCCGGATTGGTATTGGCTTCCGAGGCGTTTACTTTTTTACAGCCGATCAAAAAACAGCATAATAAGCCGATCAAAAAAAGAATTCTTTGTTTTGTTTGCATTTCTATATCCCTCCTTTTCTTTTCTAAATTTTACATCAGGAAAAAGGGATATAAAATCAATTATCTTAAATAAAAACTAACAAATCTTAAATTTAATGATAGGGATTGAAGCGTTTTCTGTATTCACTTGGGAGACACTGATTATATTCTTTAAAGACCTTATTAAAATGAGTGATGTTATTAAAGCCAACCCTCTCTATAATCAGCTCGATCTTTATATTAGTATCCCGAAGCATACCCGCGGAGATGAATACCCGAAGCTTCAGAAGATAACTGATAATCGTTTGTCCGGTAGAAGCCTTAAATTCCTTTGACAGAGTAGTTGGATTCGTATGAAACCGTTTCGCTAAGTCGCCAATGGTAATCTTTCTCCAGTAATTGTTATGTAGATATCCCAGCACGTCCTCAACTGTAAATCGGCTATTACTTAAAGTAGGGCTCACTTTCCTGGAACGGAAGGTCCGCTCGATTAAGAACAGCAGTTCCAGAAGATGGGTACGGGTTAAGCAGGGCCAGGAGTCACTTTGGATAAAAAGCTGCTCCGTCAAGCCTTTAAGGATATCCTTTATTCTTGAGCCTGTCTCTAAGTCAAGATATTTGAAGATACAATAGGTATCATTGTGAACAAAAAACGGAAGGAGAAATTGCTTATCCTGAGAATCCGATAAGGTAAACCCTTCCTCACTATAGATATTATCTACAGTGATTCTATTGTTGATGGCGGAAGGCAGAAAGCATAATAGATGGAACCTACGGCAGGTAAAATTTATATTTTTTACCGTGTCCTTTTCGTTCAGGCATAGGACGGTCAAAGGATAAACGGTAAACTCGGTTTCATTTACTAACAGGTGTCCATTTCCCTCCTCAATAAATACCAGTCGATAGCAGTTATCATCCTCTGTCTCATACAGGAAGCGTTCTTCCTCGTAATAATTAACCGGAGTGACATAGGCCGGGTAGAAATCAAGACCCCTGGTGCCGATCAACATGTTACCACCTTCCTCTCTTCATAATGTGAATATTTTCCTAATTATATAATAATAAAAGATTTAATTCCACCAAAATTTGAGAAACATACAAGTAATATTCCGTAATTATCTAGAACAGAGGTGCAAAAATCCGCATCACAGAGCTCAAAAGACGGATATACCAATGCCTGCTCCCGCAGTTCTGAAGTAATATCTCTTCCGATACCGCCATCGTATCCAGAAAATCCTTCTTAATATCCAGTACAGCATCCTTCCGATACATCCATACCCCACATTCAAAATGCAGATACAGGCTGCGGTAATCTAAGTTCACGGTACCGACGATACCATAGCAGTCATCTGCTGCAAAGGCTTTGGAATGAATAAATCCGGGGGTATATTCGTAGATCCTGATTCCGCATTCGAGAAGAATCGGATAGAAGGAACGGGTCATCATATGAACCAGCTTTTTATCGGGAATATGCGGCGTGATCAGCCTGACATCCACACCGCTCTTGGCTGCATTACAGAGGGCAGTCAATATCTCATTATCAATAATCAGATAAGGAGTCATGATATAGAGGTATTTTGTCGCTTTGTTGATCAGGTTGATGTAAACTGTTTCGCCGACGCACTCCTGATCCAGGGGTGTATCGGCATAGGGTTGAAGATAACCGGTTTCGTCATGCTTTGGTATTACGGGAGCTTCAGTTTGGAAGAGGGAGACATCCTCCTTACTATGGCTTAGATAATTCCAGGTGGACAGAAACATCACGACAAAGCTCCATACAGCTTGGCCCTTCAATAACACCACAGAATCCTTCCAATAACCGAATTTCTTCTTTCGATTGATATATTCATCTGCCAGGTTAATTCCTCCGGTAAATACGGTCTTACCATCAATCAATAATATCTTGCGGTGATCCCTGTTATTAATGCTGGCTGATACGATCGGAATAAATGGATTGAACACCTGACATTTGATACCGAGAGCATTCATCCTCTTATCAAAATGGCGAGGTAAGGTAAATACGGAACCTAAATCATCGTAAATCAGCCGGACATCAACTCCGCACCTTGCTTTTTCTACCAGAATTTCCAATACACTGTCCCAGAACACCCCCTTTTCAATGATGAAGAATTCCAGAAAGATATATCGTTCGGCTTTTTGTAACTCCTCAAGGATCACCGGATAGACTGCTTCACCGGGAGAATAATAGCTGCAGGAGCTGTTATCATAAAGCGGACATAGAGATTTTTGCTTTATATAGTTAGCCTGCAGATAGGCATATGGGCTTTCTTCCTTCAGCTTAAGCAATACCTCCTCCTGACGTTCCAGAGATTTCAGCTGCATTTTGGAATAGGCATTATCCAGCTTCTCATGCATCCGTCTACCACTTTTTTTACCTCCATAGAGCAGATAGACTATAATTCCAAAGAAAGGAAACGTAAAAATTATGATCAGCCAGGCAATCTTAAAGCCCGGGTTCATACGATTATTTACAATCCATAATACAGATACAATACTAATCAGATAACAGACCGTATAAAACAGAATCAGATAATTTCGAAACTCCAGCAGCATGATGATCAGGGCTGTAATCTGAATCAATACGGTCAATACCAGGATAAAGGCTTTACTGAGTAACTGTTTGATATGCTTCATAAGGCCTCCGTTCTGCTATAAAGGCTACATGTTTCAACGTTCATTTTTACATGTAATATATAGTATGATTTAGGACATTATATTCTATGACAATCCGTATGACTTTGCGATGCTGTTAAGTATTTATATATGAAAAATTAACGTATATCGTAATAGATAGTACGGAAAAGGGATACAATGTATTTTAGCTAATTATTATAAGGAGGTAACGAAATGATTGTAAATGGCAAGAATGCTTTTCAGGGCAGGAATAATAAGCGCCTGAATACGTGTAATCCGACGAACAACGAAGGTACGGCGGCATGGGCGAATTCCGACGAGCTTTATGATGTAGAATTGGTGAACAAGCCCTCCATAGACAAAGTGATTGATGCGAAGGATTGGGTAGATAACGGAAGCAAACTATAGAAAGAGAGGAGCTTAAGAATGGCAAAGATTAAGATGTCCGTTGACGGTAATACAGCCTGTGCTTATGCGGCCTATGCGTTCACGGAAGTAGCAACAATATACCCTATTACACCTTCCTCCGGTATGGCGGAAGCGACGGATGAATGGGCTGCAAACGGCAGAAAAAATATGTTTGGTCAGGAGGTAAATGTAGTAGAGCTGCAGTCAGAGGCAGGAGCCGCCGGCTCCTTCCACGGTTCTCTGCAGGGAGGAGCACTGACAACCACCTTTACAGCTTCCCAGGGACTCCTCCTAATGATTCCGAATATGTACCGATGTGCCGGTGAACAGCTGCCGGGTGTGATCCATGTCAGTGCCAGAGCAATAGCCACCCATGTGCTCAGTATCTTCGGAGATCATCAGGACGTTATGGCAACCAGACAGACCGGTTGTGCTATGCTTGCTTCCGGCTCTGTACAAGAGGTAGTGGACCTTACGCCGGTTGCACATCTGTCAGCAATTAAGGGGAGTATGCCCTTTGTACACTTTTTTGATGGTTTTCGTACCTCCCACGAGGTTCAGAAGATTGAGGCACTGGAATATCGGGATTATGCGGAAATGCTTGATATGGACGCAGTGAAGTCCTTCCGTGATCACGCATTATCACCGAACCATCCGGTTACCAGAGGGGCAGCACAGAATCCCGATATCTATTTTCAGGAAAGAGAATCCGCAAATCATTTTTATGAGGATTTGATTCCGATTGTAGAAGAATATATGAAGAAAATGGAGCAATATACAGGCAGATCCTATCACCTGTTTGATTATTACGGAGCCGAGGATGCAGAATATGTAATTGTAGCCATGGGCTCCGTGACACAAACAATCGAGGAGACCATTGATTATTATAACAGTAAGGGCGAAAAGTATGGACTCATAAAGGTACGTCTGTACCGGCCGTTCTCCAGCCTGCATTTTCTCCAGTGTGTTCCAAAAACAGTGAAGAAGCTTGCAGTTCTGGATCGGACGAAGGAGCCCGGTGCCGTCGGTGATCCCTTATATCTGGATGTCTGCACAAGCTTTATGACCACGGAGAAGAAACCGGTGATCGTCGGAGGAAGATATGGGTTGGCCTCTAAGGATACGACACCGGGTCATATTGCGGCAGTATTTGAGAATCTGAAGGAAGCAAAGCCGAAGAATTCTTTCACAATCGGCATCATTGATGACGTATATAAGAGCTCTCTGAAGACGGTGGAGAATATTACGGTGGAACCGGAGGATAGAATCTCCTGTCAGATCTGGGGCCTTGGCTCCGACGGTACAGTCGGTGCCAACAAACAGGCAATCAAGATCATCGGAGATCACTCAGATCTAAATATTCAGGCTTATTTTGATTATGATTCCAAGAAATCCGGCGGTCTTACCATTTCCCATTTAAGATTCGGTAAGGAACCGATTCGTTCCGTCTACCTGGTTACCCATGCGAATTATGTGGCCTGCCATAACCAGTCCTATGTGAATAAGTACGATATGCTGCAGAGTCTTAAGCAAGGCGGAACCTTTGTATTAAATACGCAATGGGACCTGGAGGAGCTTGATATCAACCTGCCGGGAATCATGAAACGGCAGCTGGCTCAGAAGAAGGTTAATTTCTATACCATCAATGCGATTGGAATTGCAGAAGATATCGGGCTGGGTAATCGAATCAATATGGTTATGCAGGGTGCCTTTTTTAAGCTGACCAAGGTATTGCCGGAGGATGTCTATATCAAGGAGCTTAAGGCCGTTGTCAATAAGATGTATGGTAAAAAGGGCGAGAAGGTCGTTAAGATGAATCATGATGCAATCGATATGGGAATCGAAGCGGTCAAGAAGATCAGCATACCGCCGGAGTGGGCGAATTGTGAGCTTCAGGATGAGGATGGTATCGAAGAACCGGAATTCATTCGTAAAATCATGAGACCGATGTCAGAGCTCCGAGGAAATGAGTTACCCGTCAGTGCCTTCCTGGGTATGGAGGATGGAACGATTCCTGCAGGTACGACAGCCTATGAAAAGCGTGGTATTGCGGTCAATGTTCCGGAATGGGTTGAGGAACGCTGTATCCAGTGTAACCAATGTGCATTTGTATGTCCTCATTCGGTTATCCGTCCATTCCTGCTGAATGAGGAGGAGCTGAAGAAGGCACCGGAAACCTTCGTAACGAAGCCTGCTTCCGGCAGAGCCTTTGAGGGATTGCGTTATAAAATACAAATCAGTCCGATGGATTGCACCGGTTGCGGCAACTGTGCCGATGTATGTCCCGCCAAGGGGAAAGCACTGATTATGCAGCCAATCGGGACCCAGCTGCCCACACAGATACAAAACTGGAAGTTCGCCATGGAAGAGATTAGCTTTAAGGAGAATCTTCCTTATGGTCCTTCCTTTAAGGACAGCCAGTTTAAGGCTCCGCTGATAGAGTTTTCCGGTGCCTGCGCGGGCTGCGGAGAAACTCCCTATATTAAACTGGTAACCCAGCTCTTCGGAGAACGGATGATGATCGCCAATGCCACCGGCTGTTCCTCCATCTGGGGTGCTTCCGCACCTAGCTCCGCGTATACAATCAACCGGGAAGGCAAAGGTCCCTCCTGGGCAAATTCCCTGTTTGAGGATAATGCGGAATTTGGCTATGGTATGTATTTGGCAACAAAGCAGCTCAGAGATAAGCTGGAGCGTAATATGCGCCTGCTGATCGATATGAATGTGGAGGAGAAGTTGAAGGAAGCCTTCCATGACTGGCTGCATTATAAGGAAGACAGCAAAGCCTCGGAGGAAGCCAGCCGTAAGATAATCGATGTTCTGGAGAACTTTGTTTCCACAGATGTAGAGATTGTACAACTGGTGGAGGAGATCAAGAATAACAAGGACTACCTGATAAAACGATCGATCTGGCTGGTGGGAGGTGACGGCTGGGCTTATGATATCGGCTTCGGAGGTCTGGACCATGTGATGGCTTCCGGTGAGAATGTGAATTGTCTGGTATTTGATACGGAGGTTTACTCCAATACCGGCGGACAGGCCTCCAAATCCACCCCGACTGCTGCTATCGCGAAATTTGCAGCCTCCGGTAAGAAGCAACGAAAGAAGGATCTTGGCAGGATGATGATGACCTATGGTAATGTCTATGTTGCCCAGGTAGCAATCAACGCAGATAATGGGCAGCTAATCAAGGCATTAAGAGAAGCGGAAGAATATCCCGGGCCGTCTCTGATTATCTGTTATGCCCCCTGTATCAATCATGGTATTAAAGAGGGTATGGGCAGAAGTATGGCAACGATTAAGAAGGCGGTTCAGGCAGGCTATTGGCATCTGTATCGTTATAATCCGGCTTTGAAGGAAGAAGGAAAGAACCCGTTTATACTGGACTCCAAAGAACCCACGGAGAGCTTCCGGGAGTTTATCCTGGGGCAGGTTCGTTACAGCTCGCTGGAAAAGGCCTTTCCTGAGCAAGCAGAGGAGCTGTTTACTCTGGCGGAGCAGATGGCAAATGAGCGTTATGAGACCTATCGACAGCTGGCATCAATCGGAGCGGCTTCCGAGTAAGACGTGCTGTCCGATTAGGGTAGTGTAAGTTAAAAGAATCAGTACGATTTCATATGGAGCTGTCTGTCTGGATACCGGAAACTAGGCGTATTTGCCATAGGCTTCCTGAAACCAGCGGACAGCTTCAGCTTATGCTTCAAGATCAATAATGAGGGTATATATATACATTTCCTCTTATTCATCATACTTTTGGAAGCTTTGGAATGAATGGCGAGCCGGACCATTTTTAGTTAAAATATAAGGCATATTCTAGGGGGATTACTATTATTTACATGGAGAATAACGACAATCCTTATTTTCTTAATAAGCTTTTGTGGTATAATAATATAGTCAGATATAATCTTTTTAACAATAACTTTACCATAAAATTAAGAGAAAGGATGGGAGTGCGTGTTGGAACCATCAATTAAGTCAATTACGGTTATTTTACAAGATGATGTCCAAGCAAGCTATAACTTGTTTTTTAAAAATGCTTTATACAGCCTGGAATGTTACATATCAGATGGTAAGCAAAAAGGGAATACAAACTATTACTTAGCAGAAAATATTACGGATGATGAAGGGGAAGCAGAAATGTTTCTTCGTAAAATAGCAAATGGAAAGGTTTTGCCGATACATATTAAGGATTTAGTGGAGGATTACTTTAAAGATCGATAACAAGCGTCATTAAATCAAAGTCATTAAATCAACGAATAAAGACTGAGCCAGCAGCTTGCCTTGACAGGATGTCAACGAAAGCCGTAAGGTTCAGTTTTTTTATTGGCGGTTGGCTGATATAGGCAGACAATCCGGTTTAATGACATCGTCGAGAAGCTGATCCCATACAGTATGAATATTATTAGAAAGGTAGGGAAAATATAGGAGTATGGATAGAATTCGGAAAGAAGGAATGTTATGGAGAATATCGTTAATTCGGCCCTACTGAAGGAACATTTCGCTAAGAGCAGTGATGTGCTGGTTCATCCGATTAAGGTAAATCAGAATAATCTGACTGTTCATCTGTTCTGTGTAGATGGCCTGGTCAATGATGATTTGATTGATCAAAGCATATTAATGTTTCTAAAATTTGATCCTTACCTGGCAAACTGCGTTACGGAGCGGCAGATGATAGACTATCTGATGGATGCCGGGACCTACCATGTATTTACCTCGGAGGAAACGGATTTAAGCAAGATAATTAAAAGTGTGTTAAGCGGTATGGCGGCTTTGATTTTTGACGGAGAGCAGAAGGCAATCATCTATGATATCCGTAAGTTTGATAAGCGATCCATTGAGGCGCCGGAAGAAGAAGGTGTTATGAAGGGTGCCAAGGATTCCTTCATTGAGGTTATGAGAACCAATACAGCATTAATCCGGCGGCGGATCCGTTCGGAATATCTTGTAGTGGAAAGCTTAACAGTCGGTAAGGTATCCAAAACAGATATGTCTCTGATCTATATCAGCAATATCGCAGATATGAATACGGTCAATAAGATCAGAGAGCTCATCAATAAGATTAACATTGATAATATCTCAACCCCTGCCTTCATCGAAGAATACCTGATCGAGAATAATAAGAGTATTTTCCCTCAGATTATGTATACTCAGAGGCCGGACCGGGTCTCAGCGAATCTATCCGATGGAAGAATTGCTCTGGTAGTGGATGGCTTACCGATGGTCTATCTGCTGCCCTGTCAGCTTGCGATGCTGATGCAGTCACCGGAGGACTATGCAAATCATTTCTTTGTAGGCTCCTCCTTAAGAATCATCCGCTATATTTCGATGATTGTTACTCTGTTTTTACCGGCCTTTTATATTGCTGCCACCACCTACCAGACCCAGATGCTTCCGGTACAGCTGGCCCTGTCTACACAGGAGGCGAAGAAGAATGTTCCTTTCTCTTCCTCCGCAGAGGTCTTGGTCCTGCTGATCGCCTTTGAGATATTGATTGAAGCAGGATTGCGCCTGCCAAAATCTGTCGGTACTGCCATGTCGATTCTGGGAGGTCTTGTTGTAGGACAGTCGGCAGTGGAAGCTAAACTGATTTCGCCGGCAGTGGTGGTTATCGTATCCCTGGCCGGTATCGCCGGATTTATCATGCCAAATCAGGATCTAAGCAGCGGTATCCGGTTGACGAGATTCATTCTGGCACTGTTGGCCTCCTGGGGAGGCTTCTTCGGTCTTGTAGCGGGACTGATTTTTCTGATTACCCATTTATGCAGTCTGGATAATTACGGGACCGCTTATTTGTCACCGTTTGTGGATACGGAGGAACGTAATCATAAGGATACACTTTTCCGTTTTCCGATTAAGTACTTTACGAAGCGTCCAAAGGATATCGCTCCGGAAAACCAAGTAAAACAAAAGGAACAGGAATGATGCGGCAGATGAGAAAAACAGTCTTATTCATATTAATTCTAATTCCAATTCTTTTCGTGGGCTGCTCCCATGATATGAACCGGAGGGAAATCGATGAGATTAATTTTATACATGTTATGGGAATTGATTATCAGGATGGGGAATATACGGTATCTGCTCTATATAGCTCCGGCGGTGGCACAGATCCGGAAAGCGGAAGCGGCGGACCAGGGGAGGAGATAACGGAGGGCAAAGGAACCTCTCCTTACCAGGCTTTGGAGGATATCAGGCTGAAGAACAAGAAAACCATCTCGGTTGCTAATACCGGATACTTTTTGATCGGTGAACAGGCCGCTAAGAACGGTATTAAGGAATGTCTGGATTTTCTCTCCCGCGATGAAACGATAAAAATGGAGGCTCTGATTTATGTGGTTCAGCATTCCAGCGCCCTGGATTTTTTAAAGCAGGGACTGGAAAATCAGCAGACCATCCATGAGGATCTGGAAGCTGTCAAACAGAAGCAGCTGGAGCTGATTACCAGAAATGATAATACCCTGGTCAATCTTCTGAATGAGATGAAGCAAAACTACTCCAGTCTATTAATTCCGTATCTGGTTTCAGAAGCTAATAGTTTTTTAATCAAGGGCTATTCTGTGTTCGATCAGCTTAAGCTGAAGGACTACCTGGATCTGGAAACCTCCAGCGGAGTGAATTTTGTGAAGGATATCGTTCGGGTATATCCGATTTATCTGGAGGACAAGGTGGGGCTTTCCCTATCCTATTCCAGTACAAAGTTATCCTCCAAATTGAAAGGTAACAAGGTGAAGATTACCATTAAGGTTGATTTCGAAACCATGATTAAGGAGGTCAGAAACCAGAAGGAGGTATTTACCAGAGATGGCCTTGAGAGACTTACTGAGGAACAGAATGAGTATATCAGAGGGATAATTGAGAAGGCAGTGAATTATTCGGTTACAACCGGGCTTGATATCCTTCAGATTGCCCGGCTGGTGGAGAATCAGCATGTAGCAAAGTGGAAGGAGCTTGAACAGGGCTGGACAAAGAATGTTTCGGATATTGAATATGAGTATGTTGTTCAGTCAAAGATTGCAAAATCCTTCATCCTTGGGGATGAGAATTATAAATGAAGAGAGTGGAGCCGGCAACTCACTTGGTATGCATACTTGCCGTACAAAATCTGAGGTGTTAAAGCAGAATGGAGACCAACTATGCTGTATGTGTTTATTATTTTAATGATAGGTTCATTTATAAAGCAAAGACAGAAGCTTTTTCAATACAAAAGGAATCTAGCCTTGTTCCTGCTGTTTTCCGCGACCGGAATCATATTGGGGATTGTACATTCCATGTTCCCTTATATCCCCAGCATTGCTATGATTCTGGAAAAATATATGAAATGAGGTGGCTTAAGTGAATAAGGAGGTATCACTCCGTCAAATCGCCTATATGTATCTGTTTCTTGTCATTTCGCCAATACTAAGACAAATTCCTGCAGCCCTTGCGAAGGAAGCGGGGAGAAGCGGATACCTTAGCCCCCTATGGTCCATCCTCGTTCTGGTACCGCTGACCGGGATTATCCTTCTGCTGATTAAATCCTTTCCGGGACTGAATATATATGAAATCATGGAGCAGCTGCTGGGTAGATTTCTGGCAAAGGTGTTTATCCTGTGCTATCTTTTGTGGTTCCTGATCTTATTGGCAGTAAAGATCAATGTCTATTCCCTTACCCTGCAATTTACCCTGATGCCGAGGACCAGAGCGGATTATCTGATGACAGTACTTCTGGTACTGGTTTACTATGCACTTCTTAGGGGAATGAAGACCATCTTCCGGTTTTCAGAGTTTACCCTTGGGCCGGTAATCATATTCTTCGCGATACTGATTATCTGTGCCCTTAGCAGAATTAGAGCGGATTATCTGTTGCCGGTCTCTACCGTAAAGCTTCCGGACACCCTGTTTGCCTCCGTAAATGTCATATCGGTAGGAGGATTTATTATCATAGCCCTATTTTTCTCGGATAAGCTTGGTATCTCGGTAACAAAGCAGCAGAAGAGAAAGCTATGGTATGGAGTAATGTTCTTTGTGCTGCTTACCTTTATACTCACCATATTTTCCTTCGGTATAACCGGAGCGGACCTGACTGCCAGCCTGCCGTTTCCCTTCTATATCTCCGTAAAAAGCATCTCCTTCTTCAATGTATTTGAACGTTTTGAGGTACTGGTCACCTTAATCTGCGTGCTGTCGGACTTCATAGCAATCTGTTTGATGGCTACCCTGCTGATTCGCTGCATCGAGTGGCTGTTCGGAATCAAGCAGCGGGGCTTTCTCTTCATCCCGTTGGCAGTGACAGTGTATTACCTTACCTACTTCATCAGCAGTACGCAGTTTGAATTTGACTACCTATACAGAAGTATTATCGTAAACCTGAACCTGATCTTCCAGTATCTGATCCCCTTCTTATTGGGCTTTTTATGCCTGATCAAGCGGAAGAATATCAAGAAGCCGTACTAAGAATATGACAAAAAACAGAGATACGAAAAGATGCGCTAGACTTAAAGACGAAACAATGGTAAAGCGGAAAAGTGATAATTTGAAATTCCGAAACAATAGTAAAGCTGCATAGCGATAATCTGAATTATGCGATACAATGAAAAAGCGGTATAGCGTCAAACTGAATCATCCGATACAATGAAAAAGCATATCCGTTATAAGCGAAAAGACCATAAGAAAACCAATTAAGCGAATCTATATCAATCCATCTGGGAATCATAACGGAGGCGGATGAATCCCTAAGAAGAAAGGGTACTTAGCATGCTTGCATGCAGAAGTGCCCTTTCTCTTAGGGAAGAGCGAAGCGAAGGCTCATATGCGTGCATATGAGCCTGTTAATCCGCCGTAAATACCATAGAATAAAATCTACATAACGCCATAGAACTAATATCGTTAATCCATCGTAACACTAATATCGAAATTTATTAACATCATTATCCGCTGTAATTGAACAAGCTTAATGAACATAGCTCTTATTCATAGATATGTATCTTAAACTCATCATCATTGTACTGATAGATGCTGTGATTAATATAATGCTCTGCAATCGGATCGACGTATTGGTATACCCGATGATATTCCTTTGTCTCAGGATCCTTCTCAGTGGCACAACGATTCTTATTAAGGAATAGAATCAACTCATAACAGTCAATCCAGATTTCATTGTTGCTTTCCTTCTGGGATTCATCAAAAATCAGCTGCATACCGAAATGCAGATGAGGAGTGGTGATATTATTCGCATTCTCCGAGGAGCTGTAGCCGGTTCGTCCGAGATAACCGATTACATCTCCGGCCTGCACAATACTGCCAACCACCAGAGTCTTATTATAAGGGAAATTCTTGCGTAGATGGGCATAGTAATAATATCGCTTCTTATCAAAGCTTCGGATACCGATACGCCAGCCGCCATATTGATTCCAGCCCAGGGATTCCACATAGCCGGATTCAACAGCTACAATCGGGGTACCGATCTGGCCCATCATATCATGTCCAAGATGCTTTCTCTTGAAGCCATAGCTTCTGGACACCCCAAAATCATCGAAGTGGCTGTAGGGATAACTCTTGGCAATCGGCAGGAAAACCTTCAGCCCGTATTTCTTCTCCCATTTCTTGCCGCCGGGACTGGCTTCATCTGCCACTTCGATTTTATATTCACCAACCATTCCGCCCAGAACGGCGGAGTAAGCCTCCAGGTAATATTCATAGTGCTTTAAATCCGCTGTCAGGGAATCCATCGTCGCTTTCTTCGACTTCAGCTTATCAACCAGCTCAGTCATGTTCTTTTCTTTATATCGGGAGAAATCTCCACCGTATTTCGTACCTAGATAAGCCAGAAGCTCAATCCAGTTCACATGGACCTCCTCTCCATAGGTTTCCACATCATAGCGGTAGGCACGGTCCAGAGCCTTATAACAAATATCAAAGCTGACCCACTTAATGAATTTCTTCTCCTTATCATACATCGAGGTTAGAGCAGTCGCTTCCCTGTCATAATGCTGCCGGATTAATAGGGAGAAGAATAAGGATAAGATAATCAGCTCAGATAAAATTATATATTTTGTCTTCGTTTTAGAAAGCATGGGGAGATACATCCTTGATTGAAAACTTGTAACATATTATGAATTTTCCGGTCCGTGTATACCCATTATTCGAAAATGTCCCGTAACATTTTCCTGTGGAACTTCTTGTAAACGTTCAATTGATCCTTTGTACTGTCAAAGGTGGCAAGAATGACTTCCTTCATATCGATTCCCTTGGCATTCAGCTGCTTCTGAACCCAGGTCTCGTTCTTTCCGGTACTTTTCAAGTTATCGGGTAATATCTTGCCGTCAATTATAACATTAGCTAAAGGAAGGGTCTGGGTTGGCTGCAGGTTTAAATCCTGTGGTGTTGCAGGACGGTTGGCTGCCATAGGCAATACACTGATCTTTCCGTTGGTTTCCAGATAAACCGTATGAACCTCTTCCAAATCATAATATCCGCTGATCCGGCAGACGGAAAGCAGCTCATCGACATCCATTTTTGCCTTTAACAGATTCTTTTCAAATATCTGACCGTTCTGATAGATCAGGATAGCCTGGCCTTCAAAGAACCTACGGAGAAGAATGGATTTACAGGTAATGAGGGAAATAAATATCGTGCAGCCGGCAAATATTACCATAGAGATAAAGGGCTCTAGAACACTGTCAGTAGACATAACAGCCATTTCACCGGCGATGGAGCCCAGAGCAATACTGCTCACATAATCGAACATACTGAGTTGGGACATTTCTCTGTTTCCCATCAGCTTTGTCAATACAAATAGGGTAGCCAGGGATGCAAAGGATGAAAATACGATTTTTAAGATATCCATGTTAAAAATACCTCCTAGAAATAATAACGGACTGTTTACTCCTGATCGATTCCGCATATGATTTTTTGATACTTATAATAGCATTGACAAATAATTAAAAAGTATGAATCCTCATTTGAATATCATAAAAATACTAATCTTTATCATAGGATTATTTCAAATTAATACCTTGTAACAAATAATATTTAAGGATAAAATAAGAGTACGGTATAGGTAACTGCATTGGGATATAAGAAGCATATCAACCGTACAATAGAATGGAGAATATATCGTGAATGAATTTATTAAAATGGAACAGGTACGAAAAACCTATCATATGGGTGAGGTAGAGATCCATGCCCTGGATGGGATCGATTTTACAATACAGAAGGGCGAATTTGTTATCATCGTCGGTCCCAGCGGTGCCGGTAAGACCACCGTCTTAAATATATTGGGAGGGATGGATACCGTATCGGAGGGCTCCGTATATGTGGATGGGACGGATATCGCAGGCTTTAAGGAAAAAAGGCTCACCAGATACCGCAGGGAGGATATCGGCTTTGTATTTCAATTCTACAATCTGGTCCAGAATCTGACGGCGAAGGAGAATGTGGAGCTGGCCTCCCAGATCTGTAAAGCACCTCTGGAGGCAGAGGAAATCCTAAATGAAGTCGGGCTTGGGGAAAGAAAGTTTAATTTTCCTGCACAGCTTTCCGGAGGAGAGCTGCAGAGAGTTGCAATCGCCAGGGCGCTGGCGAAAAATCCGAAGCTGTTACTATGTGATGAACCCACCGGTGCGCTGGATTATATGACGGGAAAATCAATACTAAAACTGTTGCAGGATACCTGCAGAGAGCGATCCATGACGGTGATAGTGATCACCCATAATACCGCATTGACACCGATGGCTGACAGAGTCATCAAAATCAAGAATGGAAAGGTCTCAGGAGTTGTACTGAATGACAGTCCTGCATCGGTTGAGACGATTGAATGGTAGCAAACGGTCAAAAAAATGATGTTAGGGGCATCATAGGAGATTAAAATGAGACATAAGGCGATTAGAAAAGATTTTTATATGGAAATAAGGACTACCTGGAGCCGTTTTCTTTCCATTTTTCTTATTGTAGCACTGGGAGTTGCATTCTTTGCAGGAATCCGTGCCACCAATCCGGACATGAGAATTACTGCAGACAATTATTTTGATCAAAATAAGCTCATGGATATCAGAATCATGAGTACCTGGGGCTTAACAGAGAAGGAGATTTCAGCCATATCAGAGGTAGAAGGCATTGAAGCCATTGAGCCCGTATATTCTACACATGTAGTATGTGATGCAGAGGGCAGTGAGCTGGTTCTGAATGTAATGTCGGCCACCGAACAGACGAATTTGATCCATGTTACAGAGGGAAGAATGCCACAGAGCCCGGAGGAAGTATTGGTGGATAACTTCTTTATCGATCATACAAATTATTGGATCGGAGATACCATCCAGCTAACCTCCGGAACTACGACACCCTTAACTGATTCTCTTAACCGGGACACTTTCCGGATCGTCGGAGTCGGTGATTCACCGCTTTATTTATCCTTTCAAAGGGGAACCACTACGATTGGAAGCGGCGATGTGGACAGCTTTATCGTAATAAAACCGGAGGTATTTACCACAGAGGTTTATTCCGAGGCTTATGCAACAGTGAAGGGTGCCAGGGAGCTCACAGCCTTTACCGATCAATATGATCAAAGGGTTACGAAGGTGCAGGATGCCGTGAAAGTGATTGCTGACAGCGTGAATACGGATCGATATGAGGAGCAGTATAATAAGTCAGCGAAGGAGATAAGCGATGCCAGAGAGAAGCTTAATCAGTCCAGACAGGCTGCGCAGGATAAGCTTAATGAGGGTATGGCCTCCTTACAGGTTCTGCCCCTTACACCGGAGCAGTTGGAGGAAGCGAAGCAGGAGCTGGAGGAATCAGGCCGCAAGGCAGAGGAGGAGCTTACGAAAGCTGAGGAGGATATCGAAGCCGCTGAGCTTAAGCTGTCAGAGCTTAAGGCACCGGAATGGTATGTCCTTGATCGAAGCAGTCTGGAATCCTATGTGGAATATGAACAGAATGCGGACCGTATCGGTGCAATCGGTAGAGTGTTTCCGGCTATTTTCTTCCTGGTTGCGGCTTTAATCAGTCTGACAACCATGACCAGAATGGTAGAAGAGGAACGAATCCAGATCGGAACCCTAAAGGCACTGGGATATTCGAAGGGATCGATTGCTGCAAAATATGTACTCTATGCATTGCTGGCAACCCTGGGAGGCAGTATTGCCGGGGCTTTGGTCGGACTAAAGCTGCTGCCGACTGTCATCATAACGGCTTATAAAATGCTGTACCGCAGCTTGCCGGGCCTGGCTACTCCGTTCAATACGTATTATGCTGGTCTGGCAACCTTTTTCGCAGTATTAGCGGTAGAGCTGGCAACCTTTCTGGCCTGTTATAAGGAGCTGAAGGCAAAGCCTGCTGAGCTGATGAGACCGTTAGCTCCAAAGAATGGAAAGAGAGTTCTTCTCGAGAGAATACCCTTCCTTTGGAGGCTACTGTCCTTTACCTGGAAGGCTACGATACGAAACCTGTTCCGGTATAAGAAACGCTTTTTCATGACGGTTTTTGGAATCGGTGGTTGCATGGCTCTCTTATTGGTTGGTTTTGGACTGAAGGATTCCATCTTTGTCATCTATACAAGACAATTTGATGAAATCATGCTGTATGACTCCACGGTAGGGATTGAGGAGAAAGCCTCGGCTGAAGACATAGCGTCTCTGGAGGAAACGATGGAGGAGCATCCGCAGATAGCTTCCTATGCGCGGGCTAGGGTAAGCTCCGCCTCCGTAAGCCTTAGGGACGGCAAGGAGCAGAGCATACAGCTGGTGGTTTTTGAAAAGCCGGAAAATATTCGCAGCTATATTGTATTGAGAAGCAGAAGAGGACATAATTCCTATGAGCTTACAGATGAGGGTATTGTTCTTACGGAGCAGATTGCGGGGAAGATTGGTGTTAAGGCAGGAGACAGGATAATTCTTAAGGTAGGGGACAGAAACGCTGAGACGAAGATCCAAGCAATCACTGAAAATTATATGACCCATTATGCTTATATGACTCCGGCCCTGTATATAAAGCTGTTTCATGAGAACCCCGTTATGAATCAGTATTATCTTGATATGCCGGGAGTAAATGAGGTAAGCGAACAGGAGATCGGAGATAAACTGTTGGAAGCACCGGCAGCTTCGGGGATTTTCTACGTCAGTTATTTCAGAAATCTGTTGGATAATATACTGGTCAGCTTGAATATCGTAATCTGGGTCCTCATCCTTTCAGCCGGAGCCCTGGCCTTCATCGTATTATATAACCTGAATAACATCAATATCAATGAACGCAGAAGAGAGCTGGCCACCATCAAGGTATTGGGCTTCTATGATAATGAGCTCAGTGCTTATGTGTATCGGGAGAATATCATTCTCACCCTGATTGGTATGGTGGCCGGTCTTGCAATGGGAATTCTCCTTCACCGTTATGTGATAGAGACAGTGGAGATTGATCTGGTCATGTTTGGACGAAACATCAATTGGAACAGCTATATTTACAGCCTACTATTGACCCTGTTATTCTCTGCCTTTGTTAATATTGTCATGTTTTTTAAGCTCAGAAAGATTAATATGGTAGAATCCTTAAAAAGTGTGGAATAACGCACCAGGGCATGGTAAAATATCCCATATAATAAGTAGGAAGCAAACGGTTAGGATAAGCTGCGGATAACGGGACAGGAGATAAGAGTGGAGGTAAGAAATGAAGAAGGATAGCTTGATACACAAAAGAGGGACGATGATAGCCGGGCTAGTGGTAATTGCAGTATCGCTTTTAGTTTTGGCATTATCAATCGGAACGAAGCTGTCAGAAAAGGATTCCGAAACCTCAAGCCCTCAAAACAGTGGATTAGCAGAGGAACAGATGCAGAAGGGGACCGTAGAGCCGGCAGCTGACCCGGCAGCGGAATCGGAAGCCTCATCGGAAGAGGAAACATCTGATACAGACCAGGGATTGGGGTCTTCACAGAATGCTAAGGATTCCCCCTTGAAACCTACGGAATCAAAACCCGACGAAAGTAACAGGACGGCTTCCGCCGACACCGGTTCTGAGGCAGAAGGCATCGTTTTTGAAGAAAGGGAGGATACTGTTGTAACTGACGCAGGAGTCAACTTAAGAGCAGGTGCCTCAAAGGACACGGAAATTGTTGCAACACTAAGGGGATCGACGGAGCTCATAAGAACCGGCTATCAGGAGGAGTGGACCAGAGTTATATATAATGGTAAGACCTGCTATATTGCCTCTTATCTGGTTACCGAAAAAAGTACGGTGGCAGAGGGTGATACAGAGGATATGGGAAACAGCCCCACCGGAGAGAATACAGGGACGGATATTGGGATGGGCTCTTCCCCCGAGAATACCGGGGAAGGCAAATTGATTGTGATAGATGCGGGGCATCAATCCACGGGTAATTATGAGAAGGAGCCAATCGGACCGGGAGCTTCTGTGAAGAAGGCAAAGGTATCCTCGGGTACAACAGGAGTAAGCACGGGTCTGGCCGAATATGAGCTTAATCTGACGGTCGCCCTTAAATTAAAGGCCGAGCTGGTAAAACGCGGATATCAGGTTATGATGATTCGGGAAACTCATGATGTAAATATATCAAATTCGGAACGGGCTGCCATCGCAAACAATGCCAATGCAGATGCTTTCCTTAGAATTCATGCCAACGGTGCGGAGGATTCTTCCGTAAAGGGAACGATGACGCTCTGCCAGACCAAAGACAATCCTTATAACAGCAAGCTTTATAAGATCAACAAGAAGCTGTCACAGGCTATCCTGGATCGTATCGTAGAGAAAGCAGGTTCCGTGAACAGGGGAGTCTGGGAGACCGATACCATGAGCGGTATAAACTGGTGCAGTGTTCCGGTTACAATCATCGAGATGGGCTATATGTCGAATAAGGAAGAGGATGAGCTGCTGGCTACCGATAGCTATCAGGATAAAATCGTACAGGGGATTGCAGACGGTCTGGATGCATTCTTTCTGAAGTAATCATTGTTTATGCTTTATTTTGAAGAAAATAGT
This sequence comes from Bacillota bacterium, assembly GCA_023409835.1. Lineage (GTDB taxonomy): Bacteria > Bacillota > Clostridia > Lachnospirales > Lachnospiraceae > Mobilitalea. The sequence continues at coordinate 73,101 of JAEYQV010000130.1, forward strand.
TTATAACTATAGACCTGTAACCATAATAAAGGGTGGAGCTGTTTCATAACTCAAAGAGGTTGTGAAACAGTTCCACCCTTAACGAGTGGCTGCGATGGGCAGTCAATCCGGTTAAACAGCTGCGAAATGTCCGGACAGAGGACTATTCATCAATGTCGATGACACTGACCGGGCAGCCATCCCTTGCTTCTATGGCTTTATCCTCGTAATTTTTCGGAATTTCTCCATCTATTGCCTGAGAAACATCATTTTCGTTATAACTAAATACCTCGGGGCATACTTCAATGCATAATCCACAGCTGATGCAGCCATCCTGGTCCACCGATGCTTTCATGCTCTCTACTCCTTTCAACCATTATTTCTAATTATTATGGTTGGAACACAGGTAAATTATTCTATTGATTTGATATATCGAAGAAACAATTGAAAAGTCTGGAAAGAAGCAGCCGGATCATCAAGTAACGGATTACCGGAGGATTGTCTTGACAGCCGGATCGCCAGGCACCTGACTGCCGGAGGATTGTCTTGACAGCCGGATCGCCAGGCACCTGACTGCCGGTGGCGAAGTCTTGACAGCCATACGCCGGAAGACTACAATAGCTATACAAAACAGAATGGAAAATCATAAGTGAATTGAAAGGAGTGATCCAAATGGAGAAGGAATTCTTCCAGCCCGGTAATATGCTATATCCGATTCCTGCAGTGATGGTTAGCTGTGCCGGAGAGAATATAAGGCCGAATATTATTACGATTGCCTGGGCAGGAACGATCTGCAGTAATCCGGCCATGGTATCCATATCCATCCGTAAGGAACGTTATTCCTACGATATCATTAAGAAGAGCGGTGAATTCGTTATTAACCTGGTAACAGAGAAGCTTGTTCGAGCTGCGGATTACTGCGGTGTAAGATCCGGCAGGGATATTGATAAATTTACGGAAATGAAGCTGACGCCTGTCATGGGTAAGCTGTCTGTGGCACCGATGATTGACGAGGCACCCTGTTGTATTGAATGTAAGGTGAAGGATATTATCCCCCTCGGCTCCCATGATATGTTTCTGGCGGAAGTGGTGAATGTGGCAGTGAATAAGAGCTTCCTGGATGCGAAGGGAAAATTCCATCTGAATGATACGAAGCTCGTCGTCTATTCCCATGGGGAATATTTTGGGCTGGGAGAGCTTCTGGGCAAATTCGGCTATTCCGTTCAGAAGACAAAGAACAGCCGAAAGCATTAAAATATGTAAACATCTATGATCATCAGCATCCATAACGCTACCGAAGCTACCGATAACGTTATGGATTTTCTGTATTATTCGAGCTCACTTATTTGGCTTCAAAGTAATCCAACAGTCTTACCGGATCCACCAATATCTCCCTGCCTACAAAGAGACTGCGATCCGGTTTAATCATGATAGCCCATTTCACCAGAGAGATGGTTCCGTTTATAATTTCTATCGCAGTAATACTTCTGGGATGGATGCAGCTGCCGTCATTAAAGTACATCGGCTGGCCAATCTTGGGAATTACAGGACGATGAGTATGACCGGCAATAATCATCTGGTTGTTGTTTTTGGACCAATCGACCAAGCGTTTCTCTACGGTGTTTTTCTTCTCATTATTCTTAGCTGCACTGGTCGGATCACGGACTCCAATGAGCTCCAAGGGTTTCCACACATAACGAACCAGAAAACGGGCTAATCTCCAGAGGGTATCATTCAGAATATCTGCCTGATGACCATGGGTCAACAGGATTTGATAATCAGTGTTTTGATATTTAAGAAGAAGTCCTTCGAATATTTTAATTCCGGGAAACAGTGCTTCTCTGGAATTCATACTCTCGCAAAAAAAAGAATGACAATTCGTACGGGCATATCTCGGATCCCTCTTGACGATATCATGGTTTCCGTACAGCATATACAGGCGGCCTGCGCGATAGAATTGAGACATCAGCCAGAAGGCATCACTGTGGGTCTGAATAATCACATCAATACTTCTGTTTTCCCAGAGCTCATCACCATCACCAAGCTCTATATAAGTGTATCCGCGCTCGTAATAGTAGGTCAATGCGGCAAAGAACAGGTTTTGGTTATCCGAAAAGTTATCAGACCATCCTCCAATACCGCGATGGCAGTCGCTCATCAGAACAATTCTGGAATAGTCATCAAAGGGTATACTGCCGGAGTTGGCGAGTACCTGTGACAGACGCTTTGAAGTAGACATGTGAACTCCTCCCTAATCAACCTCTTGTTTACTTACAAAGCTCTTTAGTTTGTTATAGGAATCAAATGCTTCCTGTGGTTTACCCATATGAAGAATCTGACGATACATATCCGGTGATTCATTTCGGACGATTTCCAGCTTATCAAGGGTATCGGAATAGGCCTCTGTCAGATGCTGATAGGCTTCACAGTAGGAACGGTTATTCTTCTGCATCAGCTTCTCTGAAAAAGCGGTTCTGGTTAAAGGCTGAGGTGTATGCGGCTTAGTAAAACGAATCCAGACACGTCTGCCTCTGACTGCGAATTCCTCATCCGTATATCCGGCCTTCATTAAGGCTTCCCCGAAGGCATAGGCCATCCGGTGGTCGTAAAGATCCATGATAATATCCATGGACAATTCCTCCGGAGATGAAAACTCACCCAGCTTAAAGCCGGTAATCCACCAATGGTATGCGGTTCTTGTAAACATCAGATTGCCGTTTTTTCGGAAGGCAAAGGACATATTGATCCGATCCTCATCCTTCAGGGCGTAATAAAACGTGCCGTTGAATACTCCGGGTATATTCAGGTTCGGGCCGGTGGTATAATATACTCCGACCTCACATCCGGTAGTCATACCGTATTGTCCCTTCCAGAATTCAATCAGGAATTTGACTCCGTTATATTCAAAGGGAATCGGCTCGCAGTCAATAATCATACTGAAGGCAGCACATGCTTCATCATACAGCCTGCAATAACCAAACCCCCTCTGCCAGCCGTTCATCAGTGAATAGAAGATATCCTGACTCGGTTCATAAGCAAAGCCAAAGGGCTCCAGGTCATGATTTAGCTCTGTAAGCCGTTCCGGATTCGTTCCGATAACATCCGTAATCGGGCGGACCACAGTCTTCTCTTGTTTCTTTTTCTTATTTCTTTTTTTTCTTCTTCTACGGAAATAAATAGAAGTTATGAACAGTAGCAACAATATTAGAATGATCGACAGTACTTTGTTCTGCAGATAAAAGGTCCATAGAGCAGAAGCATTGATTATCCCGGCCCCACCTGCCGGTATTAATAACATATCATTCAACTCCCTTCATTATGTTATATATCATCATATTCTTTTGGGCAGGTGGTTGTTAAAGAATATAAAGGGTATGGGAAGATATTTCATCGGAAGCAGATAATTCATTGACTTATTGTGAAAACTGATTATAATAGTGCAATGAGAGCGGCTTATACCGGCAGCAAGCACGGAGAGTGCATATCGTTAAGTTTTCACCAAAGGAAAGGGATACGCTTTCCTTTATACTGTGCCAGCTGAATGAGAAAGGATTGGTTAATTTATGAGTGAAAATTGTAGTCATGACTGTAATTCCTGCAGTTCGGATTGTGAAAGCAGAAAGAAGACGGATTTCAGCTTACAGCCCCATGAGATGAGTAGTATCAAGAAGGTAATCGGTGTAGTCAGCGGTAAGGGAGGAGTAGGTAAATCCCTCGTTACTTCCCTGATGGCTGTTACGATGAACCGCAGAGGATATCATAGTGCAATTCTGGATGCGGATATAACAGGACCCTCCATACCAAAGGCCTTTGGCTTGAAAGAGAAAGCAAAGGGTAATGAATTGGGCTTGTTCCCTTCGAAGAGTAAGCTGGGGGTAGACATCATGTCCATTAATCTGTTACTGGACAATGAAACAGATCCGGTGGTCTGGAGAGGTCCGATCATAGCCGGAACCGTAAAGCAGTTCTGGACCGATGTGATCTGGAGCGATGTGGACTTCATGTTTGTGGATATGCCGCCGGGAACCGGTGATGTACCCTTGACGGTATTTCAGTCCCTGAAGGTGGATGGAATTATTATTGTCACCTCTCCTCAGGAGCTTGTTTCCATGATTGTAGCAAAAGCAGTGAAGATGGCCGAGATGATGAATATTCCAATCCTCGGAATCGTTGAGAATATGTCTTATTTTAAATGTCCGGATTGCAAAGCAGAGCACCCGATATTCGGCGAAAGTCATATTAAGGAGATAGCAGAAGCACATAAAATACCCTTATCGGCAAAGCTGCCGATTGATCCGAAGCTTGCTGCAGCCTGCGATAAAGGTATGATTGAGCTGTTTGAGGGAGATTATCTGGATGAGCTTGCAGATCGTCTGGAGGCAGACTTAAATTAAAAACCGAGATAATATCATTCGTAAACACCGGATGAGACAACCGAGAGATCGTCAATATCCATAACCGCCACGGTTTCGTTGCGGTCGGGAAAGGGCTTTTGGATACCGATCTTAAAGGGGGTTCCATCCGGTTTTTTTCTTTCACAGAGGATATTCCCACCAAGGATAAGCAGGCTCCAATAATGCTCAATATAGGAATAATTAGCACCTGATTAGCGGCTTAATCTTGACAATGATTTCAACAGGTATTATGATGTTGAATGTATGTGAAAAAGTAGTTACCGGTTAATTTTTATAAAAGAAAGAACAGGTGTCAGGCAGTATGAGAAGGAATGATATAATCTTAGGCGGTATCCTCGCAGTCATCGCTATATTCGTATTTATCTTCATTAGTTTAACAAAATCAGAGGGCAGTAAGGTATTGGTTACCGTGGACGGTAAAGAATACGCTACTTTGGAGCTAAAGAAGGATACAACCTATACCGTGGATCTGGGGAACGGAGAGCAGAATACCTTCGTAATCAAGGATGGTACGGTAGACATGACACAGGCCAGCTGTCCCGATAAGATCTGTGTTAATCATAAAAGCATCCATTATAATAATGAAACCATCGTATGTTTGCCGAACAAGGTTGTTCTGCAAATTATTGATGGTGAGGAAAGCAAAACAGATGCAGTAGCAAATTAGAAGGAGTACAGATGAAAACCAAGAAAATTGCAACCTATGGATTGCTGATTGCTTTAGCATTCATTTTCAGTTATATTGAAAGCCTTATCCCGATTCCCTTCGGGGTTCCGGGAATGAAGCTGGGTCTGGCGAATCTGGTAGTAATCAGCGCACTGTACGGAATGTGTTGGAAGGATGCTTTTGTACTTTCCATTATCCGCATTCTGTTGGTGGGCTTCACCTTTAGGGACCCCTCCACCATGCTATTCAGTCTGGCAGGAGGCTTGTTAAGCTGGCTGCTAATGGTAGTATTTCAAAAAAGTAAGCTGTTCAGCATGGTTGGTGTCAGTATCATCGGCGGCGTTGCTCATAATATTGGACAGATTTCAGTTGCAATTGTTTATGTCAATAACGCAAATCTGATCTATTATCTACCGTTACTGCTGATATCCGGAGTTGTAACCGGGGCACTGATTGGTGTCCTTGGCTCCATGATTGTAAAACGGATAAAGAATATTATGCTTAACTGATACGGTTACTTGAAACAAAAGTCTGTATATGATATCTTACAAGATATAGAAATTAATCAAAAGAGGGCAGAGGGACGGTAATGGCAAAATTATATTTTAAATACGGTGTTATGGGTAGCTCTAAGACGGCCCAGGCATTAATAACGAAATTCAATTATGAAGAGCGTGGTATGAAGGTATGGATGATCAAGCCTCAGATTGACAATAGGGATGGAGAACAATTGATCAAATCCCGCATCGGATTATCGGCGCCGGCTTATGTATTGCCGCTTCATGAAAATGTATATGACAGCTACCGCAGATTGGGACAGAAGATTGACGTTATTATTGTCGATGAATGTCAGTTCTTATCAGAGGAGCAGGTAGACCAGCTGGCTCTGCTTGTCATTGATTGTAACGTCCCGGTTCTGTGCTTCGGACTGAGGACGGATTTCAGAACCAAGATGTTTCCCGGAAGCCGAAGGCTGCTGGAGATCGCCGACTCGATTACCGAGATCAAAACGATCTGCTCCTGCGGTAAGAAAGCAACCGTGAATGCCAGGGTGGGCGAGAAGGGAAGAATTATTACAGAGGGAGAGCAGATATTAATCGGAGGCAATGACTCCTATGTCCCGATGTGTTATCAATGTTATATTGAAGGTCAGAAGAGATAGAAATAAGTCAAAATAATATTTATACATAAAAATATGTAGCCTAGCTGCATATTTTTTTTGCGAATGTCTGCTAAGACAGACCATTCTGCTGCGGTCAGCTGTCACAGGAAGCAAGACTGTTTTCCTGCTAATGAGAAAATGTGTATCATCAAAGTCGGTACCGCAGCTTATAATATCGGAGCCGGTACAAGGAAACTCATATGATAAGCTTCAGAAATGTATATTAATTCAGTGTTATGAAGCTTTATTAATTTATTACTTTCCAAACAATATTTTGTAGAAATGGTTGAAAAAATCATCAGATTTAGTATAATTAGTATGACGGTGCTAGTACCGAAAAAAAGTAGGAGGAAGAATTATGAAGAAAATATTATCTATGTTGTTGGTTTTTGTTTTTGCATTCAGCATGCTTGCAGCATGTGGTAGTAAAGATGATACTACAAAGGACGATGCTACAAAGGACAACACGAAAGTTACAGCAGGCGATGATGCCAAGGATGTAAAGACTGACGAGAAAAAAGAGGATACTGCAAAGAGTGATACCTATGAGATCGCTCTGATCACAGATAAGGGCAATATCGATGATAAGTCCTTTAACCAGGGCGCTTGGGAAGGCGTTGTAGAATTTGCAGAAGCAAACAATGTAACTCATCAGTATTACAAGCCCGAGGAAGCATCCGATGCCGGCTATTTAGCAGCAATTGATCTGGCTGTATCCGGTGGTGCTAAGGTTATCGTTACCCCCGGCTTCCTGTTTGAGGTTCCGATTTACGAGGCTCAGACAAAGTACCCTGAAGTAAAGTTCATCCTTCTGGATGGTGCTCCTCATACTGCTGACTATGCTACCTATGAGACAAAGGCAAACGTAGCAAGTGTTATGTATGCAGAGGAAGAATCCGGTTACCTGGCAGGCTATGCAGCAGTAAAGGATGGCTTAACAAAGCTCGGATTTATGGGCGGTATGGCAGTTCCTGCAGTTCAGGCCTTCGGTTATGGCTATTTACAGGGAGCTCAGGATGCAGCTGCTGAATTAGGTCTTGCTGACGGTGCTGTATCTGTTACCTACCACTACACCGGTAACTTCGAAGAGAACGATACCAACAAGGCAACAGCAAAGACCATGTATCAGGAAGGTACACAGGCTATTTTCGCTTGCGGCGGTTCCGTAGGTAAGAGTGTTATGGCAGCTGCTTCCGAAGCAGGTGCAAAGGTAATCGGTGTTGACGTTGACCAGAGATATGACAGTGATACCGTTATCACCTCTGCTACCAAGGGTCTTGGAGCATCTGTTGTTTCAGTACTTGAGTCCATCTATAAGACGAATACCTGGGATACCTATGGCGGAAAGACGACATATTTCAATGCTACTAACAATGGTGTTGGTCTTCCTACAGCAGTAATCGGCGATGCAGCAGCGAATGCATTTGACAGATTTACTTCCTTTGATAAGGCAGCTTATGAAGCCGTTTTTTCTAAATTAGTTGACGGAAGCGTTGATCCTGTTCGTGAAATTACTGTTGCTGATGCAAGCGGTGTTGCTACTGCAGAGGAGCTTACAAGCGGATTAAACTTAACAAAGGTTGCAGTTGTAGTTAGATAGTAGTTGTTGCTTAAGGTAAGACATATTGTCCATGCCTTTGACAAGATGATTTTCAAAAGGGGAAAGGCGGTGGTCTTTCCCCTTTCCCTTAAAACACAGGATATTGTCTCCTGTGAGTATTAAAATGCCTGCATATGCAGGAAGTCAGAATTCTGTTTATAATCATTCCATATGTTCATGCTATACTATAACAATGTCATATCGATAGAAGAGGTTAACGTGGAAGAATATATCATTGAAATGCTCCATATAACAAAAGAATTCCCGGGTATCATTGCGAACGACGATATAACCCTGCGCCTTCGCAAGGGGGAAATCCATGCCCTTCTCGGAGAGAACGGTGCAGGAAAATCCACACTGATGAGTGTGCTTTTCGGCTTATATACAGCAGAAAAGGGTGAGATTAGAAAGAACGGACAACCCGTAAAAATCAGTAACCCGAATGATGCAAATGCACTCGGTATCGGTATGGTCCATCAGCATTTTAAGCTGGTTGAGATATTTACAGTACTGGAGAATATCATTCTTGGTGTTGAACCTGAGAAGCTGGGTTTTGTAAGGAAGAAAGAAGCAAGAGAAAAGGTCCTTGCCTTAAGTGAACAGTATGGACTTAGGGTAAATCCGGATGCTTTAATTGAAAAGATATCAGTCGGTATGCAGCAAAGGGTGGAGATCCTTAAGATGCTGTACCGTGATAACGACATACTTATCTTTGATGAACCAACAGCAGTACTGACGCCACAGGAAATTGATGAGCTTATGGACATTATGCGTGGGTTTGCAAAGGAAGGCAAGTCCATCCTGTTTATTACACATAAGTTGAATGAAATTATGGCTGTTGCAGACCGCTGTACAGTTCTTCGTAAAGGAAAATGCATCGGCACAGTTGACATAGAAGCTACTACGAAGGAGGAATTGTCCAGAATGATGGTTGGCCGAGAGGTTAACTTTAAGGTGGACAAGCAGGAGGCGGAACCCGGTAAGGTGGTACTATCGGTGCGGGGAGTAACGGTTCCCTCCCAATCCCATAAGAATAATGCTGTTAAAGACGTTTCCTTTGATGTTCGTGCAGGAGAGATCGTATGCCTGGCCGGTATCGACGGAAATGGTCAGACGGAATTTGTTAACGCACTTTCCGGACTGGATAAGATGAGCAGCGGACGAATTACATTAGACGGTAAGGATATTACCAAGGCTTCCATCCGGGAACGGTCGAAGCAGGGTATAAGCCATATTCCTGAGGATAGACACAAGCACGGACTGGTGCTGGATTATTCTTTGGAAGAGAATATGGTTCTGCAGCGTTACTGGCAGAAGGATTTTCAGAACAAGGGCTTTATCCGTAAGCAGGAGGTCCGTTCCTATTCGGAACGACTGATCGAACAATACGACGTGAGAAGTGGCCAGGGTCCGATCACCATCGCCAGAAGCATGTCCGGCGGTAATCAGCAGAAGGCAATCGTTGCCCGTGAGATTGATAAGGAGCATCAGCTCCTGATCGCGGTACAGCCGACGAGAGGACTTGATGTCGGTGCAATTGAATATATTCATCGGCAGCTGGTGGCTTCCCGAGATGCAGGTAAGGGGGTATTACTGGTATCCCTGGAGCTGGATGAGGTTATGAATGTCAGTGACCGTATTCTGGTAATGTATGAAGGAGAAATTGTCGGAGAACTTGATCCTAAGAAAACCACCGTTCAGGAGCTGGGCCTCTATATGTCCGGAGCAAAACGGGACGCAGCAAAGGAGTATGGAGATGCAAAATAATAATATTATTGTGAATAAATTGAAAAGCCTTACGAAGAGTAAGGGCTTCTCTGCGTTTACATCTGCCTTGCTCGCTATTTTCCTGGGTCTGATTATCGGTTTTATCGTTATGATCATTGCAGGACCGGAGAAGGCCGGAGTTGGCTTCCGCACGGTTTTGACCGGTGGCTTTAAAAAGCTTGGTAACGTATTCTACTTTGCTACACCGATTATGATGACAGGCCTTGCGGTGGGCTTTGCATTTAAGATGGGCTTGTTTAATATCGGTGCCTCCGGACAATATACGATGGGTTTGTTCTTCGCAATGTATGTTGGCTTTATGTGGAAGCTGCCTGCCGGTATCCACTGGATTGTCTGCGTATTGGCAGGTATGATCGGAGGTATGCTATGGGGATTAATTCCGGGTATCTTCAAGGCATTACTTAATGTAAATGAAGTTATCACATCCATTATGTTTAACTATATCGGAATGTATCTTGTCGATATGTGGGTCAGGGGAAACGGCACCATGTATGTTGCGATGAAGACCAGAACAGCGTATTTGCCCGCCTCCTCCCAGCTTCCTTCCCTTGGAGTGAAGGATTCCAACGTAAATATATCGATTTTTATTGCAATTATCCTGGCGATTGTTTTATTTATCGTATTAAATAAAACAACCTTTGGCTATGAATTAAAGGCAACCGGCTTTAATAAGCATGCCAGCAAATATGCAGGCATGAACGGCACCAGGAACATTATCCTGACCATGGCAATTGCGGGCGGTTTGGCCGGACTCGGCGGAGCCTTCTATATCCTGGCTCCTGCAACGATTGCCGGAAGCAGTATGACTTATGAGCCGATCAACATCATTGCAGCCAATGGCTTTAACGGTATTGCAGTTGCCTTGCTCGGTAATTCCAGCCCAATCGGAATCATCTTCTCGGCTATTTTTATTTCCCATATTCAGAGAGGTGGTACACTTACCAGCCTTTACGGTTATAAGCCGGAGATTATCGATATTGTAATAGCTATTATCATCTATTTCTCTGCATTCTCGATGCTGATGAAGACAGCGGTCACCACCTTCCTGGCTAAGGGCAGGAGGCGTGGGAAGGAAAAATCGAGAGCTTCGGGAGGAAATGCTTCCGATTCGGTAAGAAAAGCCTCCGAGGTAACAGGAAAGCCGGAAGCTGCTGCTAAGGAGCCGCCGGACAGCAGTCCGAAGGATGGGCCGGCAGCACCTGCCGGAACGGACAGGTTACAGACTGACGGAAATATCAAGCAGGCAGAGAAGGAGGAAGCATAATATGGATAATCTTTACTATCTAATTCAAAATACACTTCCGGTAGCAGTTGCTCTGCTTTTAGTTGCTCTTGGTGGAATGTTCAGTGAACGGAGCGGTGTCATTAATATAGCTCTTGAAGGTATTATGCTATTCGGTGCCTTTATCAGCTGTGTCTTTGTTTATTTTGTAGAGAAGACTTCGCTAAAATCTCATCCGCAGATTATTCTTCTCTTAGGAATGTTGATTGCAGCTGCTGCAGGGATCCTGTTCTCATTGCTATTATCCCTGGCGGCCATTAACATGAAGGCGGATCAGACCATAGTAGGAACTGCCTTAAATATGCTGGTTCCGGCAGGTGTACTCCTTTTCTCCAAGATGTTCTTCAAGAGCGACGGAGTAACGACGGAAACCTATTACTATATCAAGGAGGTTCCGGTGCTGGGGAAGATTCCGGTCCTGGGCAGGATGTTTTTCCAGAATACTTATCTGACGGTCTATATCGGAGCAGTATTATTAATTTTTGCTACGATTATTTTCTACAAGACCAGCTTCGGACTTCATCTGCGGGCCTGTGGAGAGCATCCCCAGGCTGCCGATTCGGTTGGTATTAATGTATATCATATGCGTTATGCAGGTGTCTGCCTCTCCGGAGCCCTAGGGGGTATCGGCGGTTACTTCTATTCAGTCGGAGTTATGAACGGTAATACGAACGGGCATACCGGAGTAGCAGGCTTTGGTTTCCTGGCCCTGGCAGTAATGATCTTTGGGCAATGGAAGCCGCTGCGAATCTTATTTGCGGCACTATTCTTCGCCTTCCTGCGAACCCTGGCATATTCCGTTTCCTTAATACCATTTCTGGATGCTCTAAAGCTAGACAAAACCTATTATCAGATGCTGCCATATGTGGCAACCATGGTTGTTCTGGCCTTTACCTCGAAGAAGTCAAGAGCACCGAAGGCAGAGGGAATTCCTTATGATAAGGGCTTAAGATAGGTCTGATAATACTCTGTAAGTATATTTATGCGAGCCATAGCCTCCTTCCAAGGATATCTATGACTCGCATTTTTTGGTGGATGACTGCCACAGACAGGTTATCCGGCGCTTACCTTATCAGGAGATAGCGGAATACCTAAGAGGCCATGTCTCGCTAATCGCAGAGAATGGACCGGAGGTAAGAAGCTGCAGGAGGAACGACAATTGTGATACGGGTTATAAAATAGAAATGTAGCTATAGCTACAAGCTGATAAGAGGTATCCTGCTATAATAGGCTCAGGTTGATGAAAGATAACAGTAGAAGTTCAGGAGGAGAAGAGAATGGTTAGAAAAATAATAAATATTAACGAAGAGCTATGTAACGGCTGCGGGTTATGTGTTAATGCCTGCCATGAAGCAGCGATTGGTCTGGTGGACGGGAAAGCAAGGCTGCTACGGGATGATTATTGTGACGGATTGGGGAATTGTCTTCCCGTATGTCCGACCGGCGCAATTACCTTCGTAGAGAGAGAGGCCCTGGAATATAATGAGGAAGAGGTAATGAAGAATATGGAGCTTAAGAAAGAGCGGGAGAATAAGGCTTTTGAAACTCCCCATAATCATACAACTACAAATCCTATGCACCAGGGAGGCTGCCCGGGCTCCAGAATGCAGAGCCTTAATAGGGAAGAGCAGCATATAGAGGTAAAACCGGAAAAAACAGCAGCAATTGCATCCCGGTTAAGGCAATGGCTGGTTCAGATTCAATTAGTTCCGGCAAATGCACCTTACTTTGCCGGAGCGGATCTTCTGATTGCGGCGGACTGTACTGCTTATTCCTATGGTGATTTTCATCGGTATATGAAGGACAAAATAACCCTGATCGGATGTCCGAAGCTGGATGATGCGGATTATGCGGGAAAGCTGACACAGATTCTTGCGAATAATGATCTGAACAGCATTACGGTGATCCGGATGGAGGTGCCCTGCTGCGGCGGTATTGTCCACGCGGTGAAGACGGCAATGATGAACTCCGGAAAGCTGATTCCCTGGAGAGTGATCACCATCTCTACGGAGGGTATCGTTCTGGAAGACAGAGGCTAAGTTAACCCGATACAGACACTGTCACTTACATGAAGAACCGGATTATCTGCTTGTAGTAGCAATCAAGAAATAAAACCGGATAGGTAACTGAAATCGGATCAGAATAATCCGAGTGAAGTTAACTATCCGGTTTATTTTTAATAAAGAGTGCTCACACTCCAGGCATGGGAGCAATCCGGCTGTTTCAGAACATACCCGGCGAAAGAGGTTAAATAAGCAAATTTTGTATATGCCAGATATCTCAGCCACTTTATGTTCTATTAATCAGCAGGTATGAAATTGGCTATTGCATCAAATACCTCCTGAGGAGACTGATATAAGCTGAAGATATTACGAATACCATTATAGCATTCATTGGAAGCGGCATAGGGTAGATAAGTATTGTAAAGCTGATGAACATTCGTAGCATGTCCTGCTGCCTCCATGATTTCCTGCTCCAGCTCATTGACAGGTACATAATTCTTTATCGGGACCAGAGTGCCATTCGAAATATACTGTTCCACAGCGACATCATCCATCAGGTAAGTGATCGCCTCAAAAGCGGCTTTCGGGTTCGCACAGCTGCTGCTGACACTGTAGAAGCTGTATCCAAAGGAGCCTAAAGCAATCTGGGAATTTGCATCTCCTGCATTATATGCCGGAAACTCGAAGTAGCCCATATTACTGTAAAAGTCGGAGTTTTCGGACAGTATCGTATTGATACTCCAGGAACCATTCAGATACATTGCTCCGTTACCGTTATTGAGATTATTTCTGGCATCATAATCATTAATGGAAGCATAATCCGGATTAAAATATCCTTTCTCAACCCACTCTTGAATTTTATTTCCTGCATATAAGAAGCCGTCCTCCAAGGCATAGCTATTACCTTCCAAGGCCTCCAGGAAGGGAGCTACACCGCTTTTTCGTGCTGCTAAACAGGAGAAATATATGGAGTCGTAGAAGCCTTCGGAGTCTCCCAGTTCAAAAGGGGTTATTCCATTTGCTAATAGGGAATCACAAACCCGTTCCAATTCTTCCAGCGTAGTGGGTTCACTTAACCCATATTCGTTAAAGATTTCTTTATTATAATAGAAACCGTAATCGGTGATACCGCCGACGGGAACTGCATAGACACGATCTCCATAGGTAGACTGCGCTATCGCCCCTTCTAAAAAGCGTTCTTTATAATTATTGTGTTCCATATAATCCGTAATATCGCAAATAAATCCTTCCTTAATCAGATCATAGAAGAGGTAATCTGCACTGGTCATAAAAATATCCGGTATAACGCCTGCTACCATGTAAAGTTTTAAACGGTCGAAATAATCGCTATAAGATAGATAGGTCAAGTTAACATTGCATTGCGGATTATCATTCATAAAACGGTTGATATTATCTTCAATCAGAGGATCATTTTCACTGGATACATACCAGAGCTCCAGATCCGCTGCCTCCAGTGTATCAACGATAGGAGCCTCGGTAGGGGATGGTTCTGTTGCATTAGTAACAGCATCCGGTAATATTTCAGTGCTTTCTTCTCGGATAGAATCTTCATTACGGTAATTCCTAAGCTTCGATGCATCGACAGAGACCTTGTTGTAATCCTCTAGCTGTAATTTTAATGTTATCCTTTGCTCAGCTTCGTCCCCGGGTTTGAAGCTAATGTTAAACTCTACAGAGGTAATCCGGTTATCCTCGATCGATATTTCCATTGTTAAAGCCGTAATCACCTCGGAAGGTCCGGCAATGAAATCCTTCATATCATCAGCCCCCTCCATCAGAGAAGGCTCCATAATATCGATGACGGAATTAAGTGCCTTGGGAACATCGAGATCAAAATAATATGTGGTTTCTTTATTCTTCGTGGTTGCTTTGAATTCCTTACATATTTCCTTATAAAAGTCCTTATCATTCAGCTTCATTCGTAAGGTGGCGATGCAATCCTTCATCTTATCTCCGTTAATGATAGATGACAGATCTGCTTCGTCAATTATATCCTCCCAGTTTACTTCGTCGGGAGCGTCTAGACCGGATTTATATTCATTATAGTAATCGAAGATCATATCCAGATCTTCCTCTGCATTATAAGTATATTGGAGTTCACCTTCCTCGATATAATAGCTGACCTTATCATAGATTATGTACTCTGTATTCTTGTCCCTGGTAATATCAAAGTTTAATATGCCCTTATCCAGATCATATTCCAGGACGCCCTCAGCTCTCAAGCTATTATTACCGAAATCCTCGGTTTTACTATGATAGGTCAGATCAAAAGCAACACTGTCTGCTTCTATTGTTCCTTGCAGAGCATCAAGAATATGGTCCAGGACAGGAGACTTATTGGGACGAAGCAATAAAATCCCTGCAATAATGGACACAGCTACCAGTATCACGATCGGAATCAGAAGAAAGAGCAGACGCTTCCGACTCTTCTTCGGGACGCTTAACGGGGAATCGGAAGGAGTTGGACCGGAACTCTGGGGTTGAACATACGGAGCACCCGGAAGGGGAGCGGTATACTGCTGCTGACCGTTTGGAGCACCCGGAAGGGGAGCGGTATACTGCTGCAGACCGTTTGGAGCACCCGGAAGGGGAGCGGTATACTGCTGCTGACCGTTTGGAATGCCCGGAATGGGAGTAGCTTCTTGCGGCCGTTCGAGCTTATTACCGCATTGTAAGCAGAAATTGGAATTATCATCGTTTTTATAACCACAATATTTACAGAACATATATTCCCTCCTAAATAAATTAATAACCATTAATTTGTAGAAAAAAACAAAATATGACATGAGACATGTATACCAGATTATACCACCCGGCGGAGAGTTAGTCAAAATATTTATCTCCGCAGCAGAAGTAGCATTTACCTATGAAATTCATATGATTACAGTATAGAGCATATGGAAAGAGGGCAGTAATGGACAATTATCAGAATCTTGATATGGAGGGCTGCGAAAGATACCCCATGCCTCTGATCGGAGATATGGCACCCGCCTTCCACGCCAGAACGACGCAGGGAGAAATTGATTTTCCAGGGGATTTCTGTGGTAAATGGGTTATTTTCTTTTCCCATCCGGGAGACTTTACGCCGGTCTGTACAACGGAATTCATGACCTTTGCAGCAATGATAAATGAGTTCAGATCATTAAATACAGAGTTGATCGGTTTATCGATCGATTCCATTTATGCGCATATTGCCTGGCTAAGAAAAATACAGGAGCTGGCTTGGAAGGATATCAAGCATATCGAAGTAACCTTCCCGCTGATCGAGGATATTCGGATGGAGGTCGCCAAAAAATATGGTATGATTCATCCGAATATGTCTACTACACAGACAGTCAGAGCGGTATTCATCATCGATCCGGAGGGGAAGATCAGAGCAATCCTGTATTATCCGGCTTCAACGGGTCGTAATATGGAGGAATTAAAGCGGATGATTATTGCCTTACAAGTAGCGGATTGTGAGGGTGTTGCTACTCCGGCTAACTGGAAGCCCTGTGATGATGTCATCCTGCCGCCGCCGGGCTCCTGCGGTGCGGCCAGGGAGCGCCTGGAGAGTACGAACGAGAACAGGTACTGCCTGGATTGGTTCTTATGCTTCGAGCAGTCGGATTGCCAGCCTTGCAGTAAGGATTATGGCAGCTGTATGCCGGAATATCCAACGGCATATCCGAACCGGAGAAGCTTATATTACCGTAGATAGACAGGAGCCGGAGAGGGCAATCAAAAATGTATGGTTATTATATTACTTAGCCGAATGTTTTTATTGTCTATAGAGTTGTAGCATATGAATGGAACCGGTTGACAGGAACATTTGTAATAGCTATAATGACAACTATGCGTATCGGATGGAAATAACCTGAAAGCATAAAGAACAAAAGAGATGGGTGGATGTAATATGGAACAGAATGCAAAACGAAATATAATAGCAAAAGCAGCTTTGTTTGGAGCTTCACTCATCTGGGGAAGCTCCTTCCTGATAGTGAAAACCTCGGTCGATGTTATGGGACCTCATATGTTACTTGGTATTCGATTTACCATTGGCTGTCTGTTGCTCTGCATCATTTTCCATAAGAAGTTAAAAATGCTGAATAAGGATTATTTTCGAAAGGGCGGTTTAATCGGCTTATTGATCTTTCTGGCTTACAGCCTTCAAACCATCGGAATTACAGGCACCACACCGGGAAAGAATGCCTTCCTGACAGCAATCTACTGTGTACTTGTCCCATTCCTATACTGGGCAGTGGATCGTACGAGGCCGGATATCTTCAATATTACAGCCGCTATTCTTACCATACTGGGAATTGGTATGGTTTCCTTAAACGGAAGCTTTCAGATACAATACGGAGATGCCTTTACTCTGGCCGGAGGAGTCTTCTATGCTGCTCATATGATTGCCGTTGCGAGGTTCGGTAAGGAGAAGGATCCGGTCCTGATCACCATTCTTCAATTCGGATATGCTGCTATATTCTCCTGGATCGTTGCCTTCGCTACAGAGGATCTGGGAGTACAAATGAATGTCGGGGTTATTACCGGGGTATTGTACCTGTCCGTCTTTGCCACCGCAATCGCCCTGTTATTCCAGATTATCGGTCAGAAATATACGAAACCGGCCCCTGCGGCAGTTATTTTAAGCCTGGAATCAGTATTTGGGGTCCTGTTCTCGGTAGTATTTTACCGGGAGCAAATCACCATGAGGCTTTTCATCGGATTTCTGCTGATCTTCCTGGCAGTTATCCTGTCAGAAACGAAATTATCCTTCCTGCGTAAGTCATATAGGATGCAGCCGATTGTAACAAGAGAAAATGAAAAATAAATATCTTGCCATAAAGAGAAAGTGTTGAATTGTATTACTTGTTAAATAAAAAGCCTCCGGTTTAATTACGGAGGCTTTATTATATACATAGGAAAATAGGCGTTAGCTTTAAATAGGCAGGTTCTGTAGCTTCCGCTCTGTATTAGGAATAAGAAATAGAAAGGGATGAATTATGCCAGGAGATATTCCTCTATTATTTCTGTAACACCGTCTTCTTTACAGGTACGTTTTGTTACGGTATCAGCGGCCGCCTTTACGGAATCAAGCGCATTTTTCATGGCAATTCCGAGTCCTGCCATCTGAAGCATGGATATATCATTTTCTCCGTCACCGGCTGCAATTACCTTAGCTAAGGGAAGCTTATGAAGGGAGCTTACATATTCCATGCCGAGTCCCTTGCTGGCATGAACGGAGGTAAATTCCAGGGTGTAGATACTGGAGAATTCCGCATTCAGAATACCGGTGGTAACCGGCTCGGCAGCATTCTTAAATGCCTCCAGCTTCTCTCGGTCCTTACAGAGCAGGAAGAATTTTAGAGGAATTTCCTGTATCCCCAGGTCTTCCCGGTCCATTTGAACCAGGTGACAATCACAGCCTTGCTTTTGGTACCATTCATATTGAAAGTCTAAATAATTGAAATAGACCAGGTTTTCTGTATAAACATGGCAGGTTATACCGTGCTCAAAGGCTTTTTCAAATAGGAAACGGGTCAGGTCCAGCGGGATCGGTACCGTATGCAGGGTTTTACCGGTTCTGTTCTCCACAATATGCGCTCCGTTTAATGCCACTGTATAGCTTTCACCACCTTCGTTAAGTCGCAGCTCCTTCACGGTCTGTAAAATCATATCCTTATTCCTGCCGGAGGCGATGGATACCTTCTTGCCGGCACGTAAAGCATGTAATATGGCAAGTTTATTGCTGTCTGAAATCGAGTAAGGCTCTTGTTTGAGGGTTCCGTCCACATCAAGAAAAATCAGTTCATAGCTCATTTGTAATTCCTCTTTCTATCTAGTATTCTATGAATGAGATAACTTTTTAATTTATAATGCTAATATTATATACGATTCCCTTTCATATTCCTATAGTATTTTAATATTCTTTCTAAGGTCTGCCGGACTATCACCATTCCTGAACCTCATCATAAAATAAAGAATAGGAATCACTTTGCACTGCACAGACACCAATCGGTGCCGGTCTACAGTACAATCTGATCAGGCGGCAGCCGTTTGTAATCGTTGAAAGGACGACCGACTGCGCAGCCGGGCTGTATTCAGCAGCAGGAAAGCGCTAGGCCTGTGGGACAGATGTATATTATTGATATACATGTGTATCCACAGGTCTTTTTTTTGCGGTGTGTCCAGCGAAGCTGGACCACACTTGCCACAGACAGACAATCCGGTATATGACAAGTGATATAATTTATCGTTTAGCTTGTTGGCGATTAGTTCCCACAGGCAGAGGCAGATAGTCCGGGAAAAGACAAGTGAAACGACTTATCGTTTCAGCTTGTTCCTTTCAGGTGAAGCAAGATATGCTTTTCTTATCATAGGAAAATTTCGTCCATAGAGAATGGACAGGAGGCGGACACGGCGAAATAGTGGAGGTTAGTATAGGGGGTACAATTATGGCACCGCAGAAGGGCTTAACTACAGAACAGGTAAAGGTATTACAGGAACAGTTTGGGAAGAATGAGATAGAAGCGAAGAAACAGAGGAAACCACTCAGTAAAATAGCACATATTTTTTCGGAACCGATCTATGGATTACTATTGGGAGCTGCGACCATCTATTTTCTTCTGGGGGAGATGGTGGATGGTATCCTGATGATAGCCTTTGTCATATTCGTAATAGGATTGGATTTACTACAGGAAGCGCGAACAGGGAATGCACTAAAGAAGCTGAAGGAGCTTTCGGCCCCAAGAATTAAGGTGATTAGGGATGGCAGGGAGACACTGCTGCCGAGCACTGAGCTGGTTCCAGGGGATATTATGCTGATCTCCGAAGGAGTTAAGATCCCGGCAGACGGCAGGCTGATCTATACCAACGGCTTATGTGTTGATGAGAGTATATTGACAGGAGAAGCAGAGGGAGTCTGGAAATGTCAGACGGATAAACGATCGGTCTTTGAAGGAGATACGGATCGGGAATATTTCCGTAAAGATTATTGCTATACAGGAACTATGGTGGTATTGGGGAATGGGACCGTTGTTGTTGAGAAGATCGGAACTGCAACGGAGTATGGACAAATCGCCGATAAGCTTAAAAAAGAGCGAACATTAGCCAGCCCCTTAAATGTACAGATGAGAAGGCTGGCAAAGCAATGTACCTTAATTGCGGGAGTACTTTTATTCCTGGTGAGCTTAACCACCTATTTAAATCTGGAAGGCTATCCGTTAAAGCAGAGATTGATTGAAAGCTTTCTGGCAGGAGTAGTGCTTGCATTATCGATGGTCCCGGGTGAATTTCCGGTGATACAGACGGTATTCTTATCCATGGGAGCCTTAAGGCTTGCTAAGAAGCATGCGCTGATCCGCAGACTGCCTGCGGTTGAGGCACTGGGGGCGGTGTCCGTTCTCTGTGTTGACAAAACCGGTACCATTACGAAAAACCATATGGAGGTACAGGAATTCTGGTATCCTGACTTTGAAGGCAATGGACTTTGCAGAGCCATAGCCCTGGCCTGTAAGGAGGATACCTATGATCCGATGGAGCTGGCTATGCTTAAGTACTGCGGGATCCGTTGTATCAAAGGAAAATTGGAGGCGGACTGCATAAAAGCCTGCGTTTTAACCTCCACTCAGGGGAAATTCATAAGGGAATATCCGTTTACGAATGAACGAAAGGCAATGGGGCAGGTATGGCAATTTGATAAAGAGATTATTATAGCAGTGAAGGGCTCCTTTGAGACGGTTCTTCCTCTATGCGTAATGTCTGCAGAACAGGAGCAGCGAGCCAGAGAAAAAGCAGAATCCCTGGCCCGACAGGGACTTAGGGTGATAGCGGTAGCAGAACAGCTCCTTCCCCAAACGAAGACAGCTCCGGATCATATGATGGATTGCAGGTTGATTTTAAAGGGACTCGTCGGATTATCCGATCCCCCCAGAGAGAATATCGATACTCAGATTAAAGCCTGTTATCAGGCCGGTATTCGATTGATTATGATTACCGGCGATCATCCGAAGACAGCAGCTGCTGTCGCAGAAATGGTGGGAATCAGGGAAGAAAATCGGGTAGTGACCGGCGATGAGATATCAAAGGTTTCCGATCAAAGGCTGAGGGAGATCGTCAAAACCTGTAATATTTTCGCCAGAGTACTGCCGGTTCATAAAATGAGAATTGTGAAGGCGTTGAAGGATAACGGAGAAGTAACGGCTATGACCGGGGATGGTGTGAATGACTCCCCTGCCTTAAAAATTGCAGATATCGGGGTGGCTATGGGACAGCATGGCTCAGAGGTCTGCAGGGAAGCTGCCGATCTGATACTTCTCGATGATAATTTGCAGACCATTCTTGATTCTGTCAAAGACGGAAGAAGAATCTATCAGAATATTTTGAAAGCCGTTGGATATGTCCTGGCAATCCATATTCCGATCGCCTTAATCTCACTGACAGCTCCCCTGCTTCAAATACCAAAGGATGCACTGATGCTGCTACCGTTGCATATTGTACTGTTGGAGCTGGTGATGGACCCAACCTGCTCCGTTGCCCTGGAACGGCAGCCTGCCGAGGAGAATATTATGAGGAAGCCTCCGAGAAAACCGACGGCAAAACTGTTATCAGCCGGTTTGTTCATAAAAAGCATGGTACAGGGTCTTGTTATTTTTGCAGTAAGCTTTATCTCATATCTATATTTATGGAGAAGCGGGGCTTCGGCTGAGCTGGCAAGAACCTTCGGATATAGTATTCTGGTTCTGTCAAATATTTTTCTGGTATTGGTTAACTGTTCTGACAGAGAAGCATTTCTTCCTATGGTGAAAAAGCTAAGAAAGGAGAGGGGTATCTGGCTTTTAAATATCATAATTTTACTGGAGTTGGTTATTATAATCTATACACCAGCCGCCGGACTGCTTCAATTCACACCGTTATCCCTACCTTTGGTTGTGGCAGCCTTCCTTCTGGCCTTTCTTTCCGTCATCTGGTTTGAGGCGGTAAAATGGTTTATAAGGAGAAAAGGGAAATGCGATTGAATTCCTATTAATCCTATGATATTATTGTAGTAAGTTAATAATGTAATTTACTATATATTAGGAGGCTGTACCATGAAGATATCAACAAAAGGCAGATACGCACTTCGGCTGATGCTGGACCTGGCATTGAACAATACAGGGGAATACATTACGATTAAAAGTATAGCCGCAAGGCAGGAAATATCCGAAAAGTATCTGGAGCAGATTATCTCTATATTAAATAAAGCCGGATATGTTAAAAGTATCCGCGGAGCCCAGGGAGGCTATAAGCTGGCTAAGGAGCCCTCGGAATATACGGTTGGAATGATTCTGCGATTGACAGAAGGAAGCATTGCACCGGTAGATTGTCTGGACGAGGAAGCAGATGCCTGTGAACGCTGTAACGGATGTGTTACCAGGGAAGTATGGAAGGAATTATATGAGGCCATCACGAGTGTGGTTGACAGGATTACCCTTCAGGATCTTGTAGAGAAGCAAAAGAATATAGTTCCCTTCGATTATATGATATAAAAGAGCGTAGTGAGCATCCCGGCAAGCTTGCTTACAGGGATTTGAGCGTAGCATAAAAATAATTTCATAATAATTTATAAAACCCACTTGACAAATAGTTCCGGTGGGTTTAACATTATCATATAATAAAACATACTAATACAGTATGAATACTATGATATTAAAATTTATAGTAAAAACATATCATTTTAGCACGGAAAGTGCGGAAAGGATCTATTATGGCTAATATTAAGAAAAGGATTACGGAACTGATCGGAAACACACCACTCTTAGAATTAACAAATTACAATGAGAATCATGAACTCGGAGCCAAGGTCATTGCTAAGCTGGAGTATTTTAACCCGGCAGGCAGCGTGAAGGATCGTATTGCCAAGAAGATGCTGGAGGAGGCTTTAAAAGTCGGAGAGATTAATAAGGATACAGTTATTATTGAGCCTACCAGTGGAAACACCGGTATCGGCTTAGCCAGCGTATGCGCCAGCTATGGCTTAAGACTCATTATCACAATGCCGGAGACTATGAGTATTGAGAGAAGGAATCTGATGAAGGCTTATGGTGCCGAGCTGGTACTTACGGAAGGGACCAAGGGGATGAGAGGAGCGATCGAGAAGGCAAAGGAGCTCCATGCAGAGACGGCGAACAGCTTTATTCCCTCACAGTTTGAGAATCCGAATAATCCTAAGGTACATGAAGAGACAACAGGTGTTGAGATATGGGAGGATACCGATGGAGCAGTGGATATCTTCGTAGCCGGTGTCGGCACCGGAGGTACCATCTCCGGAGTTGGTGCATATTTGAAATCCAAGAACCCTGCCATTAAGATCGTTGCCATTGAGCCTGCCGATTCACCGGTATTAACGGAAGGGCGTTCCGGTGCACATAGAATACAGGGAATCGGAGCCGGTTTCGTACCGGATACTTTGAATACAAAGATCTATGACGAGATCATAACAGTAAAACATGAAGATGCCTTTGAAACCAGCAGAGAACTGGCGAAGAAGGAGGGGGTATTGGTAGGTATCTCCTCCGGAGCGGCTTTATGGGCTGCCACACAGCTTGCAAAGCGGTCTGAAAATGAAGGTAAAACCATCGTTGTTTTACTTCCGGACACAGGAGAAAGATATCTCTCTACACCGATGTTTTCGGAATAAGGAAGGAATAAATATATCATAAAAAGCTGTATGGCAAGAATGGATTACTCCTACTGTAACAAACCGGTTATTTTATAATAACGGTATAATACAAGGAGACTCAAATCACCTTGCCATACAGCTTTTTATTGCAAGTATAACGATCATTATGATAGCATGCTTATCAATATTTTTAGCACAGCTTTCGCTTCCCATCGATAGAATATGCATATGGTAATGAGGTAGAGAAAGATATGTGGATGGTTATGCTGACAATAATTTGATATACCGGATACTGTGGTAATGATAAATTCAATAAAGCTTTCGTACTTCATTAGGGTAGTATATTCTGTTATTCGATGTAAAAAAATATATTCGATGAAACCCATGGCTTGACTTGTCATATGATATCATTTATAATTAATTGGATATAAGCGTAGTTATTGGAAATAAAATACTCCTGACGGTCTGCGAGACCAAGCCGGGAAAATGAAAGAGTGTGAAACCATGTTAAAGAGTATGACAGGCTTCGGGCGTAATGAAATCGCTTTGGTCGATCGTAAAATAACGGTTGAGATGAAAGCAGTCAATCACAGGTATTGTGATATTTCAATTAAGATGCCAAAAAAACTCAGTTTCTTTGAAGCGGGGATTCGTAATGTCCTGAAGCAATATATCGGCAGAGGAAAAGTCGATGTATTTATCAATTACGAGGACTATACGGAGAACAATGTCTGTGTCAAATATAACACGGAGCTTGCCCGCGAATATCTGAATAACTTGAATCAAATGAGTAAGGATTTCGGTATTGAGAATGATATCAGGGTATCCGTATTATCCAGATATCCGGAGGTCTTCACCTTAGAGGAACAGACCATCGATGAGAAGGAGCTTTGGGACCTGGTAGAGGAAGCGGTGAAGGGTGCAGCTGCCCGTTTTGTCGAGACAAGGGTTGCAGAAGGTGAGAACCTGAAGCGAGATATCATTGAGAAGCTTGACGGAATGCTGAAGCTGGTCGCATATATTGAAATCAGATCACCGGAGATCGTATCGGAATATCGCAATAAATTAATGTCGAAGGTTACGGAGCTTCTTGGAGATACCAAGGTAGAAGAGAGCATTCTGGTCACAGAGATTACTGTATTTGCTGATAAGATCTGCGTGGATGAAGAAACTGTCAGACTGAAGAGTCATATCAGTAACATGAAGGATGCCTTAAATGAAAGTGATAATGTGGGCAGAAAGCTGGATTTCATTGCACAGGAAATGAACCGGGAGGCTAATACGATATTGTCAAAGGCAAATGATCTTGAAGTAACGAATAAGGCGATCGATTTAAAGACCGAGATTGAAAAGATCAGGGAACAAATCCAGAATATCGAATAGGAGCTACGGAAAAGAGGAAACACCTTGAACAGATTAATTAATATAGGCTTTGGTAATGTCGTTAATTCCAATAAAATTATCAGTATTATTAGTCCCGATGCGGCACCGGTGAAGAGAATGGTCCAGTCTGCGAAGGACACGGGAATGGCAATCGATGCAACCTGCGGAAGAAGAACTAAGGCAGTGATTGTAACAGAGAGCGGGCATCTGGTTTTATCCTCGCTTTTACCGGAAACAATCGCCGGAAGGATTAACCAGTTTAGTCAGAAGGAATTTTCGGATATTCAGGATACTTTCATAGCAAATGCTGAATAATCCATAATTAATAACATCCATGGGAAGGAGATACGAGATTATGTTACATCCATCATATACAGATTTAATGAGAGTAGTAAACAGTGAGGTAGAGCCGGGGGAACAGCCGGTCGTTAACAGCCGGTATTCCATCGTAATAGCGACTGCCAGACGGGCGAGACAGATCATTAACGGCGCAGCACCGTTAGTTGAGGTTACTTATCCGAAGCCGTTATCCATAGCTGTTGAAGAGTTATACCAATCAAAGGTCAAAATTGTCGGGGACGATGAAAAGAATGATGAGAACCAACAGTAAGTGATCAGTATTTGAAACAGGATGAAATGATACATTGTATTACTTGTCATGAACTAAGCAGCACTTTCATATCTGACTATATGAAAGTGCTTTATCGTTTTGGCCTTTTTGCAGTGATTGGAAAGGAAGTATCGAATGGATTATAAAGAAGAATTAGACATACCGGAGATCATTCCGGAAAATCCGGAGGTCAACCCGGAAAAACCGGAGGAGATGTCATTACCGGAAGAAATGGATGAGGATGAGTTCGTAAGCGATGAGCCCTATGATGCTTCTTCCCTGACAGAGCCGGAGGATATTAAGCCTAACCGCATGAAGGGCTTTTTGTTTGACTTGATATTCTATGGAATTCTGATCTTTGTCTGTATCTATATCATCCCTAATTATGTATTGCAGAAAACAATCGTAGATGGTTCCTCCATGGAGGAGACCTTATCAGACGGAGATCATTTGTACGTAGAGAAGATATCCTATCGGTTTGATATGCTGAAGCGTTTTGATATTATTGTATTCTATCCCTTTGGAAGGGGTAGTGAGGAATATTATGTTAAGAGGATCATCGGTCTTCCGGGAGAAACAGTTCAGATAAAGGAAGGCCTGATTTATATCAATGATGAGGTTTTGGAAGAACATTATGGAGAAGAACCGATCGAAGACCCTGGAAGAGCGGCAGAACCTGTAATTCTAGGTGAAGATGAATATTTTGTTATGGGTGATAACAGAAACATCAGTAAGGACAGCCGTTATGAGGCAGTGGGTAATGTATCTAAGAAGAATATTGGTGGACGGGCTTTTTTCAGGATCAGCCCCTTCAGTAAATTTGGTACACTTGATTAATAAATTCAGTATTTCTACTTGCATTTTGCATGCAGATTAGGTAGAATAGAGAATGTTCTGAAAGGATGGCTGCACTTTTATGATGATAATTAAAGAGCATATCAAATCCGGCAATTTCAAACAAATCTATCTTCTGTATGGCACTGAGGCGTATCTGAAGAAGCTTTACAGAGATAAGCTAAAGACAGCAATCCTCGGTGACAGTAATACTATGAATTACAATTACTACGAAGGAAAATCCCTTGATATTAAGGAACTGAAGGAAACGGCTCATACACTTCCCTTCTTCAGTGAACGAAGGCTGATCCTCATTGAAAACAGCGGCTTCTTCAAAAGTCAGAGTGACCTGCCTGAGCTATTAAAGGAAATCCCGGAAAGCACCTTCCTCCTTTTTGTAGAGGATGAGGTTGATAAGAGAAACCGCCTCTTTAAGCTGGTGAAGGATGTTGGAACTGTTTCCGAGATGAACGGACTCGATGAGAAGAACCTGAAGCTGTTTGTCGTATCCTTACTGGAACAGGAGGGAAGGAAAATCTCTGAACATACGATCACCTATCTGCTGGATAAGTGTGGTACGGATATGATGAACATCCGTAATGAGGTGGATAAGCTGATTAGCTATACCTACGGCAGAAATGTAGTTACTGTAGAGGATATCGAGGCAGTAGTTACAGTACAGCTGACAGGAAAGATCTTTCAGATGATTGACGCGATTGGTTCAAAGCAGCAGGACAAGGCTCTGGAGCTTTACTATGATCTTCTGGCACTCAGAGAGAAACCATTGTCCATCCTGTATCTGATCATAAGACATTTTAATATTCTGCTACAGGTGAAGGATTTATCCGGAAGAGGCTATCAGGCAGCTACGATCAGCGAAACGGTCGGAATACCGCCCTTTGCTGCTGGTAAATACACAAACCAGTCCAGGAACTTCACCAAGAAACGTTTGATTGAGGCTCTGGAATTCGGAACTGAAATCGAAGAGCAGATTAAGACAGGACGAATGCTGGAGAATATCGGAGTGGAGCTGTTTATAATAACCT